>NZ_JAATEK010000050.1:0-51866 GCF_012034195.1 Microbispora sp. CL1-1
GCCCGCCGACCTCCCCGGAGCACCAGACACGATCATGGCCCCACCATGCCCTCCCACCACCCCACCAGCACAAACCCCCGCAGAAACCCCGGCACAAGCAGCGGGCAGGCAGACAAAGCGGACAGCCGATGCCGACAGTCGCGGCAGGGAAGCGCAGGACAACGGCACATCACAGGACGAATCGGGAGCAAGTTTCATCCAGCGCGACCTCGAGACACCGCCCTTTTGACGACTTGACGACGCCTCGCTCGGCACGGGTTCAAGGGAGAAACCGTTCATGGAAGAAGCGTGCGCGGGGAGTACCGGTTCCTGACGGTCGCTTCACAGCGTGCCGTTGTTCCATCGCTGTTCCATTGGCGCGCCACTTCGGCCGCCCGATTGCGGATCAGCCCGCTCGCCGACGCCGCGGATCGACCCGCGGAGTTTCTTGGAGTGCCAGGGTTAGGCGGCGCTTCTTGAGCGCCAGGGTCACCTGCCCTTGCTCTGCAGTGCCTTGGTCCGTAGAACCTTCGTCCGTAGAACCTTCGTCTGTAGCGCCTTCGTCTGCAGGGCCTCCTCGGCCGCGCCGAGCCCTTCCTAAGCCGCGATGAGGGTCGGGTCGCCGAACCAGCGGGCCGCAGCGTGCCGGAACGCCTCGCGGTCGGGGTCGCGTCCGCCGGTCCAAGCGACGACGCCGTCGGGCCGGATCAGTAGGGCGCCGAATCCGAGGTCGTCGCGCACCGGCCCGGCCGCGTAGCGGATCCGGTCCTTCCAGCTCGTCGCCGCGTCGTGCAGGCACTGGCCGGTGGTGAAGTCGAGCGCGACGCCCTGTCCTTCGCGCAGCAGGTCGCCGAGGCGGGTGCCGTCGGCGAAGTGGAAGTCCGGGGCGGTCCGGCCGACGAGTGGGTGCTCATCGCCCAGGTCGTAGCGATGGAACAGTCCCGAGGTGCTGCGGAACACGTGAGTGGTGCCGTCGCGGGTGGCGAGCAGATCGTGGACGAGGCGTCGCAGGGCCGGGGCGTTGGGGCCGGGGTTCATGGTCGCGACCTGGGCGCGTGACCAGTCGAGGATCGCCGCGCCGACGGGGTGGCGTTCGGAGGTGTAGGTGTCGAGCAGGCCGTCCGGCGCGGTGCCGTGGACGGTAGCGGCGAGCTTCCATCCGAGGTTCACGGCGTCGCCGATGCCGAGGTTGAGGCCCTGGCCGCCGAGCGGGGAGTGGATGTGGGCGGCGTCGCCGGCGAGCAGGACGCGGCCGTGCCGGTAGGTCGTGGCCTGCATCGCGCGGTCGGTGAAGCTGGAGGCGAGATGCACCTCGGTGATGGTCGCGTCGGTGCCGGAGACCCGGCGCAGGACCGTCTGAAGGTGCTCGCGCGTCAACGGCTGCGAGCGATCGAAGGCGCCGCCGTCGAAATCCATCATGCCCAGATGTCCATCGAAGGGCGTCCGCAGATACATGCCGGTCGGCGTCAGGGTGAAGCCCAGGCGCAGCGCATGCGGATCGGCGAAGGTGACGTGGGCGACGTAGCCGGTGAACAGCGGCGGCGTGCCGGCGAAGCGGAAGCCCGCGAGCTCGCGCACCGTGCTGCGCCCGCCGTCGCATCCCACGAGCCAGCGCGCCGGGTGGTCGCGCCCGCCTGCGCGGGCGACGACGGTGTCGCCGTCCTGGGCCACGGCCTCGACGGCAGCACCCCGCACGACCTGTACGCCGAGCCGGGCCGCCCGCTCGGCCAGCACCGTGCAGACCGCGTCGAGGCTGGTCATGATGCCCTCCATCGCCGGGCCGGGCAGCCGGAACGGAAGGGCGGCGGTGTCGATGCCGGCCGGGTCGAGCGGCATGCCCGCGAAATGGCTCACGGCACGAGGCGCGGGCGCCTCCCGCGCGCCGGGGTCCGCGCCGACCTGCGCCCCGTCGGCGCCCGAGCCTTTCAGTAGCTCTCCCAGCATCCCGCGGCGGTAGAACGTCTCCATCGATCCGGGGTTCAGGCCCCGCATCCCCAGCGGGAGCGTCTTCCACGGTGTGGACGGCTCCTCGTCCCGCTCCAGCACCAGGACCGAGCAGTCCGCCAGCGCCAGCTCACCGGCGAGGAACAGGCCCACCGGGCCGGCCCCCACGATCACCACGTCGTACACGTCGAGGCTCCTTCGACCAGGGCCGCCCGGCGGAGGCTCTCAGAGGGCAGCGTTTGGAACATCGCTCCAACACTGGAACCGTACTCCATGTGGAGCAATGCTCCAAACCTGTGTGCGGACGCGTCAGGCCGGATTCGGGTCGGAGTCCGCGCGGTCGCCGCCGCGGGCGATCGAGGGTCGTTCCAAGCAAAGATTGACATTGATAGACATTTCAGTCAGAGTTGAAACAACTAGCAACCAGTTATGGAGCACGCCATGGAACGCGTGGCCTTCAACGGCCTCGTCACCCGCTGCGCGGGCGAGCCCAAGTGCCTCGCGGACATCACCCCGACACCCACCTCCGAGACGGTGGCCGCCATGGCACAGTGAACCGGCACACGGAACCGGCACGCGATCGACAAGGGAGGACGCGACGATGAGCACTGAGGCACAGCAGGACCGGCTGCTCCGCTGGGTGGAGCGGGTGGCGGCCTTCTGCGTCGAGGAGTGGGGGCTGCCGCCCATCACCGGGCGCATCCTCGGCTGGCTCATGATCTGCGATCCGGCCGAGCAGTCCGCCGGCCAGATCGCGGACGTCATCCAGGCCAGCCGGGCTTCGCTCACCTCGAACATGCGTTTCCTCACGGCCATCGGCCTGGTCAAGAAGGTGAGAAGGCCCGGCGATCGCGTCTCCTACTACCGCATCGAAGACGACGCCTGGCAGAAGGTCATCCAGCGCAAGCTCGAAAGCCTGAGCGCGTTCGGCGAGATCGCCGACGAAGGGCTCGACATCGTGGGCGGCGAGGGGCACCGCACCGAGCGCATCAAGGCCGCCCACGACTCCCTGACGTGGCTGCAGGACCTCGCAGCCCGTCATCCGTTACACCGTTAAGGAATCCCCATGCACCGCCTGCACCCCCAGCTCGGGCTGATCCAGGAAACGTCGCTCCTCACTCTCTACGCCAAGGCCCTGGACGCCGTACGGCCCAGCCCGATCCTCGGCGACACGCTCGCCGCCGACCTGGCAGACACCATCGACTACGACTTCGGCAAGCTGAAGGTCAAGCCCAGCCTCGTCGTCAGCACGGCACTGCGCACCAAGAAGCTCGACGACGTCGTCCGCGCCTTCATGGCCGCTCATCCCGGATGCGTGGTGCTCGACCTGGGCTGCGGCCTGGACACCCGGGTGTTCCGCTGTGCTCCGCCGCCCGGCGTCGACTGGTACGACATCGACTTCCCGGAAGTGGTGGACCTGCGGGCCGAGTGCCTGCCCGGCCCTTCCCACCTGGTCGGAGCCGACCTCACCAGTACAGACTGGATCACAGCCGTCCCCGGCGACCGCCCGGCGATGATCGTCGCCGAGGGGGTGTTCCCCTTCATGACCGGCGACTCCTTCCAGTCGCTGACCCGGGCGCTGACCGGCCACTTCCCTTCGGGCGAGCTCGCGCTCAACGGCTACACGCGATTCGCCGCCTGGACGATGAAATATCACCCGACGATCAAGGCGCTCGGCGTCAAGGCCGCCCAGGGCTTCGACGACCCGCACGAACCGGAGTCCTGGCACGCCGGCCTCGAACTGGTCGAGGAGCAGTTCGTCACCCGCGCACCGGAAACGGCCCTGTTCCCGCAACCCCTGCGCGCGCTGAGCCGTCTCATGGCCCGCAGCACGGCCTTGTCCCGGCAAGGGGCACGCATTCTCCGCTATCGGTTCTGAGCCCGCGCGACCGGCGGTGGCGGCAAGCGGGAGGGGCGGGCGCGGCACCGTCGTCGGAGCCCGGGCATCGCGGCATCGACGCCGTACGCGGGCGAGACGTCAGCTCGTGAGGATGACGAGCCGCTGGGTCGCCCTGGTCATGGCGACATAGCGGTCGACCGCCCCTTCGATGCCTTCGCCGAACTTCTCCGGGTCGACGAGGACGACCAGGTCGAACTCGAGCCCCTTCGACAGTTCCGGGGACAGCGAACGGACGCGCGCGCTGCCCTGGAACGCGGGATGGCCGATGACGCAGGCGGTCCCCTCGGCATTGGCGGCGAGCCAACTGTCGAAGATCGAGCGCAGCTCCGAAAGCGAGCCGTACTTGACGGGGACGCCGCTGCTGCGGACGGAGACCGGCACGTTGGCGTCCGGGAGCATGGCCCGGATGACCGGCTCGGCCTCCGCCATGACCTCTTCCGGCGTCCGGTAGTTGATGCTCAGGGAGGCGAGTTCGATCCGATCGAGCCCGATCCGCTTGAGCCGTTCCTGCCACGACTCGGTGAACCCGTGCCTGGCCTGTGCGCGATCTCCGACGATCGTGAAGCTCCGGGACGGGCAGCGGAGCAGCAGCATCTGCCACTCCGCATCGGTGAGCTCCTGCGCCTCGTCCACGACGACGTGCGCGAACGGTCCGGCGAGCCGGTCCGGGTCGGGCGCGGGCAGCTCGGACTCGTCGACCAGATTGCGCTGCAGGTCCTCCCGGCGCAGCTGCGTCACCAGGCCCTCGCCGTCGTCGTCGGCTTCGATCAGGTTCTCGACGACCTGCGCCATGTGCTCGCGCTGGGCGGCGAGCGTGGCCTCCCTGCGTCGCCTGCGTCGCGACGCCTCCGGGTCGCCGAGCCGCTGCCGCGCCGCGTCGAGGAGCGGCAGGTCGGACACCGTCCAGGCCTGGGCGTCCGCGCGCTACAGCTTCCGCACCTCGTCGGGGCTGAGCCACGGTGCGCACAACCGCAGGTAGGCGGGCACCGACCACAGGTCTCCGACGAGGTCGGCCGGCTCGATCAGCGGCCAGGCGCGGTTGAAGGTCGTGAGCAGTTCCCTGTCGCGCAGCAGCGACTTGCGGACCAGGTCGGCCGGCGCGTCGCCGTCGTGCTTGTCCACCAGGATGGTGAGCAGTTCCGCCCAGATCTGGTCACGCGCCTCGTTGTGGGGAGTGCCCGGGTCGGGTGCGTCGAACGCCTCGGCCCAGTCGTCGGCGCTGACCGGGATGCTTGACCAGGGGGTCGTGACCGTCATCGGCGTGGTGGGCGGATTCTCGTAGAACCTGACGGCAGGCTCGATCGCCTTTACCAGGTCCGCGGACGACTTCAGGCGGGCCACATCCGGGTCGGTCTCCACCGTCGCGGCCGCTCCCTCGGGGACGAGGTCCCGCAGGGTGCAGGTCTGCACACCCTCCTCGCCGAGGCTGGGCAGGACGTCGGCGACGTACGCCAGGTAGGGCTGGTGCGGGCCGACGAACAGTACGCCGCCCCGGCGGTGGCCGACGCGAGGGTCGGAGTAGAGGAGATAGGCGGAGCGGTGCAGGGCGACGACGGTCTTCCCCGTGCCCGGACCGCCGTCGACGACGAGGGCGCCCCGGGACCCGGCGCGGATGACGGCGTCCTGGTCGGCCTGGATGGTGCCGAGCACGTCGCGCATCCGCGGTGACCGGCTGCCGCCCAGGCTCGCGATGAAAGCGGACTGGTCGTCGAGCGCGGCGTGCCCTTCGAACCCGTCCGGGGTGAACACCTCGTCCCAGTAGTCGCTGATCCGGCCCCGGGTCCAGCGATACCTGCGGCGGCTGGCCAGACCCATCGGATTGGCGTGTGTGGCGCCGAAGAACGGCTCGGCCGCGGGGGAGCGCCAGTCGAGCAGCAGCCGGCGACCGGCGCTGTCGGTGAGGCCGAGCCGTCCGATGTACACGGGCTCGGGATCGTCCTCGCCGACCATGTGTCCGAGGCACAGGTCGAGACCGAAACGACGCAGCACGCGCAGGCGGGCGGTCAGGCGATGGACCTCCAAGTCCCGGTCCATCGCCTGCCTGCCCTTGCCGCCGGGCGCCTTGAGCTCGGCGTCGAGGCGACCGGCCAGGTCGGCGATCGACTGTTCGAGGCTCTCCGCGATGGCCGCGAAGTGCCGCTCGTCGGCGGCGACCAACTTCGGATCGGCCTTGTGGGAGAGGTGGCCGGGAAGGTCGAACGCGCTGGTGGGCAGCGGGTTCACGTCATCAGCTCCGATCTGGGTCGCTAGCGACCGTTCAACGCACCAAGGCGCCCGAACCGGCGTGACGAAGTCCCCGCGCGGCCCATGCGTCGACGGCAACGCGCACGTCGCGTCCCCCGTTTTCCGCAGGCGCTGCTTCCGGCCGATGATTGTGGGGCACGGCAGGGGCCTTGCCGCAAGCCCCCCTGGACGCTATACGTTGAAGGTGGAAAGGGATGGACAGTCCCCTTTTCTCCTTCTCGCGCCGGGGAGGCACAGCCACCTCACGGAGCGGTGCACCGGCTGGTAATGCGGTTGCGGGGCTCGGAGCCCGGCCGAAACCATGAGCGCATGATCTGGATCGCTTTCGTCGGTTCGTGTTTCCTGCTCGCGATGATCCCGGGTGTCAGCACCGCGGTGATCTTGAGACAGACGCTCAGGGCCGGGCGCTCGTCCGGTGTGGCGGCGCTCCTCGGCAACGAAACGGGCATCTTCCTGTGGGCGATGGCCGCCGTGTTCGGTCTGTCCGCGCTGGTCCTGGCCTCGGAGGTCGCCTACGGCGTCATGAAGGCGGTGGGCGCCGCGCTGCTGATCGTGATGGGCGTGCAGTCGCTGTGGAAGGCCCGGCGGGCGCCGGAGGCGCTCGACCCGGGCGTGCCGTACGGTGGGGGAGAGGCGCGCGGCGGATGGCGCCGCTCGTACGGCCTGGGGCTCGCCACCTGCGGCGCCAATCCCAAGGCGGCCGTGTTCGCGATGTCGTTCCTGCCGCAGTTCGTGCCCCAGGGCGCCAATGTGCCGCTGACCCTGACCATGCTCGCGGTGATCTGGGTGGTCGTGGACGTCGCCTGGTACGTCGGGGTGATCTGGCTGATCGGCCAGGCCGGCGCCGTGCTCGGCAGGCCCGCGGTCCGCCGCCGTTTGGAACAGGTGTCGGGGACGGTCCTGGTCGCCCTCGGCGTCCGCGTCGCTTTGGAGGCCCGATGACCGTCTGGCACGAGGAAAGCGGCTCCGGCGAGCCCGTCGTCCTGCTGCACTCCGGCGTCGCCGACTCGGGCATGTGGGATCCCCAGTGGAAGCCGCTGGGCGAGCGGTTCCGCGTCATCCGGCTCGACTTCCGGGGGCACGGGCGCACGCCGTGCGTCGCCGACGGGCCCTACACGGACGCCGGCGACGTGGCGGACCTGCTCGCCGCCCTCGGGCTGCGCCAGGTCGGGCTCGTCGGATCGTCGTACGGCGGGCGGGTCGCGCTTGAGCTCGCGACCGGGCATCCCGGCCTCGTCTCGCGGCTCGTGCTGCTGAACGCGGGCTGCGGCCTGCCTCCGACCCCCGACCTGGAAGCGTTCGGGACGGAGGAGGACCGGCTGATAGAGGCGGGCGACGTTGGAGGAGCGGTGGACCTCAACGTCCGCACGTGGCTGGGTCCCGAGGCGGACGAGCCGGTCAGGACGCGGCTGGCCGCGATGCAGCGGCACGCGTTCGAGGTACAGCTCGCCGCCGATCCCGAGCCCGAACGGGGCAGGGACCCGATCGACCTGACGGTGGTCACCACGCCCACGCTGGTGGTCACCGGCGGGCACGACCTGCCGTACTTCCGGGAGAGCGGGCGTCACCTGGCCGAGAGGCTGCCGGACGCCACACTGCTCGAACTCGACTGGGCCGGTCACCTGCCGAGCCTGGAGCGCCCCGACGAGGTCACCCGTCTGCTCGGCGAGTTCCTCTCCTGATCTACTTTGTAAAGGCGCTCGGCTGTCGAACAACCTCACAAAACGAACACATCCGCCACGAGCCCCGACAGCGCCGGCCCGGTAGGGTCCGATCCCGTGGGGCGATTGAGGACCGGCTCCGGCCCGGCCGAGGACCTGCTCATCGAACTGGACCGCAACGCCGGGGTGCCACTGCACCGGCAGATCGAGGCGTCCATCCGCGCGAGCATCCGGGCCGGCCGGTTGCGTGCGGGCGCGTCGCTGCCTCCCACCCGCACGCTCGCGGCCGGGCTCGGGGTTTCTCGCGGGGTGGTCGTGGAGGCCTACCAGCAGCTCGTGGCCGAGGGCTACCTCGCCAGCCGATCGGGGGGTTACACCCAGGTCGCCGTGTCGATGCCGCCGGCCGCTACCGAAGCCGACGCAGGCACTGGGGCGGCGACGGCGCAGCCGGACCCCCGTGGTGCCGGCTTCAGGATCGACTTCGGATACGGGCGCACCGACGTGTCGCAGTTTCCGCGGGCCGCCTGGCTGCGCTCGGTGCGCACCGTGCTCACCACCACACCCAACGACCGGTTCGTCTACCTCGACGGGCGCGGGGTGCCGGAACTGCGGCAGGCCCTGTGCGACTACCTCAACCGGGTGCGCGGCACGCTGGCCGACCCCGGCAACGTGGTCGTCTGCAACGGCTATGGGCAGGGCATCTCGCTGCTGATCCAGGTGCTCGCGCGGCGCGGCGCCAGGCGGATCGCCCTGGAGGACCCGTCGTCCGACGACGACGCCCGGGTGCTCGCAGCGGCCGCGGGTCTGGACGTGGTCGGCATCCCGGTGGGCCCGGACGGCGTTCAGGTCGAGGCCCTCGACCTGGTCGACGCCGACGCGCTGGTCCTCACGCCGTCGCACCAGTGGCCGACCGGCGGGGTGCTGTCGTCTGCGGCCAGGGCCGAGGTGATCCGCTGGGCGAGACGCCGCGGCGCGATCGTGATCGAGGACGACTACGACGCGGAGTACCGCTACGACCGGTCTCCGGTGGGCGCCATGCAGGGCCTGGCGCCCGAGCATGTCGTCTACTGCGGCACGGCCAGCAAGACGCTCGCGCCGGGGTTGCGGCTCGGCTGGATGGTGGTGCCCGCTCACCTGGTCGCCGACGTCGCGTCGGCGAAGCTGCTCGCCGACCGGGGTTCGTCGGTCATCGACCAGCTGACGTTCGCCGACTTTCTCGGCCGCGGCGAGTTCGACCGTCACCTGCGCCGGATGCGTCCGGTCTACCGGCGCCGGCGTGACGCGCTGCTGGACGCGCTGCGCACGCAGCTGCCGGATCTGCGACCGGCCGGGATCGCCGCCGGGCAGCACGTGGTCGCCTGGCTCCCGCCCGGCCTCGACGAGGTGGCGGTGGTGGCGGCCGCCGCCCGGCGCGGGCTCCGCATCCAGGGCGTCGGGCGGTTCCGGATCTCCGGTAGCGGGCCCGGTGGCCTGATCTTCGGCTACGCCATCCTCAGCGAGAGCGCCATCGCCGAGGGGGTCGCGCTGCTGGCGGCGGCCATCCGGGACGGATCCTGACGGGCCCGTCACAGCGCCGCCGTCACTGGGCCGGGCGGATGTTCTGGTTCAGGTGGAACACATTCGCCGGGTCGTAGGCGGTCTTCAAAGCGGTCAGCCGGGCCAGCTTCGCCGCCGAGTACGCCCGCCGCACGCCGCGCTTCCCGTCGGCCAGTTCGTCGGCCGACAACGAGTTGACGTAGACGCCGCTGGCGTACGGCTCGAGCGAGGCGCCGGCCGCGCGGGCCGCACCCATCCTGGCGTCGTCCTCGGCCGGGTCGGTCCAGCGGGCGCCGGCGCCGAACTCGAACATCGTGCCGCGGTGGCTGAACGCCGCGTCCGCGTCCGGGACGTCGTTGATCGCGCCGCCGTGAGCCTGCAGGCCGACGCCCGGCAGCTCCGGGCTCGCGGTCAGGTCGGAGCGGCCGCGCAGCAGGGAGGCCTCGATCGCCGCGGTGGGGAAGCTCCGCAGGTAGTGCCCCGTGGAATAGCGGCGGTACGCGTGGCCGCCGGTGGAGTCGTCGCGCTGCTGCAGTTCGAGGTAGGACGGTGTGGTGACGCGGGAGGCGATCGGACGCCCGAGCGCGGCCATCGCGGGGAGCAGCCGGCGGCCCTCGTCCGGGTCGCCGACCCACACGAACCCCAGCGTGGCGATCGGGCCGGCGGGAGAGCTCGCGACGCTGGCGGTGAACGTCGCCTGCCGGGGCGCGACGGCGTTCAGGTCGCGCCAGCGCTCGATGACCGGGACGGCGTCCTCGGCGCGGAAGTCGGACTCGGCGACCAGCGTCCGCGTGCCGGTGTGGTGCAACCGGAACTCGAATTCGGTGACGATGCCGAAGTTGCCGCCACCGCCGCGCAGGCCCCAGAACAGGTCGGGGTTCTCGGTGCGGCTCGCGGTGACCACGTCGCCCTCGGCGGTGACCACCGTGTAGGAGGCGACGTTGTCGCAGGCCAGGCCATACTGGCGGGCCAGCCAGCCCATGCCGCCGCCGAGCGTGAGCCCGCCGACGCCGGTGTGGGAGACGTTGCCTGCGGTGGTGGCCAGGCCGTACGCCTGGGACGCCCGGTCCAGCGCACCGAGCAGCGCGCCGCCCTGCACCCGTGCCCGGCGGCGGGCCGGATCGACCCGCACGCCGCCCATGGGCGTGAGGTCGATCATGAGACCACCGTCGGGCACGGCGAAGCCGGCGGCGTTGTGGCCGCCGCAGCGCACGCCGATCTCGAGGTCCTGCTCGCGGGCCAGCCGTACGGCGGTGACCACGTCGGCGACGCTCGCCGCGCGGACGATCATTCGCGGACGCCGGTCGATCATGGCGTTCCAGATGGTGCGGGCGGTGTCGTAGCCGGTGTCGCCAGGGGTGAGCACCTGGCCGTCGAAACGCGTTGCCGTTGTCGTCATGTCCCTCAGCCTGGCAGGAATCGGTACCCTCGATAAGATCCGATCCTGCGGGCGTATTCAGGACCAATTTCCGGTGACCGAGTGGTGCCCCACCGTGCGCGAGCTCGACATGAGCGAACAATCCGGCCTCGGGCCGGGGCCCAGTGCCGAGGGTCGACCGTCAGCTGGTCGGCTCTGAGCGACGAACGATCTCAGGGGTGGCCCGCGCTGGGCGCGGACCATCCCTGATGTGCGTACAGCCCGTTCTGGATGAGCGCGACGATGATGCGGAGCATGCCGTAGGGCGAGTTCTGCTGTCCGATCCGGTTTTGGCCGTGTTCGGCCGACCCTCTACGTACACGTCCGGCCGTGCCGCGGGGACCTGAGTGCTCTCCCGCTCAGGCGGCGTTGAACGCCTCGGCGACGGTCAGCGTGTCCTCGTACAGGTGCATGCGAACGATCCGGCCGTCCTCGACGGCCAGGTGCATGGCCACCGGTGTGGTGAACTCCTTGCCGCTGGCCACGGCGGTATGCGTGAAGACCGCCAGCAGCACCACGTCGCCACCGTCGACGATGACGCGCTCCAGCACGACCTTGCTCCTGCCGTGCGCGAAGTGCGGCCACATCGTGGTGAAGTACGGCGCGACCTCCTCCCGGCGCGTACGGCGCCCGGTCCAGGGCAGCGCGTCACTGCCGGGGACGTGCCAGTCGATCTCCTCGGCGAACAGTTCCTGGATGCCGTCGGGGTCCTGCCTGCCGAGGCGCTCCAGGAACTTCTCGGCCACGGTCCGCGAGGTCTGAGCATCTGTCGCCATCGTCGTTGTCCTTGTCCTTTGTCTCTTCGTCTGCTGTCTCTTCGTCTGCCTGAGGTGCCGGTCGGGCCTCAGCCCTGGAACAGCCAGTGCGTGCCGCTCAGCGGCCCGCCGCACTGCATGAGCGCCCCGCCTTCACGCGGCGCGCCGAGGTGGACTGTCGGGAGCCCGAATTCGGCTCTTCATGACTCACTCCTTGCTGTGTCGTTGTGTCGCAGGCGTTGCGCCGGTGGCGGTCGCACGTGCGCGGCTCAGACGCCCCGGAGCGTCGAAGGCGTGCCACTTCGCCGATTCGGCGCCTCGTCCGGCTGTCCCATGAGGCGCTCCGATTCTTGATGTAACCATTTCGGTTACATCGGTGATGTGCGGAGTGCGATCACCTTCGGTCAGGGAAGCCGGCGGTCCGGATCAGGAGGCTTTCAAGACGTCCTGCAGCACGTCCTCCAGCGTCGTCCTGGCCAGCTCCCTGCGCAGAGCGGCCTCCACATGGTCGTACACGGCGGTCATCACTGGTCCGATGCCGTGGCCCACGACGCACTCGGGGTCCGGTGCCGCGGGATGCAGGGCGAAGAGCGGTCCCGGTTCGACCGCCTGGTAGACGTCGAGCAGGGTGATCGCCGCCAGGTCTCGCGCGAGCACCCAGCCTGCCCCCGCCCCCCGCCGTGACTCGGCCAGACCGGCCTTGCGCAGCTCGCCCAGCAGGCGGCGGATCACCACCGGATTGGTGTTGACGCTCGTCGCGATCTGCTCGGAGGTGGCGACTTCGTGGCCACGCCGCTGATACAGGCCGATCCATGTCAGGGCATGCGCCGCGATGGTCAGTCTGCTGTTGGCGCTCACGTCGAACTCCGCCTTTCCCCGACTCTGGTCGTAACCATAGATGTTACAACCGCATGCGGCAAGTTCTGCGGTGCCGGCCCCCGTCCGCGCTGTACCGCGGCATCGGCCGGCCATGGAGACGCCGCCGACGAAAGGCGAACTCAGGAAGGCGGCAACGAAAGCGGCGCGCTCGGCCGCACGCAGCTCGCGAGCGACGACCGGCCTCCTGCGGTTTCAGAAAACCTCGGTCTTCGAGACCGGCCGTCCGGCGGAGGTGTCGGATCCGGGCCGCGCCGTTCGTAGCTTGGGTGAGCGGTCACCCACGAGGGTGCTGCCACGACCAAAAGGGAGATGCCGACCGATGCTGTCTCACCCGCCGGCCAAGGTCCACCGCATGTTCGAGCTCGTCGAGCCGATCGGCACCGTCACCTTCTCCGAGGTGGTGAACGAGGCGTTCCTGGCCCTCGGCATGCGCAACTACTGGGACGGGTATTTCGCGGGCCGGGCCGCACCGCTGGGGGCGGCGCCGGCAGAGGTGGTGCACGCGGTCTTCTACAACTTCGCCGAGGGCGAGGTGGCACGCCACATCCCCTGGGTGTGGGGGAAGATCACTCCGGAGGAGGCGATCGCCGTACGCGAGCAGGCCAGCGCCACCGCCCTGCGGCAACTGCTGGGGGAGTGGGCCGGCTTTCCCGCCCTGGTGCGGATCGCCGACCTCGCCACCCGAGCAGCGGTCAGCGCGCCGCCCGAGGGCAGGCCGCTGTACGCGGGGCTCCGGGCGCTCGACGTGCCCGAGGAGCCGGTGGCCAGGCTGTGGCACGCGGCGACGCTGCTGCGGGAGCACCGCGGAGACGGGCACAACGCCGCCCTCGTCGCCCACGGTATCGGCGGCACCGAGGCCCATGTCCTGATGGCTCTGTCCCTCGGGATGATGGCGGAGGACTTCGGCCGGATCCACCACCTGCCCAAGGCGCGGCTGGCGGCCGTCGTCGACGGGCTCCGCGACCGCGGCCTCGTGGACGCCGCCGGCGGGTTCACCGACGCCGGCAGGGAGACCAGGCGGCGAATCGAGGCCCTCACCGACGAGCTGGCGGCTCCGGCGTACGACGTGCTCAGCGCGGACGAGCTCGACGAGCTGATCGCGGGGCTCGAACCGATCGCCGCCGCCGTGCAGGCCGCCGATGACTGAGGGGGCACTGAGTAGCTCCTGACCATCGGTGCGGCCTCGGCGAGCGCTCGCATAGATCAGATCTACTTTGTAAAGGCGCCAGACTGCTGGAAAACCAAGATCAACTCCAAAAAGACCAGCCCTCAACAACCGGGGAGCCCGGCGCGGGGCTCCCCGGTTGCCGGTCAGTGGTTGAGGGTGCTCATCCCGGCGGGGTCGTACCGCTCACCGGCGACCTGACCGGCGAGGGAGTCGAGCGCGTCGAGGTGCTCCGGCTCGAACTTGACGTCCAGGGCCGCGACGTTCTCCTCCAGCCGGACGACCCGCTTGGTGCCGGGGATCGGCACGACGTCGTCCCCGGCCCTGGTGAGCACCCAGGCGAGGGCCACCTGCGCCGGGGTCGCGCCGAGCGTAACGGCGATCTCGCCGACCTTGGCCACGAGGGCCTGGTTGGCGGCGAAGTTGTCGCCCTGCCAGCGGGGGTTGTGGTGGCGGAAGTCGTCGCCGGACAGTTCCCCGGTGTTCGTGAACGCGCCGGTCAGCAGGCCGCGTCCGAGGGGGCTGTAGGCCACCAGGCCGATGCCGAGCTCCCGGAGCGTGGGCAGCAGTTCGTTCTCGATGTCCCGGGTGAACAGCGAGTATTCGTACTGTCCCGCGGTGACCGGGTGGACGGCGTGCGCGCGGCGCACGGTGGCGGGCGCGGCCTCGGAGATGCCGAGGTGGCGGACCTTGCCGGCCTCGACCAGCTCCTTCATGGCACCCCAGGTCTCCTCGACGGGGACGCCTGGATCGATGCGGTGCTGGTAGTACAGGTCGATGTGGTCGACTCCGAGCCGCTCCAGCGAGGCGTCGCAGCAGCGGCGTACGTAGTCGGGGCGGCCGTTGATGCCCACGCGGGTGCCGTCGGGCAGGCGCTCGATGCCGAACTTGGTGGCCAGCACGACCTGGTCGCGCCGGTCGGCGATCGCCTTCCCGACGAGCCTCTCGTTGGTGAACGGCCCGTACGCGTCGGAGGTGTCGAGGAGGGTGATCCCCAGGTCGAGCGCGCGGTGGAGAGTGCGGATCGATTCGGCCTCGTCACCCGGGCCGTAGAAGTCGCTCATCCCCATGCAGCCAAGGCCGAGCGCCGAGGTGCGGAGGCCCTGGCCGAGTGTGTGCTGCTTCATTCTTCTCCCCTGATTTTGCGGCGTAGAGATCGATCTTCTGGTCGACGATCTCGAGATCGCTTCGAAGCTGCTCGATTTTGGCGATCACGTCGGCCCGGTGGGCCTCGAGCATCTCCTTGCGGGCCACGTACGTGTCCCGGCCCCTGCGGACGAGCTCGGCGTACCGGCGCATCGCGGCGATGGGCATGCCGCTCGCCCGCAGGCGGGTGAGCAGCGCGATCCATTCGGCGTCCCGCTCGGTGTAGCGCCGGTGGCCGTTGCCGCCGCGCGGCGGCGGCTCCAGCATGAGTCCGGTGCGTTCGTAGTAGCGCAGCGTGTGGGCGGTAAGGCCGGTACGCTGCGCTACCTGCGCGATGGTCATGCCCTCGTCCATGGGGACCAGTCTGGGAGTTAGAGCGCGCTCTAAGTCAAGTCGGCGATCATGGGGCTGTGTTCACGTGCGGTGGAGAGGTTCACTGTGCGGTGCAGAGGGTGCCGTTCAGGGTGAAGGCGGTCGGGAACACGTTGGGGCCGCTGTAGGCGCCGACGAAGCCCATGGAGGTGCTCGCGCCGGGGGCGAGCTTGCCGTTGTCCGGGGTGTTGGTGACGGTCACCGAGGTCCCGGTCTGCGTCCAGTTGGCGCTCCATCCGCTGCTGACGCTCTGCCAGGCGGTGGGCCAGGTGAAGTGGAGCGTCCAGCCGTCGATGGCGGCCGTGCCGGTGTTGGTGACGTCCACGGTGGCGACGAACCCGTTGCCCCAGTCGTTGGTGTCGGTCAGGCGTACCGAGCAGGAGCTCTCGTCGGGGCTGCCGGTGGCGAAGGTGAGCGGCGGGGAGGCCCAGGAGACCCGGCCGGCGGTGTCGCGGGTGATGACGTTGACCGTGTAGCGGGTGCCGGGGACGAGGTTGCGGACCGTGAAGGAGGTGCCGGAGGTCTCGCCGAGTTGTTCGGTGACGGCGCCGTTCTGGCGGTGGATCTCATACTTGGCGATGGGGCTCGCGCCGGGCTGGGCGGCGGGCCAGGTGATCGTGGCGGTCTTGTCGGTGACGCCGCTCGCGGCGGGCTGTCCGGGGGCGGTGGGGGCGCCGGTGGTGGCGGTGGCCGGGTGCAGCACCAGCGTGGTCAGCGAGTACGGCGGGAGTGTCTGGGCGGTGGCCGTGCCGGTCTGGCCGGTGCTGATCGAGGTGGCGCCGTTGGTGAGGGTCTGCACGGTGGGCGCTCCGGCGGCGGGGGCGAATCCCGCGTAGTCGATCTTCACCTGGTGTTCGGCGTCCGGGTCGCGGTTGATCAGCAGGACGGCGAGGTCGCCGTCGGCGCGGCGTACGGCGTGCGCGGCGACCAGCGGCTCGTCGGTGGCGGCGCGGACGAACCGGTCGCCGGGGCGGGCGAACGAGCTGATCATGGACAGCGCGTGGTAGGGGGCGAAGGGCGTGTTCAGCGGGGGTTCGCAGGTGTCGCCGGAGCATCCGCCGCTGGACAGCATGCCGAAGTCGCCGTAGTCGGTCTGGCCGGCGACGGTGGTGACGGTGCCGATGCCGTTGTGGACGTTCCACCAGTCGACGGTGAAGACGCCCTGTTCCAGGAGGCCGGCGTAGGCGTCGGCGGCGAACAGCGCGCCGGGCTGGGTGTTCGGCGCGATCCCGCTGTTGATCTCGGTCACCGCGATGCCGATGTCACCGGCGCGGGCGCCGGCGTGCTTGGCGATCTGCTTGCGGACCAGGTAGATCATGTCGGGGATGTGGGCGGTCTTGGTGAGGACGTCGGCCGCGTCGCTGTACGGCGGATACCAGTGCAGGATGACGAAGTCGATCTTCGAGGCGGCCATCGACAGGACGGTGGCGTTCCAGGTGGCCTGGTCGCCTTCGGCGACGATGCCGTCGGGCCAGTTGGCGGGGGTGGTGAGCACCGCGCCGATCTTGATGGTGGGGTCGACGGCCTTCATGGCGTCGGAATACTCGATGAGGTTCCTGGCGTATTCGGCCGGGCTCTTGTCGGCGTGGTCGTCGGCCTCCCAGTCGGCGCCGTAATGGCCGTTGCCGTAGTTCTCGTTGCCGATCTCCCAGAACTTCACGCCGTACTTCTTGGTGACGTTGGCGTACTCGACCCAGTCGGCGGCCTCCTGAGCGGTGCCGGTGCCGTAGTTGGCGATGATGATCGGCTGGGCGCCGGTGCGCCTGGCTCCGCTGATGAAGGTGTCGAAGTCGGTGCCGGGGGCGACGTAGCCGCCGGGGGCGGTGTGGGTCTTCCAGTGGTAGATGTCGGAGTACGACCCGCCCGGGTAGCGCAGCATCTTCACGCCGGCGGCCTTGAGGAGGTCGGCGGTCTCGTTCGTGCCGAGGTTGCTGTCCCAGATCGCGTGGTTGGTGCCCACGGCGGTGTCGGACACGGCGGCCAGGCCCGCGCGGGTGTTGACGGTGACGGTGACGGGCGTGGTGCCGGGCACGGTGTCGGGCGTGGTGTCGGCGGTCGCGGCGGGTACGCCGGTGAGGACCTGGGCGGCCACCGCTGCGCCCGTGACAAATGCGATGGCCGGCCTGGCGATGCGCAGGGTGCTCATTACGTCCCTTTTTTCTTGAGGATCTTGCTCGTGCGATCGTGATCAGGACGTACTGAAACGGTCAAGCGGAGGCCCCTCGGCAGGGCCCTGAGCTGCGGCGGAGTTAGGCGGGTCGTGCAACTTTCACGCGGAATTCCGTGGTGCCGGGATCGGCTTTCACGCGGACTCCCGCGCCTCAAAGGTCAGGACGCGGGGCCGGTCTGTGCGGCGGGACCGCGGACGATCAGCTCCACGCAGTCGCGGAACAGGTCGTCGACGGTGCGGCCGGGCTGGAAATACTCGGTCACACCGGCCATGACGGTGGGGTGCGCCGCTGCGTACGCGGCCATGTCGAAGCCGTCGAGGGCCTCCGCGTCGGGACGGCCGGCCTGTTCCTCCAGGACGTAGCCGACGGTGAAGCGCAACACCGTCAAGACGATGAGGCGGGCCTGCGGCAGGGGTATGCCACGCCCGACCAGCGTGCTCATCGCCAGTTCCGAGATGCCGGCCATCTTGAGGGACAGCGGGGAGACCGCGATGATGCGGGCTCCGTCCGGGTGGGCCAGCAGCGCGCGGCGCAGCCGCCCGGCCAGGCCGATCAGCCAGTCCTGCCAGTGCTCCTCGGGCGCGGCCGGTTCCGGCTCGGGGAACTGCTGCTCCAGGATCGCCTCGGCGATCGCGGTGACCAGCGCGGCCTTGTTCGGGAAGTGCCAATAGAGGGTCGGCGACTGTACGCCGAGCCGGGCGGCCAGTTTGCGCGTGGTGACGCCGTCGAGACCCTCCGTGTCGAGGAGCGCGACCGCTTCGGCGACGATCCGCTGCTTGTCCAGAGCCATTTCCGGCACCTCCCCGCCAGACCTTATCAGTGATAGAGTTACCTATCATTGATAGGGAACCGCTCGGTTGAACCCGCCGGGCCGGTGGCGCGTCCCTGAGGTATGAAGAGATCGCGTTTGGCCGTCATCGCACTGCTCGTGATGGTGTGCGCCTGCGGCCGGTCCGGTGCCGGTCCGGTGTCCACCGTGGGCGGGACCGAGACGATCGTCTTGCCGCGTGCCGGCCGGCCTGCGGCGCATCGGCCCACCCTGGAGCGGCTCAAGCGAGAGGCGGCGGAGTCGGGGCGGCCTCTGGAGGAGGTGGTCCGGCGGTACGCGGCCCGGATGGCCGCCACCTCGTCGCCCAGGCCCACGGACTTCGAGGGGTACGACCCGGCGGCGACCGAGCCGGAGGTGACGATCGACGGCATTCCGTACGCCGAGCTGGTCGACCTGGGCGCCATCGCCAGGTCGGAGGGGATCTCCTACGAGGAGGCCATCGACCGGTTCGGCTCGCAGTCGTCCAACCAACGGGTGATCGACAAGCTCAACGCGCAGTTCCCTGATGAGATCTCCGGCGTCCGATACGTCGACGACCAGCGGGGGCTGCGCGTCGGCTTCAAGGGCCGCATCCCGGCTCGGGCGATCGAGCTGGCCAGGACCCTTCCACTGGAGGTCACCCTGATCGGCGGCAAGGGATTTTCGGCCGCGGAGCTCCGGCGGGTGCGGGACGCCGTCGTCTCCCGGCTCGGATCCCGTCCCGAGGTGGCCACGATGACGGCGTACGCGGATGAGGAGACCGGGCGGGTCAAGGTCGTCGTTCAGCCGAAGGTGATGCCGGACGACGTGGAGGAGTTCACACGCGGGCTGCGGCTCCCGCGGCCGGACAATCCGTACATCACCGTCGAGGTCACCGTCTCCGCCGAATCGGTCGCCCCCCGGATGCAATGAGTGCCCGGCCGGCCCGCCGGGGGGCTTCGGCGGGCCGGCCGGAGCTCCCCGGGGCCGGGATCAGGTCACGACGTGCGTCACGCGGCGCGCGGGAGCGAGCTGGAGTCGATGACCGGCCAGATCTCGGCCACCTTGCCGTCCTCCAGCCGGAAGACGACGCAGGCGTGCACCTCCAGCGGGCCGCCGGTGGCGGGGAAGCCGAAGAAGTCGCCCTGGTGCGTGCCGCGCAGCGTCCACCGGGTGGCCACCCGGTCGCCTTCGGCGATCATGTCTTCGACGTCGAAGTGCAGGTCGGGCACCGCGCTGCGGAGGTAGCGGGCGGTCTCCTTGAGCGCCTCCGGGCCGCGTACGGAACCGGCGCGGGGTGCGAAGTCCGGGCCGACGATCTCGTCGGCGACATCGAGGTCGTCGGCGTTGAGCACCTCGTCGTAGAAGCGCTTGATCACGTCTTTGATCATGGAATCCTCCCGCTAAACTAGTCACTAGAGAGTCATATCTCTAGGTTTCCTAGATATTTGGAAGGCTAAGGAGTTGGTGTGGTCGTGTCAAGGCGCGCCGAGCTCATGGACCAATTGCTCGACGGGCTGCGCCGCACGGGCGCGTGGTCGGTCGCGATGAGCCAGGCCGCGGCCGAACGGATCGGCGTGAACACGACCGACCTGCACTGCCTCAACCTGCTCAGCGACGGCCCGATGACGGCCGGCGAACTGGCCGGGCGCGCGGGCATCACGACCGCGTCCGTCACCGGGGTGATCGACCGGCTGGAGGCGGCCGGCTACGTGCGGCGCGAGCGCGACGGCTCCGACCGCCGCAAGGTCATGGTCACGCTCCAGGTGCGGCAGGCGGCGCAGGACGTCGCGCCGGTGTTCCGGCCGTTCGTCCAGGCGTGGCGGGGGGCGATGGACGACTACACCGACGAGCAGCTGGAGCTGATCGCCACCTTCCTGAGCCGTACGCAGGAGGTCTTCCAATCCGAGGTCGGACGCATGCGCGCCGAATAGCAGCCCGTTCCCGACGGTGAGGCCGGGCTCATGCCCGCGCCTTGATCCCCGCCTCGACCCGTCTAGACCTGGGTCTCGATCTGGGCGAGGTGGGCGGCGAGGATCTCCTCGAACGCGGCGCGGCGGTCGGCCCCGAGAGGGCGGATGTCGCGGGCGAAGTGGGCCAGGGCCGGGAAGCGTCCGGGGTCGGCGCCGAGGACCGCGACGCGGAACTGCTCCATGCCCTGTTCGTACTCCTCCGGGGTGATCGCGCCGGCCCCGGCCTCGGCGGAGATCAGCGCCGCGACGAGGATCGCGATCCGGTGATAGCGCGCCGGTCCCGTCGCGTCACGAGCTGTGGCGGATCGGCATGTCCTGGACGATCGAGCATATGTCCGGGTCGGTTGCGCAGAAGCCGGCCTCCACGTCGAACCTGCCGTGGTCGGTGATGGCCTGCTGCGCCCGGCCCCGCACGAAGGCGGGGCTGATGACGCCGGTCAGGTTCTGGTTGTAATGGCCCGCGCCGGACTGCCCTTGGCCACCGCCCGCACGACCGCCCCTGATGACCTGGCCGCCGCCCGTACGTCCTCTTCTGCCCATCTGCCCGCCGCCTCCGCCCGGACCGGGCGTGCGCGTGACACCGAGCTTCGCGCGGGAGTGGTGCGGGGCGACGCGGGCCGTCGCCGGCTGGGCGGCCACGACCCCCGCCGCGGCGATCACGAGCGCGGCCACGACCAGCCGCCGGGTCGAGCGGCCCAGCGCGGAGACCTGCGCGGGGACCTTGGTGTCGCGCGGGTCGCGCGCGCGGGAGCGGGACATCTCGGTGCGTGCCTTCCTGTTCCTGCCCCGGCGTTCGCTGTCGCTCGTCCGGTTGCGCCGGGACGTGACCCTCATACCCGGCCTGGAACCCGGTAGCTGCGGCGCGGGGCCAAGTAGCGATCAGCGGTCGGCCACGGCCCCGGAAACCCGCAGGTCAACCGGGGCCGCGCTTTCCAGCGGACTTCCGGTGGACAGCGCTTTCTGGTGGACGGTGCTTTCTGGTGGACGGTGCTTCTAGTGGACGCTGAAGCCGCCGTCGACGCAGATGGCCTGGCCGGTGACGTACGACGAGGAGTCGGAGGCGAGGAAGACGGCCACGCCGCGGAAGTCGTCGGGGACGCCGTTGCGGCCGGTCATGGTGCGGGCGGCCATCTGCTCCACCCGTCCGGGCACGGCCTGGGCGGGCGCGGTCAGCGGGGTCAGGATGAAGCCGGGGATGAGCGTGTTGCTGGTGACCCCGCGCGCCGACCACGCCTCGGCCTGGGAGCGGGTCAGCCCGCAGATGCCGGCCTTGGCCGTGCCGTACACGCCGCTGTCGCCGAATGCGCTGATCGACTGCTGGGAGCCGATGTTGATGATGCGGCCCCGGCCCCGGGCGGCCATGCGGGGGCCGAAGTGCTGCCCGAGCAGGAACGGCGCGGTGAGGTTGACGGCGATGGTCTGGTCGTAGTCGCCGGGGGTCAGCTCTGCCATGGGCTTTCTGATGTTGTTGGCGGCGTCGTTGACGAGGATGTCGATCTCGCCGAAGAAGCCGCCCGCCTCCTCGCACACGCGGGCGACGCCGGCGCGGTCGCCGAGGTCGGCGCTGATGGCGGCGGCGCGCACGCCGAGGCCGTGGAGCCGGTCGACGGCCTCGGTGAGCTCCTTCTGCCGCCTGGCGACCAGGACCACGGCCGCTCCGGCGCGTCCGAGCGCCTCGGCGATGGCGTATCCGATGCCGGAGCTGCCTCCGGTGACGAGGGCGACCCGGCCGGTGAGTGAGAAGAGTTCCTCGATGTAGGTCGGCATGTCGCCGGAAGGTACCAGCAGGCCGGGGCGGGCCCGGCGGACGGGCCGGAGGGCGAGACGAGAGGCAGGCCGAGGAGCAGGTCAGGCGGTCGGGCCGGTCGGGTCGGCGTCTTCGGCGTGCATCTCGCGCATCACGTCCTCGATCTTGCGCATCACCGTCTCCATGGTGCGCAGGGTCTCGGTGTCGAGGCGCCGCAGGAGGCGGATGTAGCCTCCGGTGCCGGCCTCGACGATCTCGCTGGTGAGCCGCCGCCCGGCCTCGGTGAGCTCGACCCGGCGTACGCGGCGGTCGTGGGGGTCCTCGTGCCGGCTGGCCAGGCCCTGGGCCACCACGCGGTCGACGATGCCGGTGACGGTGGCCAGGCCGACGCCGAGGTGGCGGGCGAGCTCCTGCCCGGAGGTGGATCCGGCGAACGACAGGAACATGACGACCTTGAGCTGCTGCATCGTGAGGGTGGAGGCGAGCAGCGGCATCGAGCGGTCGCGGGCGAAGAAGCGGCCCATGCTGCGCTGCAGTTCCGCGAGGCGGGTGATGAGGCACCCGCGCTCGGCGTCCTCCCCGATCTCCCCGTGGGTGGCGGGGGCGTCCTGCGGGCGGGGGGCGGACGCCGCACCGGTTCCGGTGCGCCGCTCGGCTGGGCTGTCGTTCACTGTCACCTCTCGGGTCAAGAGGTTACCAGCCGTTAATGCGACCGCTGAATGTTCGCATGATGCGAAGTGTTAGGCTTGGGAAAATAGTTTCCCCCGATGTCAGGAGCTCGCATGACCTCCTTGGCCAGGCTGAGCCTTGGCAACCGCACTCTCGTGATCATGATTGCGGTGGTGCTCGCGGGTTTCGGCTTGTTCGCGATTCCCTCGCTGAAACAACAGCTTTTCCCGTCGCTGGAGTTCCCGGCGGCGTTCACGGTGGCGAGTTATCCGGGTGCCGCTCCCGAGATCGTCGAGGAGCAGGTCACCAAGCCGATCGAGAGCGCGTTCCAGGGTATCGCCGGCGTCACCGACATCACCTCCACATCCCGCGAAGGGATGTCGCAGGTGCAGGTGGCGTATGAGTACGGCACCGACATCGACCAGATGATCGGGAAGATGCAGCAGGCCGTCAGCCGCATCAAGGCGCAGCTTCCGGCCGACGTCGATCCGCAGGTGGTCGCGGGCAGCACCGACGACATCCCGGTGATGGCGATCGCGGTGGGCGACGGCGGCGACCAGCACGCCATGGCCGACAAGATCGAGAAGATCATGGTGCCAGAGCTGCAGTCGATCGAGGGCGTCCGCGACGTCACCGTCAGCGGCGCCGCCGAGCAGCAGGTCGTCATCACCCCCGACCAGGGCAGGCTCGCCCTGCTGGGGCTGTCGGCCGCGGCCATTCCCGATCTCCTGCGGTCCAACGGGGTCTCCATCCCGGCCGGCACGCTGACCGAGGACGGCAAGTCGCTGACCGTGCAGATCGGCGACCCGGTCCGTACGGTGAAGGACCTGGAGAACCTCTACCTGACCCCCCTCGCGCCCGCGGCGGGTGGTCAGGGCGCCGCGGCCGGGCAGCGCGGCGGCGCGACCCCGGGTCAGGCCGCCGGACAGACGGCGGGCCGGGCCGGAGGGCAGGGCGCGGGACAAGGCGGCGCCGCCGTGCCGGGGACGTCCACGGCAGCGGCTGCGGCGCAGGCCCGCGCCGCCGGGGCCCGGCCGAAGCCGGTCAAGCTCGGGGACGTGGCCGACATCAAGGTCGTGGACGCCTCCGCGACCACGTTCACCCGCACCAACGGCACCCCGAGCCTCGGCGTGTCGATCACGATGGTGCCCGACGGCAACGCCGTGCAGATCTCCCACGCGGTGAACGACGCGCTGCCGGACCTGACCCGGGCCCTCGGCGACACCGCCGAGCTGACCGTGGTGTTCGACCAGGCGCCGTACGTCGAGCGGTCCATCGAGGATCTCACCACCGAGGGCCTGCTGGGCCTCGCGTTCGCCGTGCTCGTGATCCTGGTGTTCCTGCTGTCGGTCCGCTCGACCCTGGTCACGGCCGTGTCGATCCCGCTGTCGGTGGTGATCGCGCTGATCGCGCTGTGGATCGGCGACTACTCGCTGAACCTGCTGACGCTGGGGGCGCTGACGATCGCCGTGGGCCGCGTGGTCGACGACTCGATCGTGGTGCTGGAGAACATCAAACGCCATCTCGCCTACGGCGAGGAGAAGCGGCGGGCGATCCTCGGCGCGGTACGCGAGGTGTCCGGCGCGGTGACCGCCTCGACGCTCACGACGGTCGCGGTGTTCCTGCCGATCGCCTTCGTCGGCGGGATGGTGGGGCAGCTGTTCAGCCCGTTCGCCATCACGGTGACCGTGGCTCTGCTGGCGTCGCTGCTGGTGGCGCTGACCGTCATCCCGGTGCTGGCCTACTGGTTCCTCAAGGCGCCGTCGCTCACCCCGCAGGAGATGCAGGCCGCACGCGAGGACGCCGAACGCAAGGAGCTGCGCAGCCCGCTGCAGCGGATCTACCTGCCGGTGCTGCGGTTCGCGACGCGGCGGCGCCTGGTCACCGTGCTGATCGGGGTGGTGGTGTTCGCCGCGACGATGGCGCTGGCGCCCAACCTGAAGACGAACTTCCTCGACAACTCGGGCAACGACACCACGCAGATCAGCCAGCGGATGCCGGCCGGCACCGACCTGGCGACCACCGACGCGGCGGCCAAGAAGGTCGAGGCGGTGCTGGAGGCCGACGGGGGCGTGAAGTCCTATCAGGTGACGGTCGGCGGCGGCAACCGCTTCCTCGGCGGGGTGGGCGGCGGCGCGGACCGCGCGTCGTTCTCCGTCACGCTGAAGGAGGGCGAGGACACCTCCGCGCTGGAGGACCGGCTGCGGCAGCGTCTCAAGGGCCTGACGGGGATCGGCGACGTCACGGTCGGCGGCAGCGGCGGCGGGTTCAACTCCGACCAGGTGCAGGTCATCGTGCAGGGCTCGGACCAGGCCGCGCTGAAGACGGCGGCCACCACGGTGCGCGACGCCATGGCCAAGATCGACGGACTGCGCGACGTGGCCTCCAACCTCGAAGACAGCGTCCCGCGGGTCGAGGTGCACGTGGACCGGGAGAAGGCCGCCGCCAGGGGCCTGACCGAGGCCGGGATCGGGCAGCTGGTCGCGCAGGCGTTCCGCGGCGCGCCGGTCGGCTCGATCGACGTCGGCGGCCGCTCCAGCGACGTGATCCTGCGCGCCGCCGGTGACGCGCCCGACGACATCGCCGCGATCAGGAAGCTCGAGATCCCCACGGCGACGGGCCTGGTGAAGCTCGGCGACGTCGCCGACGTGGTGAAGGCCGACGGCCCGACCCAGATCACCCGGCAGGACGGCGACCGCACCGCCACGGTGTCCGGCACCGCCGACGCGTCCAACCTCGGCGCGATCACCACGAAGGTCACCGACACGCTGAAGACGCTGACGCTGCCGGCCGGGGTGACGTACAAGATCGGCGGGGCGAGCTCCCAGCAGCAGGACGCGTTCGCCGACCTGGGGCTGGCCATGCTGCTCGCGGTGGCGATCGTCTTCATGATCATGGTGGCGACGTTCCGCAGCCTGGTGCAGCCGCTGATCCTGCTGGTGTCGATCCCGTTCGCGGCGACCGGCGCGATCGGGCTGCTGCTGGCCACCGACACGGCGCTCGGCGTGCCCGCGCTGATCGGCATGCTGATGCTGATCGGCATCGTCGTCACCAACGCGATCGTGCTGATCGACCTGATCAACCAGTATCGCGAGCAGGGGCTTGGCGTGGTGGAGGCGGTCATGGAGGGCGGCCGGCGGCGACTTCGCCCGATCCTGATGACCGCGATCGCGACGATCTGCGCGCTCACCCCGATGGCGCTGGGCGTGACCGGTTCGGGTGGGTTCATCTCCCGGCCGCTGGCCATCGTCGTGATCGGCGGCCTGATCTCCTCGACGCTGCTGACGCTGGTGCTGGTGCCGACGCTCTACACGATGGTGGAGCGGCTCAAGGAGCGCATGCGCCGTACGCCGAAGCCGCCCGCCTCGGGTGACGACGAGCTGACCGTGTATGGCAAGGAGGCCCTCGAACCGGCCCAGTGAATCAGGCCGGGTGAATCAGGCCGGGTGAAACGGGCCGGGTGAAACGGGCCGCGCGAGCCGCGCCCCAGTGAACCGGGATCAGTGAACCGGCCCAGTGGATTGGGCCCAGTGGATTGGGCCCAGTGGATTGGACACAGCGGATTGGACACAGTGAACCAGTTCCAGTGATCCGAGCGTGGACCTGCGGGCCGAGTGCCTGGCCGGCCCTTCCCGCCTGGCCGGAGCCGACCTCACCGGCTCCGGCTGGATCACGGCCATCCCTGGCGACCGCCCGGCGATGATCGTCGCCGGCCTGTCACAACCAACCGCAAACAGTTCTTCGCGAAGAAGTCTTTGCGAAGAACTGTTTGCGGTTTATGGTGTCGGCATGACCGATCACGGTGACACCCCCCGGAACCCGCTCGCGGAGGACGCGGTCGTCCTCGACGCCAAAGGACTGCGCGCCCTCGCCCACCCGGTGCGCGTGCAGGTGATCGGCCTGCTGCGCAAGCACGGCCCGTCGACCGCCACCCGCCTCGCCGAGCTGCTGGACATCAACTCCGGCGCGGCCAGCTATCACCTGCGCCGGCTCGCCGCCGCGGGATTCGTCGAGGAGGACACCACGCGCGGCAACGCACGGGAACGCTGGTGGCGCGCCGTCCATCGATCCACCCAGTTCGACGACATGGAGCTGGCCGAGCGGGAGCCCGAGGCCACGCTGGCCTACCTGCAGTCCGTCGCCGCCATCTACGCCATGCGCACCCAGCGGACGATCAACGAGCTGCAGACGATGCCCCGTGACTGGCGCGCCGCGGCCGACATGAGCGACATGCCGCTGCGGCTGACCCCGCAGGAGGCCACCACCCTGCGCGAGGAGCTGTGGGCGGTCATCGCCCGCTACCGCCGCGACAGCCCGGACGCGGCCGGTGCCCCGGCGGACGCCGAACGGGTGGGGGTCATCGTGCAGATCCTGCCCGAACTGGACGCGCCCTCCAATCGGGAAGACACCGCTCAAGAAGACACCGCTCCGGAAGGCGTCGCGCGGGGAGACGACCCCCGATGACGGGCCAGGACGCGCGTACGGACAGGGGCACGCGCACGGACACCGGCGAGAACACGAGCAAGGGCGCGAGCAAGGGCGCGACCTTCGGCTCCCGCGCGCGGAGGCTGCGCCCGCTCGGCGGGCTGCTGGCGGCCATGGCGGTCGCGCTGACCGGCACCCGGGTGTCGGCCGTCGCACTGCCGTGGTTCGTGCTGGTCACGACCGGCAGCGCCACCCAGACCGGGCTGGTGGCCTTCTGCGAGATGACTCCGTACGTGGTGGTCAAGGCGCTGACCGGGCCGCTGGTCGACCGGGCCGGCCCGCGGGTCGTCTCCTGGAGCACCGACGCGATCAGCGCGGCCGCGGCCACCGCGATCCCCCTGCTGCACGCCGCGGGCCTGCTGACCTTCCCCGTGCTGCTGGCCTTGGTCGCGGTGATCGGCGCCGTACGCGGGCCGGGGGACCTGGCGAAGGAGATCATGATCCCGGAGGCCGCCGAGCGCGCCGGGGTGCCGCTGGAGCGCGCCACCGGACTGTCCGGCGTGACCGAACGGCTGGCCTCGACCCTCGGCCCGGCGGCCGGCGGCTTCATGGTGGCGCTGCTGGGGCCGCTGACCGGCCTGGTCCTCAACGCCGTGTGCTTCGCCCTCGGCTCGCTGATCATCGCGTTCGCCCTGCCGCGCGGCATGGGCCACCCGGCCGACGACGCTCCGGCCGCAGCCGAGTCCGGCTACTGGCGGCGTTTCGGCGAGGGCTTCGCCTTCCTGCGCGGCGAGCTGCTGCTGCTCACCATCATCGTCATGATCGGGATCACCAACCTGCTGGACGCGGCGTTCGGCACCGTGCTGCTGCCCGTGTGGGCCGAGCGGTCCGGCAACGGCCCGACCGCGATCGGGCTGAGCAATAGCGTGTGGGGCGCGACGGCGGTCGTGGGGAGCCTGGTCGCGGCGGCCGTCGCACACCGGATGCCGCGCCGGGTCGTGTTCTTCGCCGGGTTCCTGCTGGCCGGGGCGCCGCGGTTCCTGGTGCTGGCGGCCGACGTGCCGATGTGGGCGGTGCTGGCGGTGTTCGTGGTCAGCGGGGCAGGCGGGGGCTTCCTCAACCCGATCCTGGGGGCGATCGCCTTCGAACGGGTGCCGCCCGGCCTGCGCGGCCGGGTCAACGCGCTGGGCGACGCGATGGCGTGGGCGGGCATCCCCCTGGGTGGGCTGATCGCCGGGGCGGCGGTGGCGTGGTCCGGTCTCGTGCCGGTGTTGCTGGCGGCCGGCGCGGCGTACTTCCTGACCACCAATCTGGCCGCGCTGCTGCCGCAGTGGCGGGAGATGGACCGTCTGCGCGGCCGGGGCGCGCAGCGGTCCCCGGCGGCCGATCCCATCACGTGAGCCCATCACGTGAGCCCGTCGCGTGCCGCTACCACCAAGTCCATCATCAGCGAGTACGGCACCAGCGAGGGTGACACCGGGTCGCCGGAGGTCCAGATCGCGCTTCTGAGCAAGCGGATCAGCGACCTCATGGAGCACCTCAAGACCCACAAGCACGACCACCACGGCCGCCGTGGTCTGTGAGGCGCGGGACCGATGCGTGTTCCCCTGCCCTGCCGCCACACCGTACGGCGCGCGCGGGCCGAGCCGATCCCGCCCGCCGATCCCGCCCGCCGTGCCCGTCCCCGAGAGTGCGGCGAGCGTGTGCGGCACCTGCGGACAGCCGGAGGAAGCGGCCTCAATAGACTGGGCCAACGTGAATGCCAAGCCGCGTATCCCGAATGTCCTGGCCGCTCGTTACGCCTCGCCCGAGCTGGCCCGCCTGTGGTCCCCCGAGCACAAGGTGGTGCTGGAGCGCAGGCTCTGGCTCGCCGTGCTGAAGGCCCAGGCCGACCTCGGGATCGAGGTGCCCGAGCAGGCGATCGCCGACTACGAGAAGGTGGCCGAGCAGGTCGACCTGGCCTCCATCGCCGAGCGGGAGAAGGTCACGCGGCACGACGTGAAGGCCCGCATCGAGGAGTTCAACGCCCTGGCCGGGCACGAGCACGTCCACAAGGGCATGACCTCCCGCGACCTGACCGAAAACGTCGAGCAGCTGCAGATCCGCGACAGCCTGCTGCTGGTGCGCGGGCGGGTCGTGGCGCTGCTGGCCCGCCTGGGCCGCCTGGCCACCGAGCACTCCTCGACCGTCATGGCGGGCCGCTCGCACAATGTCGCCGCGCAGGCGACCACGCTCGGCAAGCGGTTCGCGACCGCCGCCGACGAGCTGCTGGTGGCCTACGAACGCCTTGAGGACCTGCTGGAGCGCTACCCGCTGCGCGGCATCAAGGGGCCGGTCGGCACCGCGCAGGACATGCTCGACCTCCTCGGCGGCGAGGACCGGCTGGCCGAGCTGGAGGACCGCGTCGCCGAGCACCTGGGGTTCGCCCGCCGCTTCACCAGCGTCGGCCAGGTCTATCCCCGCTCGCTCGACTACGACGTGCTGACCGCGCTGGTGCAGCTGGCCGCCGCGCCGTCGTCCCTGGCCAAGACCATCCGGCTGATGGCCGGGCACGAACTGGTCACCGAGGGCTTCAAGGAGGGCCAGGTCGGCTCGTCGGCGATGCCGCACAAGATGAACACCCGCTCCTGCGAGCGCGTCAACGGCCTGACGGTGATCCTGCGCGGGTACGCCTCGATGGCCGGGGAGCTCGCCGGCGACCAGTGGAACGAGGGCGACGTGTCCTGCTCGGTCGTCCGCCGGGTCGCGCTGCCCGACGCGTTCTTCGCCTTCGACGGCCTGGTGGAGACCATGCTGACCGTGCTGGACGAGTTCGGCGCGTTCCCGGCGGTCATCGAGGCCGAGCTGGGCCGCTACCTGCCGTTCCTCGCCACGACCAAGATGCTCATGGCGGCCGTGCGGGCCGGGGTCGGCCGCGAGACCGCCCACGAGATCATCAAGGAGCACGCGGTCGCCTCGGCGCTGGCCATGCGGTCGCGGGGCGCCGGCAACGAGGTGCTCGACCGGCTGGCCGCCGACGATCGTTTCCCGCTCGGCCGGGCTGAGCTCGACGCGCTGCTGGCCGACCGGGCCTCCTTCGCGGGCGCGGCCGCCGGTCAGGTGGCGGCCGTGACCACGCGGATCGGCGAGATCACCGCACGCCATCCCGACGACGCCGCCTACGCGCCGGGCGCGATCCTGTAGGGACGCGCGTGCGTGAGCTGGTGAGCGAGGCCGAGGTCGTCGCCGCCTCAGGAGACGACGACCTCGTCGTGTGGGCGGCGCAGGGCATGCGGCGCGGCGTGCGCGCCTGGGCGTACGGGGACGCGGTGGCGGTGGCCAGTCCCGAGGCGTCCCGGCGCGACCGCCTGGCGGTGCGGGGCACGGCCTCCCAGGTCGTCCCGCTTGTGCGGCACGCTCTGGCCGAGGCCGGGCCGTCGTATCGGCCCCTCGGCGACGCCGCGCTGATCCAACAGGTCGTCGAGGCCACGCCGGAGCTGGAGCTCGCCGGCCACTTCTCCTGGATGGGCACCGAGAAACTCGCCCCGCCCCGCCAGGAGACGACGAGCCGGGAGGGGGCGGGCCAGGAGGGGACGGCCTCCTGGCTGGCGGAGTCCGCTGCCCCTGAGGTGGCCGAGTTGCTCGCCGCCGCCAATCCCGACTCCTACGCCGTGCCGGGCCTGCCGCGCGTACGCCGGTGGGCCGGCGTATGGGACGGCTCGGGTGCCCTGCTGGCGGTCGCGGCCGACGCGTGGTCCGCGCCGACGGTGGGCCTGCTCGCCGGCGTCGCGACCGCCGTACCGGCCCGGGGACGCGGGCTGGGGGAGCGGGTGTGCCGGTTCGTGGCGTCCGCGCTGCTGGCGGAGCACGGCCGTGCGGCGCTGATGGTGGACGACTGGAACCGGGCGGCCGTCGTCGTCTACGAACGGCTCGGCTTCGCCCGCCGCCGTGTCGCCGCCGCGGGCCTGCGTACCTGACCGGGCCCCGCGCGGTGCGGGCAAGCCGGTTTGCGGGCCCGGTTCGAGGGCGCTGTCCGGGCTTTCAGGCGGCGCGTGACGGGCCGAGCAGGCGCGGGCGCAGCGCGGCCAGCACGCCGGGCAGGTCGCGCAGGGTGGTGATCCTCGTGACGCCGGGGGAGGAGGCGCCGGGCTCGGCGCGGTAGCGGTCGAGCCACACCCCGTGCATGCCCGCACGGGTGGGGGCGACCGCGTCGAGCAGGAGGTTGTCGCCGACCATGAGCACCTCCTGCGGGCGCAGGCCGAGTTTGGCCGCGGCCTTGTGGTAGCACTGCGGGGCGGGCTTGAACGCGCCGAGCGTGTCGGGGGTCAGCACCACTTCCATGCGGTCCATCAGCCCGATGCTGCGCAGCTTGGCCTCCTGCTGGACGGCCACGCCGTTGGTGAGAACGCCCAGCGTGGGGGCGTCATCGAGGGCCGCCAGCGCGTCCAGTGCCTCGGTCACGTCGGCGAAGGCGGTCCAGGCCGACTCGTAGTGGGTCAGGAAGGCGGCGAAGGCCGCGTCCGGGTCGGACGGCGTGGGCAGCCCGAGGCGGCGGCAGAACTCGCGCAGCCGCCGGCGCCGCTGCTCGGCGAACGAGCACTCCCCGGCGTGCCACGCGGGCACGTGCTTGTCCTCCAGGTCGAGCCACAGCGCCGGCGCCTCCGGCAGCAGCTCATGACCGGGGCAGACCGACTCGGTCCAGCGGGTCGCGGCGTGCGCGACCGCCCGGCGATGATCGAAAAGGGTCTCGTCGAGGTCGAACAGAATGGCCCTGATCACGAGTCCCCATCTTGACTGGGTCGTGTTTCCGGCGCGTTTCCTGTCAGTGAAGGCCCCGATGATGACAGGTAGGAGATTTCCTACCTATGATGATGCCGTGGACGTCACCCCCACCACCGCAGGGCCGCGGGCACGGCCGTCATCGGCGCCGTCTCCGCCGCCGCCTTCGGAGGACGAGATCTTCGCCGCGCTCGCCAGCCCGGTGCGGCGCGAGGTGCTGCGCCTGCTGCGCGAGCGCGGCCCCCGGTCCGTCCAGGAGTTGGCCTCCGGCTTCGCCATGGCCCGGCCCAGCTTCTCCGAGCACCTGCGGGTGCTGCGTGAGGCGGGACTGGTCAGCGAACGCAGGGACGGCAGGCGCCGGCTCTACAGCCTGGAGCCCGTTCCGCTCGTCCGGGTCCGCGACTGGCTGGACCCCTACGAACGGTTCTGGCGCGACAGGCTGTCGGCTCTGCGCCACCTGCTCGACGACACCGAGACCGCAGACAACGACACCGACGGCACCAAGACCGTGGACGCCGGGACCTCGGACACCGGGACCTCGGACACCGGGACCTCGGACACCGGGACCTCGGACACCGAAACGACCGGCGGCACGACGACGGACACCGCGACGGCAAGCGCCGGCGTCCCGCCGTACGGCAGCGGCGGCGGCCACCACGCGGACCACGACGAGGAGAGGCCATGAACGACGCCGACGACCCGACCGTGCTGCGCCTGGACGAATACCTGGCGCACCCGCCCGCCCGCGTGTGGCGGGCCCTGACCGACCCCGACCTGCTCGCGCGGTGGTTCATGCCGGGCGACTTCCGCCTCAGCGTGGGACACCGCTACGCCATGCGCGGGACGGCCATGCCCGGCACCGGGTTCTCCGGCACCGTCCAGCCGCCACCGTCCAGGCCGAGGTGCTGGCCTTCGAGCCCGAACACATGCTCCGCCTGGGCTGGCGCGACGCCGACCCGGCCAGCCCCGCCGGCGCCGACTGGACGATCACCTGGACGCTCGAACCCGAAGGCCGGGGCACCCGGCTGTTCCTCACGCACGAGGGCTTCGATCCCGGCAACGAGATGCAGCGGCGGGCCCGCTCCATCATGGACGGCGGGTGGCGCCACCTGATGACCGGTTCGCTGGCCGCCGTGCTGTGACCCCTCCCTGAATCGACCCCTCCCTGAATCGACCCCTCCCTGAATCGACCCCTCCCTGAATCGACCCCTGTCTGGATCGACCCCTCCCTGGATCTTTTGGCCGGACCCCGGGGTCAGGCGTGCCGCGCCGCGTTGGCGTGGATGGCGTCGCGGACCCAGTGGCTCAGGCCCTCGGCGAGCCGTTCGTAGTTGGCCGCGAACCGCGGGTCGGCCACGTACATCTCCCCGAGACCCTTGTGGATCTCGTAGGTGCAGTCGTAGAACCAGCGGGTGATGTGCGCGCGGTGCCGTTCGGCCAGGTCCATAGCGCGCTCGCCGTCCGCGGGCTCTCCCTCGGTGAAGGCCGCCGCGAACGCCTGCAGCACCTCGCCGGTCTCCGCCGTGATGGCCCGCCAGTCGTCCTTGGTGTAGCGGGCCGTCCGGCGGCGGCTCTGCTCGAACGCGCCGGTGCCGCCCCAGCGTTCCTCCGCCTCCTCGGCGTACTGCGCGGGATCGAAGTCGCCGAACACCTCGAACCGCTCCTCCGGCGTGAGGGAAATCCCCATCTTCCTCGCCTCCATGGCACGTTCGACCGCCGCCGCCATCGCCTCCAGCCGCCCGATCCTGCGCCGCAGCAGCTCGTGCTGGCGGCGCAGGTGGGTCACCGGGTCGGTGCCCGGGTCGTCGAGGACGACGGCGATCTCCTCCAGGGAGAACCCGAGCTCCCGGTAGAACAGCACCTGCTGCAGCCGGTCGAGGTCCGCCTCGCTGTAGCGCCGGTATCCGGCGGCGGTGCGCTCGCTGGGCCGCAGCAGCCCGATCTCGTCGTAGTGGTGCAGCGTCCGCACGGTGATCCCGGCGAAGCGGGCGACCTGGCCGACCGAGTAGCCCATGGGCTCTCCTCCCTTCCGGGGCCAAGCCTGCGGCCTCTCGTTACGTGAGGGTCAACCCGGATCCGCCGCCGCGCGGAATCCCCGCCGTGGCGGTCGTGCCTGTGGCCACCGGGGTCATCCCCTCCCTCGTGCGGATCTCCGCCCGGCGCCGGACCGTGAACACACGCCGCCGGGGGCGCGCGGAGCCCCCGGCGGTGCTCGCCGAGGGTGCTCACTGCCGGAGCAGCCGCCGCACCCGCGCGGCCTGCCGCGTGAGGTGGTCGCGCTCCGGCACGCTGGTGGCGGCGCGGGCGGCCTCGGCGTACAGCTCGGCGGCCAGCGGGAGATCGCCGGCGCGTTCGTGCAGGTAGGCCGTCACCGCGGCGTAGCGCGGCAGACCGGGATCCACGCCGTCCAGCGCCGCCAGGCCCGCGTGCGGCCCGTCGGCCTCGCCGACCGCCACCGCGCGGTTGAGCCGCACCACCGGGCTGCCGGTCAGGCGCAGCAGCTCGTCGTACCACTCCACGATCTGCACCCAGTCGGTCTCGGCGGCGCTGCGGGCGTCGGCGTGCAGGGCGGCGATCGCGGCCTGCGCCTGGTATTCGCCCAGCCGGTCGCGGGCCAGCGCGGCCTGCAGGATCGCCACCCCCTCGGCGATCTTGCCCGTGTCCCAGCGCGACCGGTCCTGCTCGGCGAGGGGCACCAGACGGCCTCCCGGGCCGGTGCGCGACGCCCGCCGCGCGTGGTGCAGCAGCATGAGCGCGAGAAGCCCGGCGACCTCGGGCTCGCCGGTCAGCGCGGCGAGCTGGCGGGTCAGCCGGATCGCCTCGGCCGCCAGGTCGACGTCTCCGCCGTACCCCTCGTTGAACACCAGGTAGAGCACGCGCAGCACCGTCCCGAGATCGCCGGGCTGGTCGAGCGGCAGCCCGGCGATCCGCCGTTTGGCCCGGCTGATCCGCTGCGCCATGGTCGCCTCGGGGACGAGGTGGGCCGCCGCGATCTGCCGCGTGGTCAGGCCGCCGACCGCGCGCAGCGTCAGGGCGACGGCCGAGCTGTGCGGCAGCGTGGGGTGCGCGCACAGGAAGTACAGCCGCAGCGTGTCGTCCGTCGCGGGCGCGGGACCGGACGGAGGCTCGGCCTGCACGGCCAGCTCCCGGCCCCGCCGCGACGCCTCGGCGCGGGCGGCGTCGACGAACCTGTGCCAGGCGGTCGTGACCAGCCAGGCCTTCGGATCGCGCGGGGGATCGGCGGGCCAGGTGTCCAGCGCCCGGATCAGGGCCTCCTGCACGGCGTCCTCGGCCGAGGCGAAGTCGGCTCCGCGCCGGACGAGGACACCGATCACCGCGGGCACCAGCTCCCGCAGCAGCGACTCGTTCACTCGGTGACCGTGGGCGGCTCGGCGAGGAACGGCCGGACCTCCAGCCACTCGTGGATCGGCTTGCCGCCGGGGCCGGGGGCGGCCGACAGCTCCCCGGCGAGCTGCACCGCGCGGTCCCAGGAGTCCACGTCGATGACCATCCAGCCTGCGATGAGGTCCTTGGTCTCGGCGAACGGGCCGTCGGTCACCGGCGGGCGCCCCTCGCCGTCATACCGTACGAACGCGCCCTCGGGTGACAGGGCCTGGCCCTCGACGAACTCGCCCGTCTCCTCCAGGCGGGCCGCGAAGTCACGCATGAACTGCACGTGCGCGTCGACCTCCTCCGGCGTCCAGGTGTCCATCGTCCCGTAGTCGACGACGGGGGCCGGGCCGCCCCGGTAGTGCTTGAGGATCAGGTATTTCATCGTGCTTCTCCTTCGTCGGGCGGCCCTGTCGTGGCCGCTGCTGTCCCTGGGACGGAGCCGGCAGCACATTCTCGACACCCGGCACGGCGATTTCCGCGCGATATCCGGCCGTGGACCCTCACACGGGGAGACAGGCCATGCTGGGGCACGTGAACGACGACCTCCTGTCGATCGGGCGGTTCGCCCGCCTCGCCCGGCTCAGCGTCAAGCAACTGCGCCACTACGCCGCCATGGGGCTGCTCGAACCCGCCTGGATCGACCCCGCCAGCGGCTACCGCTACTACCATGCCGCCCAGGCGCGCGACGCGCTCGTCATCGGCCTGCTGCGCTCCCTCGACGTGCCCCTGCCCGTCATCGCGGAGGTGTTGTCCGGCAACGACGGGGGACCGGACGTTTCGGGCTCCGCGGCCGCCGCGCTCGCCCGGGTCAGGGACGACCAGGAGGCCGAGCTCGCCCGCCGCAGGCGCACCCTCGAAAGCCTCGAACGCATCCTCGCCACCGGCCTGCCCGGCGCCGAGGTCACCCTCGTCACCGAACCGCCGCGCCCCGCGGTCGTCGTCCGCGACCTGGTGGCCACCCCCGGCGACATCGGCCGCGCCACCTCCGCCTGCGTCGCCCGCCTGCTGGCCGCCGCGCCGCCGGCACCCGCCTTCGTCGGGCTGTTCCCGCTCGACTACGGCGAGCTGATCCCCGTCGCCGTCGCCCTCACCGGCACCGGCCTGCCGCAGGTGCCCGGCGCCGCCCCCGAGACCCTGCCTGGCGGCACGTTCGCCGTCGCCGCGCACGTCGGCCCCTACGACCAGATCCCGCTCACCGCCCACGCACTGCTCGCCTGGTGCGCCGAACGCGGGCACGCCCCCACCGGCCCGCTCCGCGAGGCGTACGTCTCCGACCCCGCGACCACCCCGCCCGAGCGGCTGGTCACCCACCTGATGATCGGCCTGGAGGACGACCGATGAACGATCCGCCTCGGTGGCGTCCACGACAGCGACTCCAGCGACCCCGCGGCGCTGCGCACCATCCCGCGCCGGCCCGTGCGCACCGCCTGACCATCCCGGCGTCAGGTGTCCGGCCCGGCCTGGTCGTCCCGTACGGCCCGGCCGCGCCGGCGGCGCAGCAGGGGGTGCGACCCCATCGCCACCTCCAGCTCCCCGGGCAGGTCGTCGCGGTAGCGGCCGAGCGTCGACAGGTCGCTGTGGCCCAGCACCCGCCGCACCGCGTCCATGTCCGTGCCGTCGGCCAGCAGGTGCGTCGCCGTCGTGTGCCGTAACCCGTGCGGCGTCACCGCCCGGCGCCGCCCGGGTTCCACCTGCCGCTGCACCCGGTCGATAACGGCCTGCACGTCGCCCCGCGCCAGCCGCCTGCCCCGCCACGACAGCAGCAGCGCCTTCTCACCGTCCCCGCCGGCCCGCACCGCCAGGTAGGCGTCGAGCGCCGCCGCGACGGCCTCGGGCAGCGGAACGTCCCGGGTGCGCCCGCCCTTGCCGAAGATGCGCCAGTAACGCACCCCGTCGTTGGTGTAGAAGTCCTCCACGTTGGCCCGCACCAGCTCCGACACCCGGGGGCCCAGCGTGGTCAGCAGCAGCACCACCAGCGCGTCGCGCACCTCCGTCCGCTGGTCGGCCCGCCTGCGCCGCCCCGCCCCCGAACCGGCCGCCTTCGCGGGTGGTGCGGCGGGCGAGGCCGCCGCCTCGATCAGCCCCTCGGCCTGCTCCCGGGTCAGCGCGCGGCGCTCCGGCCGCAGCCCGCCCCGCTCGCGCGCCCGCACCGACGAGGCCGCCATCGGATCCAGATGCACCCAGCCCGCCGACGTGGCGTGCCGGAACAACGCCGACACCGACCGGCGGAACCTCGCCTGCGACGCCGCGCTCTGCCCGGTGTTCTTCTCGTGTCCGTCATGCTTCCTGCGCTCGTCGGGCTTGCGGGCGAAGGCCAGCAGCACCGCGTCGACGTCCTCACCGGTCAGGTCGTCCAGCACCCGGCCCGCCCCGGCCAGCCGTACGAACGTGGCCACGTCACGCGCGTACACCTCGGCCGTGGCGGGCGACAGCGCACCGGTCACCGTCTTGGCGCGGACCAGCTCCACATAGCGGTCCCCGGCCTCCTGCACGGTCAGCCTGTTCACCTGTACGGGCAGCATGATCGACACCGTACCGAGCCGCACCGACAGCGGACACCGTTGTAGCGGGTCTCCTACGCCTCGCCGGCCGCGCCGGTGACGTCGATCGCGTCGACGAACCGCTCGGCCTCCGCCTGGCCCATGCCCGTCTCGCCGCGCACCAGGAACACCGCCTGCTCGCCACGCCCGGCCGCCTTCAGCTCCCGCACCCGCGACGCCAGGTCCGGCCGCGCCTGGCCCGGCGCCACCGGCAGCGGCCGTCCGGCGGCCAGGGCCTCGGCCAGGTCCTTGGCCTCCTTCAGGCCGAGCCCGGTCTGCTCGCGGATCAGCTTGATCGCCTCGATCTTCTTGTTCTCGCCGTACAGCTCCCGCACCCGGTGCTGCAGGTCGGCCGAGACCGGCGGCAGCAGGCCCGGGCTGCGCCAGGCCAGCGGCCCGGCGGGGCGTGCGCCGGCCCGCACCGCCGCGAGACCCACACCGAGAAGCGCGATCACGATGACAGCGAGGACCAACACCTCGACCGTGCCCAAGCCGAACATGTGATGATCGTAAGCCCCGCCCCATGGAACAGTCAGCCCTTCCGGACGAGCGCCGTCTCGTCTCGGGGCCGTCCCCGTCCCGTCCCCGTCCCGTCTCCCGGCCGTCTCAGGGCCGAGGCCGTGCCGCCGTCGCGTGCCTGACCACGACATGGACAGGCACGCGGCGCGAGCGGCGCGGGCCCCGCCGAGCAGGGTGCCGGGCGCGACCAGGCCACCGGGCGACGAGACATGATGGAGGGGTGATGGCCGGCAAGTCGTCATCGAGGAGATTCTCCGCCTGCCCGACGATCCGGGGCAGCGTCTGATCGTGAGAGCGGCCAAGGCGGGCACGCCCTCGGCCGCCCGGCTCGCACTTCTCGGCGCCCGCGCCGCCGGCTGACCGCCGGCCCGCGCGCACGCCGGTCGTCGACGCATCGAAGATCCCATACGCGAGGAGCACTCATGATCGTCGTCGCATCCGCCACCAGCAACACCGGTTCCGCCGTCGCCGAGGCACTGCTCGCCGCCGGACACCGGATCCGGGTGCTGGGCCGCGACCGCGGCCGGCTTCAGCGATTCGCGGAGCGCGGCGCCGAAGCGGCCGAAGTACGCCCCGACGACCCCCACGGCCTCCGGGAGGCCTTCGCCGATGCCCGCGCGGCGTTCGTCATGATCGCACCCGGCCTCATCCCCGGCAGCACTGACTTCCCCGCCTACCAGCGGCGCGTGATCAGCGCTTATCGTCAAGCGCTCGACGATCTCGACGGCCTCACCCGGATCGTCGGCCTGAGCGCCTGGGCCGCGAGCTACGCCGGTGCCCGTGGCCCGGTGTGGGGGCTGCGGCCGTTCGAAGAAGCGCTCGACACCCTGACCGGTGTGGAGGTGACCCACCTGCGGGCCGGATGGTTCATGGAGAACACCCTGCCGATGATCGAAGAGGTGCGGGCCACCGGCACCGCCCACGGGCTCATCCCCGGGGACCTCCCTCTCCCGGCCATCGCCACGGCCGACATCGGCGCCGTCGCCGCGGATCTTCTCACCGGGCGCCGCAGGGCCGGCACCCGCACGCTCGAACTGCAGGGCCCCCGGGACATCACGCTCGACGAGATCGTCGCCGCGATCGGACAGGCGGTCGGACGACCTGGGGCGCGCTACGAACGGATCGACGCCGCCGCCATGCGCGAGCGTCTTCTCGCCGCCGGGTTCTCCCCGCACATGGCGGACGGCACCACCGCCATGACCCTCGACGTCGCCGAGCGCCGGATCGTCATGACCCAGCCGCGTGATGCCGAGACCGCGACACCGACGACCTACGAGGAGTTCCTCGCCCGCGTGATCGGCTGACCCCGCACACGCCCTTGCGGATCAGCCGATCCGCCGGGCGATCGTGATCCCGTCCCGCACCGGCAGCATCACCGACTCCACCCGGCTGTCCCGCGCGATCGTCTCGTTCAGGCGGCGTACGGCCACCTGCGCGTCCCCCTGGAAGGCAGGGTCGAACACGCGCCCGCCCTGGAACACGTTGTCCACCACGACCAGCCCGCCCGGGGTGAGGCGGGTGACCACCTCTTCGTAGTAGTCGGGGTAGCTCTGCTTGTCGGCGTCGATGAAGGCGAAACCGATGGCCGGCTCGGCGGGAAGCGCGCGCAGCGTCTCCAGCGCCGGACCGATCCGCAGGTCGACGCGGTCGGCCACACCGGCGCGCTCCCAGTAGTTCCTGGCGATCGACGTCCACTCCGTGCTCACGTCGCAGGCCAGCAGCCGCCCGTCCGGCGGCAGCCCCCGGGCGATGCAGATGGAGGAGTAGCCGGTGAACACCCCCACCTCCACGGCCAGGCGGGCGCCCGACAGGCGCACCAGCATCGTCAGCAGGGCGCCCTCGTCGTGCGAGACCTGCATCCCGGCCGCGCCGCCGGTCTCCTCCCGCGTCCTGACCACCAGGTCGTTGAGCACATCGTCGGCGGGGGAGCAGTGGGTGAGCAGGTAGTCGTCCACGACGGGGGACATGTGCCACGCCGCGTCGCCCGCGACCGGGGGCGACCAGTCGGCCACGAGATCCTCCTGGGTGGCGAACCGCAGCAGGTGACGGGCGACGACGTCCTGCACGCCGAGCAGCGACTCGGCGTCGGCGGCGGTCGCGATCATCTCCAGTCCGCCGCCGTGCGGCCGCAGCACGCACCGCCCGGACCGCACCTCGATGACCGCGCGGCCGTCGCCGCCGAGCACGGCCCGCGCCTTGTGGCTCATGTGCGACACGAGCTGCTTGATGTAGCGCTCGGGTCTGTCGGTGACGACGTGCGCCGTCGAATGAGGCATCGGCTTCCTCCATGTGACAAGCGTTGATATTTTTCGACGCTTCCGGTCCGGCGATTGTGGTGGGCGGCTCGCCGGTTTGTCAAAGCGTCGACCATCCTCGACACTTTCTTACGTGAACGACGACAAGACGACGGGGGAGCGCCCCGGCGGCGAACCCGGCCTCCTGGAGCTGCGCACCCCCGAGCAGTTCAAGGCACTCGGCCACCCCGTCCGTCACCGCATCGTCAACCTGCTCCGCCAGCGCCCCGCCACACTGGGAGAACTGGCCACCGCACTGGGAGCCGCCAAGGGCACCATCGCCTACCACGTCCGCGTCCTGCGCGAGGCCGGCATCGTCCGCCTCGCCGGCACCCGGCACGTACGCGGCGGCACCGAACAGACCCTCGCCCTGGTCAGCCGCGGCTTCCGGCTGCACAAGGACGCCGAACCCGGCCCCGGCTTCCTCATCAGGGCCGCCCTCGCCGAGATGCTCCCCGCCCGGCCGGAACAACCCGAGCACACCCAGCTCAACCACCTCTGGCTCACCCGGCAGGAGGCCGACGCGCTCATCGCCCGCCTCCGCGACCTCCCGCCCCCTCCCGGGCGCACCCCACCGCCCGGCGGCGAGCCGTACGGGCTGCTGCTGTCGCTCTACCCCGCCGACATCCCCACCCTGCCGCCCGTCCCCTCCGGCGACAGCGCCGACAGCAACAGCGCCTCGTGACGCGCGACATGCGCGCTGTCGGCGAGATACAGCAGGTCGTGCCCCTCGGCGACATGCGCGGCGAACGCCTCATGACCCGCCGCCGCCTCCGCACGCATGTGGGCCACCAGATGCGCCAGCCGCGCCCGCGCCGTCCGCGGCAGCGCCTCCCGGCCGGCCGCGCCGAGCCCGTAGGCGTCGGCGAACACCCGCAGCCGCCGCGCCTGCTCCGCCACCCCGGGAGCACTCTCATCACGACTCGGATCGTGCAACGGCACGAACCGGTACGCGGCATAGGCCACATCCCACACCCGCGGCCCCGGATGCGCGGTGTCGAAGTCGATGAACGCCACCGGCCGCCCCTCCCGGAAGACGCAGTTGTACGGCGCCACGTCACCGTGACAGACCACCTCCGCCGGAGCGCGCGGCGGGAAGTACCACTCGGCGTCCTCCGGCGGCGCGAACCCCACCGTCGCGTCGTGGTAGTCCCGCAGCAACGTCCCCGCCCCGGCCAGCGCCTCATCGGTCATCACGTACGCCGGCAGGGGATAGTCCGGCACCTCACCCGGGACGAACTCCAGCACCTCCCGGCCCTCACCGTCACACCCGTACGCTCTCGGCGCGCCGCCGAACCCGGCCGCCGCCAGATGGCCCAGCAGGGCGTGCACCACCGGCGTCCACCTGCGGGCCGGCCGGCGCACCGTGCCCCCCACCCGGACGACCCGGTTGACCCCGCCGCCGGTCAGCTCCTCCTCCCCGCGCTCCGGGACGGCCATGCTCACCCGCCCGACCGGACGTATCGTGTGGGGGAGGTCTGCGGCGCCGTCCAACCGGCGAGGAGTTTGAGGCGGTCCTCCGAGGGGGTGCCCGGCTCGGCAGTGTAGATGACCAGCTCGTGGACGGCCCGTTGAGGCAGGGGCAGGTTCAGGGAGCGGAAGGTCATCTCCAGACGGCCGGCTTCGGGATGGTCCAGCCGCTTGCCGCCTTCGAGACGGATCCGGACGTCGTGACTGGCCCACATGGTGCGGAAGTCGAGGCTGAGCGTGGACAGCTCGCCGACGAGCTCACGCAGGGCCCGGTCGTGTGGTGCACGTCCCGCTTCGGCGCGGAGCATCGCGACCGAGGCCCTGGTCAGGAAGTCGCGAATGTCCGAACGGTTGCCGGCGGGATCACCGGTGTGGTCTCCGGACAGAGATTCCATTCCTTCGACTGTACCCATGGTGCGGATCACCGGCGCGACCAGCGGTATCGGCGCCCACACCGCGCGGCTGCTCCTCGGCCGCGGCCACCGCGTGGCGGTCACCGGCCGCGACGAGAGCAGACTGAAGGCTTTCCTCGACGAGGCCGGCCGCCCCGACCGGCTGCTGGGTCTTGTCGCGGACGCGGCGGACTGGCAGGCCACCGAGCCCGACCTCGCCGCGTCCCTGGAGCGCAACGCGCTACGGCCCGGCCGTGCCCGCGTCCCCGAGGTCGGCATCCACGCCACGGTGAGACGCCTGCGCCGCCCGCGATCGTCGGATGGGTTCGACGTCGTCCGTACGGTGGTCTTCGACGGCCGCGGCGGCTTCGCCGTACGAGCCGAGGACGATCCCGATGAGTGGCAGCCGTGAACAGGGCCCGGCAAAAACTGCGCTGAGACGGGCGCGGCGGCGCGCTCACAGGGCATCCACCGATAAGGGAGGGCCGACATCGTGGGTGAAGCCCGCCGGGTGCGCGACAGATACAACGCCGCGTTCAATGCGCATGACATTGACGCGCTGCTCAGCACGGTCAGCCCCGACGCGGCCATCCTCAGCCCCGAAGGCCTCGCCGAGGGCCGCGAGGAACTCGGCTCCTACCTGGAGGAGTTCTGGGCGGCGTTCCCGGACGTGCACACCGTGGTCCTGGAGTCGTTCGACACCGACGACACGACGATCGACGAGGTCGTGTTCGTCGGCACCCACAAGGGGCCTTACCGGGGGCCGGGCGGCAAGGTCATCCCGCCGACGGGCCGTCCGGTGAACATCCGCTCCTGCTACGTCTGCACGGTCGAAAACGGGTTGATCGTCAGCATGCGCGTCTATCTCGACCAGATGGAACTGCTGTCCCAGCTCGGCGTGCCGCCCGAGTGACCCGCCGAGGATCTCACGACGTGGGATCAGAAGGTTGGGATCAGGAGGCGGGGGAGCAGGGCGGGGCCACACCCCAGCCCCAGCGGGGGACGGGCGCCCGGCTGGGGGTTCGCCAGGGCGAGACGGGTGCCCCACTCGATGTAACTCGCGAAGACGGCGCGGAAGTCGGGATCGCCGGGCAGGACGAGGCCGCTCCGCCTTCGAGCGTAATCATGTAACTGGCAAAAGTGCGGAGTGATCGGCGTCGATCAGCTCAAGGAAGGCCGTGGCCGCCGGAGACGGCCGGTTGTCCCAGATCATGTGCTCCACCCGCGTGGGAGCGTCACGGAGGCGGATGACGCGCAGGTCGGGAAAGCGCGGCGCGTATGCGGCGGGAAGCATGCCCACGCCGAGGCCCTGCCGTACGAGATCGACCATGAGATCGGCGGACGACACCTCGAAGGGCACCTCACGCCGCACCCCCGCGGCCGCGAACGCCTCGTCCGACTGCGCCCGGCCCGCCGCGCCGACACGGAAGTCGATGAACGGCTCGTCCGCCAGCCCCCGCAGGTCCGCCTCGGTCTCCACCCGGTGATAGTCGGGCGCGACCACCGCGACCAGCTCGCCGCCACCGAGACGGCGACTCCTGACGCCCCTGGGCTCCGCACGCGGCGGCAGGCCGAGGAACGCGACGTCGACGGCGCCCTGCCGCACCCGCTCGACCAGCTCGTCGCTGCCCGCCGCCGTGAGCGTGATGCGCACCCTCGGATAACGCCGCCGATACTCCCGCAGGGCGACCGGCAGATCGACGGCCGCCACCGTGGGGATGGTGCCGACGGCGAGCCGCCCGCGGATCTCCCCGGCGGCGGACGCCACCTCGGCCCGCGCGCGGTCCGCGGCCTCCAGGCACTCCCGTGCCGCCGTGAGGAACGCCTCCCCGGCAGGCGTCAGCCGCACCCGCCGGCTGGTCCGCTCGAACAGCCGCGCGCCCAGCTCCCGCTCAAGCGCGGCGATCTGATGACTGAGCGCCGACTGCACCACACGGCAGCGCTCGGCCGCCCGGGTGAAGTTCCTGGTCTCCGCGACCGCCACGACATACCTCAGTTGCTGCAGCTCCACCCGACCATGATGAACAACGATCGATGTCGATGAAAACTATGTGTTGGACTCATCAATCGATGATCGCGCACCCTTGAAGGCGGCGGCCACCGGGCCCCGCGCCGCCGACTTCCTCTCCCGCCGCGCCGCGTGGCCGAACGACGCACCCGGCCGGCAGGCGATCGACCAACCAGAAAGAACACCAATGGCCACCCAAGGCACACACCCGCACTCGACCGCCAGAGCATGGCTCGGCGTCGCGGCGATCACCGCCAGCCTCTTCGCCTTCCTCACCACCGAGCTGATGCCCGTCGGCCTGCTCACCCCGATGAGCACGAGCCTGCGCATATCCGTGGGCGCCGCCGGGCTCATGGTCACCCTGTACGGCGTCTCCGCCGGGCTCGGCGTGCCCTTCATCGTGGCGTGGACCAGGCGCGTCAACCGGCGCGTCCTGCTGTCCACGCTCCTGGCGATCCTGACCGTGGGAAACACGATCACCGCGATCTCCCCGAACTATCCGCTGGTCCTGACGACCCGGCTCGTCATGGGCTTCGCCAGCGGAGTGTTCTGGGCCATCGGCGTGAGCATGGCCATGCGCCTCGTCGCCGAACGCCACGCGAGCAGGGCCGCCGCGATCGTGATGTCCGGCATCTCGATCGCCGCCGTCGTGGGCATCCCGCTGGGAACCGTCCTGGAAAGCCTCACCGGCTGGCGCACCACCTTCCTCATCTGGGCCGGCCTCAGCGCGCTGGTCCTCCTCACCGTCGTCACCGTCATCCTGTCACTGCCGTCGACGAACGCGGTCTCCGTACGAGAGGTCTTCGGCCTCCCGCTGAAGAACGTGCCGCTGCGCCTGGTGCTGTTCACCATCGTGCTCTTCGTGCTCGGCCACTTCGGCGCGTACACGTTCGTCCGCCCCTACCTGGAGGACAGCGCGTCCGCCACGCCCTTCTTCATCACCGCGCCGCTGATGGTGTACGGCGCTGGCGGCGCGGCCGGGAACTTCGTCGCCGGCTACACGGTGACCAAGAGCCTCAGAGGCAGCTTCATCGCCGGCTGCGCGGGACTCGTGACGTCGTTGCTCCTGCTGCTCACAATCGCGCACGGGCAGGCAGGAGCGGTCGTCACGCTGGTGCTCTGGGGCGTCTCCTTCGGCGTCGTCCAGCTCTCCCAGGTCAACCTCACCCAGGCCGCCGCACCCGACACCTTCGAAGCCGCCATGTCGCTCAACACCATGGCGTACAACACCTCCATCGCACTCGGCGCGCTGTTCGGCGGTCTGTTCGCCGATCACCTCGGCGTCACGAGCGTCGTCTGGTTCGGCGTGACGCTCACCGCGGCCTCGCTGCTCCTCACCCTCGCCACCCGCCGGAGGGCCACCCGCCCCGTCCTCGGCGACGCGCCGGCGTCCGCCCCCGCGCAGACGGCCGACCGGGCGTGAACACCCACTGATCACGACCCGGCTGATCACGACCCGGCCGATCACGACCCGGCCGAGCGGCTCCCGGCGGGGGAGAACACGCGCGGCACGCCCCCGGCGCGGATGCGCTGGCCGAGGAAGAAGGCCGCCCGGTCCAGTGCCTCGTCCGCCTCGTCCAGGACCCCGGCGAACGACTGGAACACATGCGGCACGCCCGCGGTGACGTCCAGGATCACGTCCACTCCCGCCGCCCGGGCCCGCGCGGCCAGGCGCGTGGAGTCGTCCAGCAGGACCTCGTTGGTGCCCACCTGAAGCAGCATCGGGGGAAACCCGGTCAGATCGGCGAGGACGGCCGGGCTGAGCAGAGGCTGCCGCGGGTCGGCCCCGCCGAGATACATGGCCCCCGTGTGTTCGAGGGCCTCCCGGGTGAAGATCGGGTCGATGCCCTCCTTGGTGTCCATGCTCTCGCCCGTACGGGTGGCGTCGAGGCCGGGGGAGAACGCCACGATGGCGGCGGGCAGCGGAAGACCCGCGTCACGCGCGGCGAGACAGGTGGTGACCGCGAGCCCGCCGCCCGCGGAGTCCCCGGCGAATGCGATGGCCGAGGGGTCCTCCCCGCTGTCGAGAAGGGCGCGGTAGGCGCTCACGCTGTCGTCGATCGCGGCAGGGAACGGATGTTCGGGGGCCAGCCGGTAGTCCACCGAATAGGCCGCGAAGCCGGTCCTGACCACCAGGTTTCCCGTCAGCGACAGCGCGGTCTCGGGGGATCCGAAAACCCAGCCGCCGCCGTGGAAGTAGAGGATCGTCCCGGCGCGGCGCTCCTCGTCCGGCTCGACATGCAGTGCGGGCCGGTCGCCGAGCGTCGTCGGCGTGACGCGAACGGCGTCCGGCACGATCATCTGCGCCATCAGCGCCGTGAAGCCGGCTCGGAGGGCCTCGACCGACCGGGGCCCTTCGGGCCGTGGCCGTCGCAGTATCGCGTCGATCCGGGCGCGTTGTTGCTTGCTCATGGGTGCTCCCGCCAGAAGTAGATGCCCGTACACTATATGCCGTGGCATCTAAATCGAACGGGGACCCAGCCGGCCTCCAGAGCTTCTTCTCCGATCTCGTCCGATGCGAGACACGCCTCTACAACGCCCTCAACGACCGGCTGCGGGAACGGCACGGCATCGTCACCTCCCAGTTCGAGGCCCTGCGCTATCTGCGCGACCACCCCGGGTCCCGCGTCGCGGACCTCGCCGCCGAGTTCGCCGTCGGCATCGGCGCGACCAGCAAGGGCGTCGACCGCCTCGAACAACGCGGATGGGTCGTCCGCCGGCCCAACCCGGCCGACCGCCGCTCCTCCCTGCTGGCCCTGACCGACGACGGCACGCGGCTCGCCGACGCGGCGGAGGCCACCGTCACCGGCGCGCTGGCCGACCTGGTCGCAGACACCCTCGACGGCTCCCCGGGGGAGGCCACCCGGCAGGTCCTCGCCACGCTGCGCTCCCTGCTCGAACGCGGCCAGATCGGCATGCCCACAGGCTGAGACGAGCCCCGGCCGCCCGATCGGCCGGGAACGATGCCGGCTCGTCCCGATCGGGCGGTCAGAGGCGTCTTCACGGGCGGATCGGCGTCACCTCGCCCTCCCCGCCCGGGTGCCGGCGACCCAGTCCGCGAGACGGCGCAGGAACGTCATGGCCACAGCAGGCGGGTCCTGCGCCATCACGCTCGCATGGAAGGCATGCGGCATGCCCTCGTACAGGTCCACGGTCACGTCGACATCAGCGGCCGCGGCGGCCGCCGCGAAGCGCCGCGTGTCGTCCAGCAGCACCTCGGCGGTCCCGGCCACGAGCAGCAGCGACGGCAGGCCGCGCAGATCCCCGTGGAGCGGAGACTGGGGCGCCCGATCGGCGGGCGCTCCGGCCAGATACTGCACGGTGACGTGTTCGGCCACCCGGCGATCGATCACATCCCCGCCCTCGTTGACGTCCAGGGACCGGCTCGACAAGGTCAGATCGGTCAGCGGGGAGACCGCGATCGCCGCACCGGGCAGCGGATCACCCGCCTCCTTGAGCGCCAGCAACGCCGACAGGACGAGCGTCCCGCCCGACGACTCGCCGCACACGACGACCCGATCGGCCGGCACCCCCTGCTCCAAAAGGCTCCGATACACCGCCACCACGTCGTCCAACGCGGCGGGATACGGATGGGCGGGCGCCAGCCGCTGGTCCACCTTGAACACGGGACGCCCGGTGGCCTCCGACAGCCGCCAGGCCATGAGAGGCTCCAGCGCCGGCTGGGCACGCTCGAAACCGCCTCCGTGCACGTACAGCGTGACGCCGTCCCCGGCAGCCGACCCTCCCGCCGCGCTGACCCACAGCCCCGGAACGCCTCCGGTGTGCGCCAGCGCGGGCGTCACATCGCCACCGAGCGCCGGTGCACCGGCGAACAGGGACTGCATCGCGGTCATCACGGCCGCGCGGTCGCCGGAGGCGGCGGGGACCTGAGCGACGCGCAGACGATCCCCGTCACGCGGCGAAGGGGCGCCTTCCGGCAGGTCCGAGAAGGAAACGGAGCGCGGGGTCAACGCCACGACGGGCAACACGCGGCCCGACCGCACCTCATAGTCGGCCCAGCCGGCATCGGCTTCGACCGCCCGGGCGAACAGCCGATCGCGTTCCTCGCCCTCCAGAACGGCGGCCTCCGCCTCGATCGTGAGGATGCCGGTCTCCACGGTGACGCGGGAATCGGCACGCAGGTTGTGATACCAGGCCGGGTGGCGCGGCGCACCGCCTGCCGAGGCGATGACCAGCATCCGGCCTCCCTCGTCATCCAGGTAGCCCAGGGGGACCGTACGGCGGACCCCCGAACGTGCGCCGGTGGTGGTCAGGAGGAGCAGCCTGGCCCCCTCGAAAGGGCCGCCCACCTTGCCACGGTTGGCGCGGAATTCCTTGATGATCTGCTGATTGAAGTCGTGCGGCATTGTCTGCTTTCTTGTTCCGGACTTTCTTGATGCCGGACTTTCTTGATGCGGGGCTTTTCCGGGCATGGCGAACCGACCGCCTCGCCGCATCAGCGCAGGCGGTGGTGAAGGAATGACGGAAACGCGCGCGGCGGCATAGGAGACGGCGCGGCGGCGAATTGCGCCGACGCGACAGGCCGCGCCGATACGCGGTCGAAAGAATTTCAGATCACGAGGTCGAAGATGCGGCGGGCCTCGCGCCCGCCCGGCCCTCACGCCGTGGCCGGGTGCCTCACTCGCTTGTGGCCCATGGCCGACCCGGCAGTCACGAAGCTCACGTTATCGCCACCTCGGGAATGCGGCAACATCGCATCCGTCCCGGTTCACAACATGGCGGGGGACAGGCCCGTCCTGCCATGATATGTTCACCGTCACCGCGCATCGCGGCGAACCAGGGAGGTGAGACCGATCAACGCTGTGACAGGTCGGGACTCCCTCCTTCTCATCGCCTAGGGGAGTGCCCGCGAAAAGGCATCCTCGAAAGGCGTGAAACGCTGTGCGCTTCATCTCCTGCACGTCGTCCGGCGGCGTCACCGAACAACTCTTCACCCTCGATGAACTCCCCGGCGTGCTCTGGACACCGGAAAACGCCACAGGCGCTCGTCCTCTCATCCTGATGTGCCACGGTGGCGGCCGGCACAAGAAGGACCCCGACATCCTCGCCCGCGCGCACCGCTACGTCACCGAGGGCGGCTTCGCCGTCGCCGCGGTGGACGTGCCCGGCCACGGCGACCGTCCGACGGACGAGAGGTACGACAAGATCGCTACTGAGAATCAGGCTCGCGTGGCGGCGGGGGAGGAGCTCGCTCCGCTGATCGCCGCCTTCCAGGCGCTCGTGGCCCGCCAGACCGTCCCGGAATGGCGGGCGGTGCTCCGGGCGCTCCGCCGGCTCGACCACGTCGGCGGCGGCCCGGTGGGCTACTGGGGCGTGTCGCTGGGATGCGGCCTCGGCGTTCCGTTCGTCGCCGCCGAGCCCCGGATCCGGTGTGCGGTGCTGGGCCTGGGCGGCGCGCCGGCGCCGGCCGAGGCCGCCGCACGGGTCACCGTGCCGGTGCGGTTCCTGCTGCAATGGGACGACGAACGGGTGCCGAGGGCCCAGGGCCTCGCACTGTTCGACGCCTTCGCCTCGGCCGACAAGACCCTGCACGCCAACCCCGGCAGGCATGGCGAGCTCCCCGAGTCCGAGATCGACAGCTCACTGCGCTTCTTCCAACGGCACCTCGCCTGAACCCACCGCCTCGTCACGTGTGAGCAGGCCGGGCTGCGGGGGAGCGACGCGCACTGGGCAACCGCGTGCCGGTCGTCACCTGTCCACGCCGGCCTCGGACAGGACGGCGCGCAGGCGGCCGGCAAGGTCGGCCGCCTGCTGCGCCGACCAGGGAATCACGCCGTTCTCGGTCATCAGAGCGTGATACTGCTGCTGCTCATACGGAGTTCCTGGAGGCAGGGGAGCGATATGCCAGTGCAGGTGGGCGTTTCCCTGTTGGCTGCCCAAGGACAACAGATAGGTGCGTTCGGAGGGGACGACCGCCTCGACCGCCAGGGCGACTCGGCGGACCGTCCGCATCAGCCGCAGGTAGGCGTCTTCGTCAAGGTCCCGGACGGCATGCTCCACGTGGGCGCGGGGAGCCACCAGGACCTTGCCGGGCATCGTGGGGTAGCGATCCAGGAAAGCGACGTGGTGCTCGTCCTCGAAGACGATCTGCTCAAGGTCGTAGCCGGGCGCGCCCGCCAGGATGGCGCAGATGAAGCACGGACGGCCTCTGGTGCGCCGGACGTAGCCGGCGAGATCGAAGGGTTCTCTTCCCTGAGGCAACGGATCGCTGTCGTGGGTGCTCATGGTCGCACCATAAGCGGACCATGAGGCTGATCAGTCAGTATCCGGCCATCGATGGAAAGAGCGGACATCACTCCCTATACCGGACAGAATTCACCTTCTGTCCGGTATAGGGATAGATGAGGCATTTGTCGCATCCGTGGAGGCGTATACGTCCGGCAGGAAAGATCTTGGATCTGGGTGTCGAGGATTCGGCGCCGGCTCCGTCCCAGGGGTGCCCGTGACCGCGACAGAGGAGGGACCACCGTGACGATCCAGCGCATGGACAACGTCGGCATCGTCGTCGACGACCTGGAGGCCGCCATTGCCTTCTTCGTGGAACTCGGCATGGAGCTGGAGGGAAAGGCGCTGATCGAAGGGCCGTGGGCGGCACGCCTCGTCGGGCTCGACGACCAGAGCGTCGACATCGCGATGATGCGCACCCCGGACGGCCACGGGCGGATCGAGCTGGCGAAATACCACACGCCGGAGGCGATCGCCGGTGTGCCGCGGGACGCCCCGGCGAACACGCTGGGCATCCGCCGCATCATGTTCGCCGTCGACGACATCGACGAGGTCATCGCGCGCCTGCGTGCTCACGGCGCCGAACTCGTCGGCGACGTCGTGCAGTACGAGGACGCGTACCGGCTCTGCTACCTGCGCGGGCCCGAGGGAATCGTCGTCGCGCTGGCCGAGGAACTCGGCTGACGGCCTCCGCCGCGGTGACCGCGCGGGCATGGGCGTCACGCGCACCTGAATCCCAGGCCACAGCCCCTTCCGGCGTTGCTCGATAATGTACATTATGTCAAGTTGGCTGGTTCGGCCACTCCTCTGGTTCCTCCGGTTCGCGTCTCGAGGCGTCGCCGTCTCCCACGATCCGACCGGTGCTCGCGCTCGCGTGCTCGCGATGAGCGGGCCCGCGCCCGCGTCGGCTGGTGTGGCGCCGAAGCCGGGGACGTACGGCGAGCCCGGCAACCGGCCGGCCGCTCCCTCTGTCTGCCTCCCGCTGCGGTGCGGCCGGCCGGTCGGTTACGTACTGTGACCTCTCCCCCGGGCTGATCGGCCGTGCCGCGTGTGCCGAGGTGCCGCCGCATGTCGAGTACGCGCTCGGCCGCGGCCTGAACGAGATCGTCAGGCGGTTGATCGGGTGGGCGACCGAGCCTTACGACGTGATTCGCCGTACCGGTGCGGTCCTCTCCCCCGCGTGAGCGGCGGGTTCAGCGGGTGACAGTGATCTCCCGCTCCATGTGTGACAGTTTCTCCGGGTTGCGTACGGCGTAGAGGCCGGTGATGAGGCCGTCGTCGATACGTACGGTGATGACGGTGTCGACGTGGCCGTCGGCCCGGATGATCAGTGCGGGGTGGCCGTTGACGTGCGCGGGCTGCAGTGAGGCCGCGGGAGCGAGCCTGCTCAGCAGGTGGGCCACCTGGTCGGCGCCGACGATGGGGGTCGGGGCGGCCTGCTTGAGTCCCCCGCCATCCGCCAGGAAGACGATGTCG
>NZ_JAATEK010000051.1:0-50165 GCF_012034195.1 Microbispora sp. CL1-1
GACCCCGACCACGACCACGGCCACGATCACGACCGCCCACACCATCGGAAGCACCCCCACCCGCACCCGCACCAGCACTCGGGCCGGCCGCGCCAGGGTCATTCGCGCCAGTGCCGTTTGTGCCAGCAGCGTCCGCGCCGTCGGCAGCCCCCTGCGCGCCATTCGCGCCAGAGCCATTCGCACCGGCGGCAGCCGCGCCATCGGCAGCCTCACGGGCGGCACCCGCGTCAGATCCCGCGCTGTCGGCGGCGCAACGCGCGGCATTCGTGCCAGCGGCATCCGCTCCAGCGCCGTCCACGCCAGCAGCAGCCGCACGATCGGCAGCTCCACTCGCGGCATTTGCGCCAGCGCCGTTCGTGCCGGCGGCATTCGCATCGACGGCAGCTCCACGCGTGGCATCCGCGCCGTCGCTATCTGCCCTGTCGGTATGCGTGCCTGGGGCGTCCGCGCCCGGGGCGTCCACGCTCTCGACAACGGGTGCGTCGGCGCGCTGCCGGGGCCCGAAGTTGATGATCGGGAAGGGCTCGCGGGCGGACGAGCCGTCGGACGACCACAGCGGCGAATTGGCGATCAGACGATCCCACCAGCCGTCGTCAGGGCCATTCGAGTGGTGAGGGCGCTCAGGATCGAAGTCGAACAGATCCATCACACCCTCCTCACTTGATTCGAACTGATGTATGGATTCTCTCACACTCTGTGAGCGAGTGACAACTGTGCGAAGCGAGTGGTTGGAGCCTCAGGTAAACCCCAGAAGGGCGTGCCAGTCGCTGGAGGGGTTGCCCAGAAGGCAGCGAAGGGGGCCGTTCGGAAAGCGCGAAAGGCGCTGCCGGGAAAGTGGCGATGGGGCTGCTCGGAAAGCGGCGACAGGGCTGCTCCACAAGGCGGCATCGGCGCGCAGGACGCGGCCGAGCTGGACGGCATGGTCGGCGATCACGCCCTGAATGGGATCACCGGCGCGGATCCTGTCGGTGCCGGCGACGTACGCGGCGCAGGAACCGAGGCGCAGGAGCCGAGGTGTGGCGGCGGGGGCGGCGGGGTGTGGCAGCGCAGTGTGTTGGTGCGGAGCACGGTGGCGCAATGGGCGGTGGCGTGGCGGGCGAACTCGCGGGCAAGCAGCCGACGGCCTGAGGCTCAACCGATGCGGCCCAGCCGGATGTGGACTGGCCTGTAACGCGCGAAATCTGTGCCAGAACAAGGCTTCAGGACCCGCCGACAGCCTGACGCGCGCTGGCTGTCAGTCGGCCGTCAGTTTTCCGGAACGGGGCCCGTTCACGTGGGGAGGCGCTGGTCATGGCGGGCGTTGGGGTGGTGCTGGAAGGGGGCCCGTTCACGAGGAGAAACGCCGTCCATGGCGAACGTCAGGGCGGTGCCGGTGGAAGGGGGGGCTGTTCGTGTGGGGAGGCGCTGGTCGTGGCGGGTGTTGGGGTGGTGCTGGTGGAAGGGGGCCCGTTCACGAGGAGAAACGCCGTCCATGGCGAACGCCAGGGCGCGACCGCGGAACAGGGCCCGTTCGCACAGGAGAACGCTCGTCAGATGCGGCCGATGTCGGCGGGCAGGTCGAGGGCGAGCACGTGGTCGAAATGGAGGAAGGTCTCGAACTTGGACCCGGGCTCGATCGACTCGTCGGCCTCCAGTTCGCGCAGGAGGCGTAGCGCCGCAGGAGTGTCGAGGTCGTCGTCCAATGCCTGCTGGACGCGCTCGGCGTGGGCGCCGTTGATCGGGCGGCTCGGTGACTCCGCCCATTCGGCCACCCGACGCCGAAGCCGCCGCAGCTCCTCGTCGGCGGCGCGCAGGGCGTCCCAGGTGAGGTCGACCGGCCGCCGATAGTGGTGCTCCAGCAGGGCCAGCCGTACGGCGAGGGGATCGAGACCTGCGGCGATGACCCCGGAGAGCGGCACGACGTCGCCGGTGCCGGCTGGGCGGCCCTCGAACAGCAGGTGTCCGGAGTGCGCCCAGTGGACGGCGGCCTCCTGGCCTGTGGCGGCGTTCGACTGGGCCCGTGCCCTCTCGTGGTGGGGGAAGCACAGGTCGGCGCGGCCCACGTACAGGTCGAAGCGAGGGCCGAGGAACCGCAGGGGCGTGGCCGAGCACTCCAGGTCGTGGCCGGGGAGCCCACGGCCCCAGGGCCCGTTCCAGACCGGTCCGGCGTCGTCGCCGGCCGAACCCTGCGGCGGTTCCTGCGCCGGCTCCCAGAGAGGCCAGTCGGACGCCGAGCCCGGCTTTCCGGAGATCTCGCCGTACGTGGGGAAGGACGCCGCGTCGAAGAACACGGCCCCCTCCGGGGTGGCGTACGCGTGGCCGCGCTCGATGAGCCGCCCGATGAGCTCGATCACCAGGCCCATGGTCTCGCTGGTCCTGGGGGAGTGCTCGGGAGCGCGCATGTTGAGCGCGAGCGCGTCGGCGTCGAAGGACGCGCTCTCGCTGTCACGGTCGCCGTTGACACCGCGACCGCCGTTCCTGCGGGCGAGGTCGGAGACGCTGCGGCAGGCGAGCACCCGCAACCCGGCGCGTTCGGCGACGCGGCGGACGAGGTCGGCGAGCAGGGCGGGGCGCAGGTCGGCGAGGCCGGAGGGCTCGTGTGCGGTGCAGGTGTACATCCGCAGGATTCGCGAACCGGCCGGGGCGACGGGCACGACCTGCCGGGTCAGGGTGTCGTGGAGCCGCAACATGCTCCGAGCCTACGTGCTGCCACCGACATCCCCGCCCGGCCCTTGAACCGGCCCGGCCCTTGAACCGGCCCGGCCCTTGAACCGCTGAACCGCCCCTGAACCGGTCCGGCCCTGAGCACCCGCTCCGGTCTCGGACCCCGACGGAAGCCGGAATCAGGTGAGGAAGGTCAGGATGTCGCGGTCGCCGCGGTCGCGCAGGCGGTCGAGGACCTCCTCGCGACCTGCCCCCTCGGGCAGGCCGATGCGGGCGCCGATGAGCCGCAGGCCCTCGGCTTCCGACGCCACCGGGGCGGTGTAGCCGATCAGGTGCAGCGCATGGTTGATGGCGGGCAGCCCGGCCACCGCCGCGGGCAGGAAGCGCGTCAGCAGCTCGCCGCCGTCGGAGACGGTGAGGAAGACGTGGTCGCCCTCGGAGGCGTTGTATTCGGCGAGAACGTTCCTGATCGAGCCGATGGTCGGCTGGTTGTGCCAGCTGATCACCACCTCGCCGGACGCGGTGGAGGCGGTGAGCTGCCCCCCGGGCGCCATGCCGAGGTGGGCGGCGAAGCCGGTCGGCAGCGGGGAGCCCGAGCCGCGCAGGTGCTCGGCGTTCACGTCGACGCGGTGCCACCAGCGGCCGTCCCTGCTGCGGAAGCAGCGGCGGGTCATCGACACGTCCCGGCGCGGCTGGTAGGCCTCGGCCTGCTCGGGGACGGCCACCCTGATGTAGCCGCGCTGGGTCCGCTCGAACCCGGGCCCTCCGGCGTACGCCCTGATGGAGCTCTCGCTGACGTCGTAGCGGGAGGTCAGGTTGTCCACGACCGTGCTCACGGACGCCTCGCCGCCCGCGCGCTCGATCTCCCGGATGATCATCTCCCGGATGCCGAGGTATTCGTCGCCGCCCCAGCGCCGCAGGCCGTACTTGCTGCGGTCGAGCCGGATGAACCGCTCGTCGGAGGCGAGCTGGTTGCGGATGCCGACGAGGCTGTAGTCCTCGCCGATGCGCGACTGGATGTCCTCGGGGGTGAGCGGGGCGTGGGCGACGGCCAGCACGGCCTCCGCCTTGTCGCCCATGCTGCGCGGCCAGAGGACGACGTGGCCGTCCATGACCCGAAGCTGCGGCACCGACGCCAGCCAGCGCTCGGCGACGTCCTCCCGGATGCCGAGCTGGGCGACGAGGGTGACCGCCTCCTCCAGCGGCCGGGGGCCGTCGGCGAACAGCTGCCGGGTCTTCTCCCTGAGCTCGTCGGCGCCGCCCGCGATCATCCAGCCGTCCACCTGCTCATAGCCGGTCAGGAGCGTACGGACGAACCGCCAGGCGGGGATGGCGAGCGTGATCAGCTCGGTGCGGTGCCACGGCACGGCGGCGGCGAGGTCGTCGGCGGGTACGGCCGAGCCCAGCCGGGTCCGCAGCCAGGCGAGGTGGGCGTTCAGCGGCGCGGCGGACGGGCCGTTCAGCCACTCCATCACGTGGTCGCGCAGGTCGCGCTCGATCTGCCGGATGCGCTCGCGGGTGACCGAGAAGCGCTGGGCCAGCTCGTCCAGCGTGGCCCGCTGGGCCTGGCCCGGGTGCTGCGAGGCGTCGAAGTAGAGCCGGTCGCGGGCGATGGCCCGCTGGCGGTCGTCCAGCCGGGCGAAGATCCCGTCGATGATCTCGGGCATCGGCCGCTCGGGGAGGGCCGGCGGAACGGCCGCCCCGGCCGGTTCGCTCGCGGGCTCCGTGGCGAGCAGCTTGTCGATCACGTCGACGTACAGCTCGTGGACGTTCTCCCGGGGGCCGGGCGTCTGCAGGCTCTCCTCGGGGTGCGTGAACCTGAGCAGCGGGAGGATGTCGCCGAGAACCAGGTGCGCCCAGCACGCGGTGGTGAGGTCGGCGAGCCGGGAGGCGACCTGGCCGGTTCCCACCGCCGCGCAGGCCCGGTCGAGAGGGAGCGCCTGCCACCACGCGTCGGGAAGACCGGGGTCGCTCGCGATCGGCTCTACCTGGCTGGGCGCGGTCCAGCGCAGCGGAGGCACGATGTCGCTAAGGCTGAGGTTCATGCAGGTCCAACCGGCAAGGGGAATATATCCGCAGTTCAGACTAGGGGATCGGACGTCAGGCCGGGATGAATGGACTGGCGCGCCCCGAATAGGACACGTAGAGGACTTCCCCCGCCCGCGTACATGCCACGTAGAGCAGCCCCCGTTCGCGTTGCAGATCGTGCGCCCGGGCCGTCGGGTCCTCGTCGGCCGGGGTCAGCGCGTCCGGCGCCGGCACGATTCCGTCAGCCACGCCTATCACGGCCACCCGACGGAATTCCAGCCCTTTCATTCCATGGAGAGAGGTGACCTTGACCGTGATGCCCGCTTCGCGTAGTGCGGTGCGCGCGGTACGCACGAGGTCCGAGGTACGCGCGGCCACCGCTATCTGGGCGGTCGGCACACCCTCTTCCAGCCATTCGGCCACGGTGGAGACGAGCCCGGCGATCTCCGCCTCCGCGTCCACGTATCCGCGCACCATCGGGCGCAGGCCGTTGTCCAGCGCGCGATAGCCGTACATCGCGGCATTGCCCGCGACGAGCCCGTCGGCGGGGCCACCGCCGCGCAGGCGCACTCCCCACGACAGGATCTCGGCCGGCAGCCGGTGGGAGATCTTCAGACGGAAGTGGCGGGCGGGGATGCCGAGGTCCGTCAGCGCCACCCGCGTGTCGAACATGCGCTGGTGCGGATCTCCCACGATGAACAGGTCGTTCGGGGCGACGGGGACCGCCGCCCGCAGCAGCCGCCACTGGGCCGGGTGCAGGTCCTGCGCCTCGTCCACCACGATGTGCCGGTACGGCTCCCGCCCCGGCGCCTCGTCGCCGAGCAGGTCGCCCACGGCCCGCCCGAGCAGGCCCGCCGCCTCCGAGGCGAGCTGGAGAAGGGTCCGCCGCCCGGACTCGCGCAGGCGCCGTACGACGTGCTGGACGGCCTCCCACACCAGCGTCCTGGCCTCGGGGTCGAGCCGCACGCCACGGCCCGGCCTGCGCGCGGCCTGATACTCCTCCAGCGTCCGCAGGTCCTGCGCGAGGATCACCTGCTCCCACTCGCGCAGCAGGAACGCGCTGCCGAAGCGTCCGGCGGCCGCCTCCTGCCACAGCTCGGACAGATCGTCGGAGGAGACGAGGGCGGGTGCGCGGCCCTCCGCCTCGGCGACGATGCGGTGCGCGAGCCTGTCGACGTTGCCCACCTCGACGCGCTTGCGGACCACCTCGTCGTCGATGATCATGTCGAGCCGCGCGGACAGCTCGGTCGCGAGGCTCTGGGAGAACGTCACCAGCAGCACCGGGCCGGTGGCCGCCCGGGCGAGCAGGGCCGCCCGGTGCAGCGCGATGACCGTCTTCCCGGTGCCCGCGCCTCCGGTGATCAGCACCGGCTGCTCGTACGCCGGCCAGTTGGCGTACGTGTGCTGCGGCGGATAAAGGAACGTGCACCAGCCGGGCAGCGTGAGGACGCGTTCGAGCTCGGCCGCGTCGGCGACGAACACGGCCCGGTCGGGGCTGCGCCGCAGCGCCGCGAGGAGGTCCTCGGGGTCGATCTCGTCGGCGGCGCGGGAACGGCAGGCGTCCAGCTCGCGCCAGGCCGCCGCGAGCGAGTCGCCGCGGGCGAGCGCCGCGAGCGGCGCGTACTGGCTGTACGGAAGCAGGGGCTCCACGGCCGCGAGATGCGACTCCGACGTCATCAGCCGCAGCAGCGGCAGCAGGTGGGCGTCGACGCCGATGTTGAGCAGGTCGGCGTCGCACCAGTTCTCGAACAGCGGCCGGCCGCCGCTCGCCGACGCGCGGCGCAGGGCCGGCTCGATCCGCTCCAGGGCCTCGGCGTCCCAGGTCTCCACGATCCCGATGGCCGTGTTGACCCCGAACCTGTAGCGCTGCGCGTACGACCACGCCTCGGCGTCCGGCAGCACGGTGAGCAGCCAGTAGACGTCGTCCTGCCGCACGACCACCCCCCGGTGGCGGTCGGCGAGCCGCAGCGTGGCGACGCGGGGATCACGGCTGTTGCGCACCTTCTCGGGGTGCGGCGCGGCGGACGCGTTCAGCAGGAACCGGCGCATCGCGACGGCGACGTCCTGGCGGACCGGCCGGGTGAGCGCGCCGAGCCCGCGCAGGAACTCCGGGGAGATGGCGAGCCGGGGCATCGGCTATCCCAGCAGGGACAGCAGGTCGCGGTCCCCGCGTTCGCGCAGCCGCGCGAGGAGCTCGGGCCGCCCGACGGGCGCGGAGAGGCCGACGCGGGTGGCGATCACCCGCGCCGCCTGGTCGGGCGTGCCGCTCGGCGCGGTGTAGCCCACCAGGCGCAGCGCGCGGCTCGTCTCGTCGCCGCCCTCGGCCGCCGGCAGGTGCCGTACGCGCAGCATGCCCTCCTCGGACAGGGTCAGGAAGATGTGGCTGCCCTCCTCGGCCGCGACCTCGCCGAGAATCCGCCGGAGGGAGCCCAGGACCGGCCGGGCGTGCCAGGAGAGGCCGACCTCCCCGGCCGCGCTGCGCACCATGCGGTCCTCGCCCGGCGCGAGACCGACGTACGCCGCGAACCCGCTCGGCAGCGGCACCTCGGCGCCCTGGAGGTGGTCGGCGGTGACGTCGACCCTGAGCCACCACCTGCCGTCCGGCTGCCGGAAGCACCGCCGGGTCAGCGCGACGTCCTTCAGCCCGCCCTGCTGACCACCCTGCTGACCACCCTGTTGACCACCGTGCTGCCCGCCCGGCTGCCGGTCGGGGTCGATCTGGGACGCCTTCTGGGCGCGCAGTTGCGGCACGCTCTCCAGCCACTGCCTGGCGACGTCGGGACGGATGCCGAGAGAGCCGATCATCTCCAGCGCCCGGGGGACGGTCGGGGGGCGCTCGGCCGAGGCGATCAGGCTGCGCGTCCGCTCCCGCAGGTCCTCGATGTCGCCGTCCACGAGCCAGTCGCCGGAGAGGCGATATCCGGGGAGCGTGGCGAGCACGAACCGCCAGGCGGGCACCTCCAGCGAGCGCAGTTCGCGTTCGTGCCACTCGGCCGCCGCGACGAAGCGGTCCTTCGGGACCGCGGTGCCGAAGGTCTCGGTGAGCCGGGTCAGATGCTCGTTGTACGGCTTCGCCTCCGGCAGCGCGAGCCAGCGGGACAGCCGGTCGCGCAGGGCCGCTTCGAGGTCGTGGATGACGGTGGGATGGACGGCGAGCAGCCTGGCCAGTTGGTCGGGGTCGGACGGCTCGTCGGCGAAGACCCGGTTCTGCGCCACCATCCAGGTCTGGTCGTCCAGGTCGCCGAACGCCGCGTCGATCAGTTCGGGGATCTCCGAGACCGGCTCTTCCGGTGGAACCTCCACCAGTTCCGGAACAGACTCGGGAACAGGTTCCGGAACAGACTCGGGGACAGGCGCGGCGGCCGGCTCGGGGACCGGCTCGGGGACCGGCGCCTCTTCCGGGGACATCCGTAAGAACACGGCGGTGAACAGCGCGGTCAGCACGGGGCGGGCCTTGACGAACGGCTGGTCGGCCAGCTCCCTGCCGGACAGCGCGAGCAGGCCGTGCCACGACCCTGCCCGGTCGAGCGCGATCGCGACCTGGGGGTCGTCGGCCTCGTCGGGGTCGAGCACGTGCAGCGCGGGCAGCACGTCGCCGACGGCCGCCGCCGGCCAGTGGTCGAGCGCGAGCCCGGTGAGCAGGTCGCCCAGCGCCTCGGCGTCCAGGACGGCGAGCACCCGGTGCAGGGGAAGCGTGCGCCACCAGGCGTCCGGCAGGCCGGGCCGGTCGGCAAGGGCCGTGATGCGGGCAGCGTCACTCCAGCGCAGCGGTGGCACAAGGTCACTCAGGCAGAAGTTCATCCGTTCCCCATCACTCACGAAGACCAGTCCATAGTCTGGCAAACCGCTCCGTCGCGGAGGAGAGGTCAGTGGCGTTCTGCGGCGAAACGGAGGCGGACGTAGTCGGCCATCCAGCCGGTCTCCCGGCGGAGCGCGGGGGCGGCCAGCTCGTTGACCCGGTGCAGCAGCGGCTCCACGGCCGCCGGGGGGACCCGGTCGAGCAGCGAGCCGGCGAACATCCTGACCCAGTCGGCCGCGCCGTTCGGGCACTCGTCGAGCGGGGTGGGGCGGTCGAAATACTCCAGCAGCCGGACGGTGAACCCGCCCTTCTCCAGCCGGAGGGCATACTCGGCGGGGCTGGGGAAATACCACGGCAGCTCGGGCTCGGGCAGGCCGTACTCCCGCCAGGCGGTGAGCACGGCGGAGGTGAGGGTCGCGCAGTTGCCCGCGCCGCCCATCTCGGCGACGAACCGGCCGCCCGGCCGCAGCGCCTCCCGCACGCAGCCGATCACCGCATCGGGGTCGCGGCTCATCCAGTGGAGCGCGGCGTTCGAGAAGACCGCGTCGTACGGCTGGGCGACGGTGAAGTCGTATCCCTCGCCCACCGTGAAGTCGAGTCCGGGATGGTGCGCGATGGCCTGCTCGATCATCGAGTGGGAGCCGTCGATGCCCAGCACGTGGGCGCCGCGCCTGGCGATGTCGGCGGTGAGCACGCCGGTGCCGCACCCGAGGTCCAGCACGCGCTCACCGGGGCGCGGGTCGAGCAGTTCCACCAGTGGCGCGCCCTGAGCCGAGACGTAGCCGAAGGAGCTGTCGTAGGCGCGAGCGTTCCACCGGCTGAGACTGGGGGTTTCGTACCTCAAGATCGGCTCGCATTCTGACACGTGGTGCCCTGTGTCGGGATTGCCGCAATCTCATGCCGACTTGTGAGACTGCTGAGATAACGACACACTTTACGGCTTCCGTCGCGTCTGCGAGATCGGGAGGCGATCGGCGGGCTCAGCCGACCATCTTGGCCCAGTGCTCGGCCACGTACGACTTGGCCTTGTCCTGCTCGGGGATGCTCAGGATCACCGGCTCGCCGGACGCCTTCGGCAGCCTGGCGGCGGCGTCTCCGTCCAGCGCGTCGCGCATCTCCATGGCCTCCATCCGGGCGGGCCGCGCGTACGCCTTGAGGAACAGGTTCTGGCCCTCGTCGGACAGCAGGAACTCCTCCCACAGCCGGGCGGCGGCGGGGTGCGGCGCGTCGGCGCTGATCGCCTGCATGTAGTAGGAGGCGAGCACCTCGTTCTTCGGGATCGTCACCCGCCAGGCCGACTCGCCGCGGCCGGAGGCGGTCCGCGCCGCGTTCATGAAGTCCCAGTCGACCACCGCCGACGCCTGGTCGGGCCGGCCGAGCAGGCCGCCCTTCTTCAGCCGCGCGAACAGGTCCACGCCCCGTGCGGCGTCCGGCAGCCCGTGGCCGAGCGAGGCGGCCATCACGGCGCTGAACGCCGAGGCCATCGTGCGCGGGTCGCCCGGCAGCGCCACGATCGTCCCCGGCCTGACCAGCGCGCCGTACGACGCGGGGGCGGGGACCTTCTTCGAGTCGTAGCCGATCGACATGTATCCGCCGTAGGCGGCGAACCAGCGGCCCCGCTGCTCCTTGGCCTCGTCGGGGATGTCCGCCCAGCCGGTCACGCGGTAGGGGGCGAAGAGCTTGGCGTTGGCGACCGCGACCTCCAGGCTGAGGTCGAAGACGTCCGGCGCCTGCGTGGTGCCCTTCAGCCGGGCCGCGGTGTCGATCTCCTGCTTGCTGCTCGCCTCCGGCACGATCGAGGTCACCTTGATGCCGTACTTGTCGGAGAAGCGGGCGATGATCTCCTTGTAGCCGACCCAGCCGCCCGGCAGGCCCACGACCGTGAGCGCGCCCTCCTTCTTGGCCGCGTCGACGAGCCTGTCCATGGTGCCGAACCCGGACTCGAGGCTGTCGGCGCGGGGGTTCAGGGGAGGCAGCGGCTTGTCCGAGGAGGACGACGTCGGCTTCGAGCACGCGGAGACCGCGAACAGGAGGAGGGCGGCCGAGGAGATCGTCACGGCGCAGGCACGTATCGTCACGTCGCGTATGCTCCCCACGCGGCGGCGGCCGTTCGCCACGGCACGCTGGGGCATTACCGAGTCGGCCCCCGGATCAGGCCAGGGGATTACCGGGCGGGCGGCGGCACGACCTTGGCCGCGGCCAGGGTGTCCTCGGCGATCTCCACGAGGCTTCCGTCCCGTTTGCGTATGGTGAGCACCCCGTCGCGCCAGGATTCCAACACGCCGACGGCGTCCCGGTGCCCACCGGGCACCCTGCGCCGTGTCGTCACCCTTTTGCCCACGTCGGCGGGGCTGATGGCGACCACGAGACGGGCTCCGAGCCGAGGGGCCACGACGTTTGCCCCCCTCCTGTTCCGGCTAGTCGGCAGGCACCGCAATACTAGGGCTAGCAACCCGCGGTCGAGCCGTGCAACCCAGAAGGAGCCCGAGGTGACGTACGTCATCGCGCAGCCTTGCGTGGACGTCCTGGACAAGGCGTGCATCGAGGAGTGCCCCGTCGATTGCATCTACGAGGGCGAACGCATGCTCTACATCCACCCCGACGAGTGCGTGGACTGCGGTGCGTGCGAGCCGGTGTGCCCCGTAGAGGCGATCTTCTACGAGGACGACCTTCCCGAGCAGTGGAAGGACTTCTACAAGGCCAACGTCGATTTCTTCGAGGAGCTGGGCTCGCCCGGCGGCGCCTCGAAGGTCGGCAAGATCAACAAGGACCACCCGCTCGTCGCGGCGCTCCCGCCGCAGGGCGAGGACCACTGAGCGACCACCGACCGGCACGGCGCCCGACCGGCGCCTGACCGGCACGGACCGTGACGACTGGGGGATTCTCTTTGCTTGCCTTGCCGGACTTCCCATGGGATCGGCTCGTGCCCTATCAGGACCTGGCGCGGGCGCATCCCGGCGGGATCGTCGACCTGTCGGTCGGCACGCCCGTCGACCCGGTTCCCCCGGTCGCCCGTGAGGCGCTCGCCGCCGCCGCCGACAGCCCCGGCTATCCCCTGACGTACGGCACGCCGCGGCTGCGTGAGGCGGCCGCGGGCTGGCTGCGGCGGCGGCACGGCGTCACGATCGATCCCGCCGACGTGCTGCCGACCATCGGCTCCAAGGAACTGGTGGCCTGGCTGCCGACGCTGCTCGGCGTGCGGCCCGGCGAGCGCGTGGTCTTCCCCGAGCTCGCCTATCCCACGTACGACGTGGGCGCGCGGCTGGCCGGGGCCGAGCCGTACGCGACCGACGGGCTCCTCTCACTGGGCCCCGAGCGGGTGCCCCTCGTCTGGGTGAACTCGCCGTCCAACCCCACCGGGCGCGTCCTGCCCGCCGAGCACCTGCGCAAGGTCGTCGCGTGGGCGCGCGAGCGCGGCGCGATCGTCGCGTCCGACGAGTGCTACATCGAGCTGGGCTGGGAGGCGCACCCGGTCTCCGTCCTCCACCCGGACGTGTGCGAGGGCTCTCACGAGAACCTGCTCGCGGTCCACTCCCTGTCGAAGCGGTCGAACTTCGCCGGATACCGCGCGGGCTTCGTCGCCGGCGACCCCCGGCTCGTACGGCGGCTGCTGGAGGTGCGCAAGCACGCCGGCATGATGATGCCCGCCCCGGTCCAGGCCGCGACGGCGGCCGTGCTCGACGACGACGCGCACGCCGACGAGCAGCGGGAGCGGTACGCCCGGCGCAGGGCGGTGCTGCGGCCCGCGCTGGAGCGGGCAGGCTGGCGGATCGAGCACTCGACCGCCGGGCTCTACCTGTGGGCCACCAACGGCACCGGCTGCTGGGACCAGGTGCGCGCGCTGGCCGAGCTGGGCATCCTCGTCGCGCCGGGCGAGTTCTACGGCGAGGCCGGGCGTGAACACGTCCGCATCGCCATCACCGCCACCGACGAGCGCGTCGATGCGGCGGTGAGCCGCCTCCAGTAGGATCGCGCGCCATGACGACAGCGATCGTGATCGTGCTTGGCCTCGCCACGGTCGTCGTCGTGCTGGGCGCGGTCGTGGGCGCGGTCGCCGCGACCCGGCGCGCACGCACGCGCGAGCCGGTGCGCACGCCGGCCGCCGATCCGGGAGAGGCGCAGGCGCACGACCCCGCGGCCGAACCGGACTTCTTCGACCCTCGCACGATCCGGGTGGGCGACACCGTCTATGTGGAGGCCGCCCGTTATCGGGCCGCCGGGGCCCTGCACTGCACGATGCAGGGCGAGAAGTGGACGGAGTATCTGCTCGACGAGGGCGCCCGGCGCTACAACTGGCTGTCGGTCGAGGAACGGCCGGGCACGGAGGGCGAGTCCCTCCACCTGGAGGTCCTGTTATGGACCGACGTGCCGACCCAGGGGATGGTGCCGGCCAGGCACATGCTCATCGTGGACGGCCTGGAGTTCTATCCCGTCGAGCGCGGCACGGCCGCCTTCCGCTCCGAGGGCAACACGGGGCTGCCCGAGCGCGGCCTGCTCGACTTCGCCGACTATCGGACGGGCGACGGCCGCCTGCTGTCGTTCCAGCGTGTGCAGGGCGGCCAGTGGGAGGCGTCCTACGCCCGGCCGCTGACCCCGGGATCGATTCGCGTGGATCGGCTTCCCTGATCATCCGGGTAGGTTCTGCTTGTGGAACGGCGCCTTACCAAACCTGTCGTGACCGTCGTGGTCATCGTGGCCCTGCTGGGTGCGGCCATCTTCTATGGCGCCTATCACCTGCTGAAGCGGACAAAGCCGTTCGCTCTGGGCGAACACTGCATGGTCAAGACCCCTGACGGCACGCTCGACCTCGACATCGAGCAGGCCCAGGTGGCCGCGACCATCGCCGCCGTCGCGGTGCGGCGCAGGCTGCCCGAGCGCGCCCTCCAGATCGCCTACGTCACGGCGATCCAGGAGTCCAAGCTGGCCAATCTGCCGTACGGCGACCGCGACTCGGTGGGCGTCTTCCAGCAGCGGCCCTCGATGGGCTGGGGGACGCGCGAGCAGCTGCAGGACCCGGTCTACGCCGCGCGCAAGTTCTTCGCCGCCCTGGAGAAGGTGCGGCACTACACGACCCTGCCGCTGCACGAGGCGGCACAGGCCGTGCAGCGCTCCGCCGACGGCTCGGCCTACGCCGAGCACGAGTACAACGCCAGGATCCTCTCGGCGGCGTTCAGCGGGCGCGTGCCCCAGGCCGTGCACTGCTGGTATCCGCCGTCCGACAAGCCGGTCACGCCGCAGCCCGAGGCCGCGCGCAAGCAGCTCGTGCGCGCCCTCGGCACGGACTCCTCGACCAAGCGCGGCTGGCTGATCGCCGCCTGGTATGTCACCTACGCCCAGAAGTACGGCCTGCGCCAGGTGCGCTACGAGGGCGTCACCTGGACGGCCGAGAGCGGGCACGACGGCTGGCGCAAGGCCACCAAGCCCGTCGCCACGGTCCAGATCGCGTGAACCGGTGGATTAGGGTCGGGTGACATGCGGCTTGACCTTTCCCAGGATGTGGGCGCGCTGACGGCGCGACTGGTGGACATCGAATCGGTGAGCGGCGCGGAGAAGGCGCTGGCCGACGCCATCGAGGAGGCGCTCGCTCCGCTGCCCCACCTGACCGTGCTGCGTGACGGCGACGCGGTGGTGGCGCGGACCGATCTCGGCCGGGCCGAGCGCGTGGTGATCGCCGGGCACATCGACACGGTGCCGGTGGCAGGCAACCTGCCCAGCAGGGTCGAAGACGGCGTGCTGTACGGCTGCGGGACGTCCGACATGAAGAGCGGCGTGGCAGTCCAGCTCAAGCTCTGCCTGCTGGCCGAGCCGAACCGCGACCTGACCTTCGTCTTCTACGACTGCGAGGAGGTCGAGGCCGAGCGCAGCGGCCTGCTGCGGCTCACCCGCACCCATCCCGAGTGGATCACGGGTGACTTCGCGGTCGTGATGGAGCCGACCGACGGGCTGATCGAGGGCGGCTGCCAGGGCACGCTGCGGGCCGAGATCACGGTGAAGGGCGTGCGCGCGCACAGCGCCCGGTCGTGGGAGGGCGTCAACGCCATCCACGACGTCGCGCCGGTGCTGGACATCCTCCGCCGATACGAGGCGCGGCAGCCGGTGGTGGACGGCCTGCGGTTCCACGAGGGCCTCAACGCGGTGGGCATACGCGGTGGGGTGGCCGGCAACGTCATCCCGGACGAGTGCGTGGTGACCGTGAACTACCGCTTCGCCCCCGACCGCACGCTGGAGGAGGCGTTCGCCCACGTCCAGGAGGTCTTCGACGGCTTCGACGTGCGGCTCACCGACGGAGCGCCGGGCGCACGGCCGGGGCTGACCCACCCCGTCGCCGCGGCGTTCGCCGCCGCGATCGGCGGCACGCCCCGGGCCAAGCTCGGCTGGACCGACGTCGCGCGTTTTTCCGCCCTCGGGATGCCCGCCGTCAACTGCGGCCCCGGCAACCCCGATATCGCCCACACGGCGGGGGAGAACGTGAGCCTCGCCAAGATCGTCGAGAGCGAGCGCCGCATGACATCCTGGCTGACCGAATAGGTAAGCCGCAGGTAGAGCCCGCAGATAGAAGAAAGTGGCTTTCCTCGCCGGCCATTTGGCGGGGAAAGCCACTTTCGTCCCGAGCAGCACCCTCGTTTCTTAGACGGGGCCTCGGCGACGACCGGTTCCATCCTTCCGAGGATCTTTTTCAAGATTCTTCCGGTGCGATTTGGAACGCGGGGCGCCGGGGCAGCCCGTGCGTCCAGCACCATGTCCGACCCCGACCGTTAGCGTGACCGTCATGAAGCACACCCGTCCCGAACGCCGGCAGGGCCCGTCGCTGGTCCGCGGCGGACTCGTCCCCGATTCGACCCACGACCAGCGCCTGCTCGACCGACGCGGCCCGACCGGCTGGCTGCACGAGGACCCCTGGCGCGTGCTGCGCATCCAGTCCGAGTTCGTCGAGGGTTTCGGCGCCCTCGCCGACCTTCCCCCGGCGGTGACCGTCTTCGGATCGGCCCGCACCGGTCCCGACAGCCCCGAGTACGAACTCGGCGTGAAGGTCGGCTCGGCGCTCGCCAAGGCGGGCTACGCGGTGATCACCGGTGGCGGCCCCGGGGTGATGGAGGCGGCGAACAAGGGCGCGCTCGAAGCCGGCGGCATCTCGGTCGGCCTCGGCATCGAGCTGCCGCACGAGCAGCGTCTCAACGACTACGTGGATCTCGGCATCGAGTTCCGCTACTTCTTCGTGCGCAAGACGATGTTCGTCAAGTACGCCAGCGGGTTCGTGGCCCTGCCCGGCGGGTTCGGCACGCTCGACGAGCTGTTCGAGGCGCTGACCCTGGTGCAGACGCGGAAGGTCACGTCGTTCCCGGTGATCATGATGGGCGTCTCGTTCTGGTCGCCGCTGATCGACTGGATCCGCGACTCGCTGCTGGCCACCGGCAAGATCTCGCCGCAGGACGTGGAGCTGGTCTCGGTCACCGACGACCCCGACGAGGCCGTGCGCATCATCGTGGAGTCGGACCGGCGCGCCGGCACTCAGTAGGGTTGCGACGTGTTCGTCTGCGTTTACTGCTCGTCCAGCCAGAAGATCGACCGCAAATACCTCGACCTCGCCCGGGAGGTGGGCACCGAACTGGCCCGCCGCGGCCACGGTCTCGTGAGCGGCGGCGCCATCGTCTCCTGCATGGGCGAGGTCGCCCGGGCCGTCCGCGACGGCGGCGGCCACACGGTCGGGGTGATCCCCCAGGCCCTCGTCGACATCGAGATCGCCGACACCGACTCGGGCGAGCTGATCGTCACCGCCGACATGCGCGAGCGCAAGGGGATCATGGACGCCAGGTCCGACGCGTTCCTCGTGCTCCCGGGCGGCATCGGCACCCTGGAGGAGCTCTTCGAGATCTGGACCTCCCGGGTGCTCGGCATGCACGAGCGGCCGCTGGTCGTCCTCGACCCGTGGGGTCTGTACGGCCCGCTGCGCGACCTGATCGACCGCATGTACGAGCAGGGCTTCACCCGGCCGAACGTGTTCGACGCGATCTCGTGGGCGACCACGGTCGAGGAGGCGCTCGACCTGCTGGAGCGGCCCGCCCTCCACCTCAGCCCCACCGGCGAGGAGCTCGGCGAGAGCTAGAAGCGCTCCGTCAGGCCAGGCCGCGGCGGGTCAGGGCGGGGGGCCGGCGGCCCAGCAGGGCCTCGGTCATGTCGAGGGCCTGCCGCACGTCGTGGGACGTCCGGAAGACGGCCGCCCCCGCCCAGGCGTACGCGGCGGCGGCCGCGATGGCCTCGGTCTCGTCGCCGGGGAGCGTCACCACGACGGTGTGCCCCGCCCGGGCCAGCGCGGACACCTCCGGCAGCGAGGCGGCCTCGACCCAGGCGGGCTCGATCTCGTCGTCGGGCCCGATCACGCGCGTCATGCTTCCATGCTCGCACGCAAAAGAGTTGTGGCACGATTCGTATGTGCTGGTCGTACTCGTCATCGCCGGACTCGCCGTGATCGCCTGCGTGGTCATGGTCTCGCTGGGACACGGCGGCGAGATGGCGGAGTTCCCCCCGGACGTGCCGCCTCTCGAACTGCCGGCGGCCGGCCAGGTGACTCCCGCCGATCTGATCGCGCTCCGGCTCCCGATCGGTCTCGTGGGCTACAGCACCCAGGCGGTGGACGAGACGCTGCACCGCGTCTCGGTCGCCCTCGGGGAGCGCGACACCCGCATCGCGGTGCTGGAGCAGCGCGTGGCCGAGTTATCGTACGCACGGCCGCAGACCCGCGAGGAGACGACGCGGCTCGAAACGACGCGGCCCGAGACGACGCAGCCAGAGACACAGCGGTTCGAGACGCAGGAGCCCGAGGCGGCCGACGTCCGGGCCGAGCGCGTCGACGCGGAAGAGGCATGGTGACGGCACACGACGACGGGCTGGTCCGCTGCGGGTGGGCGGGCACCACACCCGACTACGTCGCCTACCACGACGACGAGTGGGGCCGTCCCGTCCATGGAGACGACCGCGTCTTCGAGCGGATCACCCTGGAGGCGTTCCAGTCCGGCCTGTCGTGGCTGACGATCCTGCGCAAGCGCGACAACTTCCGCAAGGCGTTCGCCGGGTTCTCGATCCCGGCGGTGGCGGCCTTCGGCGAGGACGACATGGCGCGCCTGCTCGCCGACGCGGGCATCGTGCGCAACCGCGCCAAGATCGAGGCGGCCGTGGCCAACGCCCGCGCCGCGCTTGAGGTGCCGGGCGGGCTGTCGGCGCTGGTGTGGAAGTACGCCGAGGAGCCCGGCAGGGTCCCCACCACCCTCGCCGACGTCCCCGCCCGCACTCCCGGGTCCACGGCGCTGGCCAAGGACCTCAAGAAGCACGGCTTCCGCTTCGTCGGCCCCACCACGGCGTACGCCCTGATGCAGGCCATCGGCCTGGTCAACGACCACGTCGCCGACTGCCACGTCCGCGAGGCCGTCACCGCCCTGCGCCGTGTTTGATTGCTTCGAAGCGCCTACCGGCCTTCGCTGTGCCGATTGCTTCGAAGCGCCTACCGGCCTTCGAAGGTAGGTCGTTCCTTGTCGAGGAACGCCTTGGTCGCCGCCGCGTGGTCGGCGGTGGCGACGCACTCGTCCTGAAGCTCCGCCTCCCGCTCCAGCGCCTCGGCGAGGGAGGACGACGCCGCGTGGTTCAGCGCCGCCTTGGTCGCGGCGTACGCCCGGGTGGGCCCCTGCGCCAGCCGTACGGCGAGGTCGCGGGCGGCGGACGCCAGCCGGTCGGCAGGCACCACCTGCCCGACCAGGCCGAGCTCCAGCGCCCTGGCCGCGTCGACGACGTCGCCGAGCAGCAGCATCTCCCGGGCGCGGGCGGGGCCGACGAGCCGCTGCAGGGTCCAGGACGCGCCCGAGTCGGGGGCGAGCCCGATCCCGGTGAACGCCATCGAGAACTTCGCGTTCTCGGCCGCCACCCGGAAGTCGCACGCGAACGCCAGCGAGGCGCCCGCCCCCGCGGCCACCCCGTTGACGGCGGCCACGACGGGCTTGCCCATCGTCGCGATGGCCAGCACGACCGGGTTGTAGTGCTCGCGCACGGTGTTCGCCAGACCGAGGCCACGGTCGAGGTTGGCGGCGTGTTCCCGCAGGTCCTGTCCCGCGCAGAAGGCCCGGCCCGCGCCGGTCAGGAGCACGGCCCGCACCGACGCGTCGTCGGCGGCGCGCCGCACGGCCGCGAGCAGGTCGGTCTTCGTCGCGAGGGTCAGCGAGTTCATCGCGTCGGGGCGGTTGAGCGTGATCGTGGCGACGGCTTCGTCGACGTCGTAGGTCACGGTCATGTCAGGCTGCTCCATTCAGTGTGCGGTCCACGAACGCGGCGGCGGCCGGCAGCAGCCGAGTGGCCTCCTGCTCGAAGAAGGTGCGGGCCTTCTCGCCCGGCCAGCCCGGCGGCAGCAGGTCGGCGGGCAGCCCGGGGTCGCGGAACAGGAAGTTGCGCCAGCCGTGCACCAGCCTGCTGCGGACCGCGAAGACCCGGTCGTCCGAGGCGTCCTCCGGCAGCGAGCCCACCAGCTCCGCCGCGCTGGCCAGCCAATCCTCGTACGCGCTGCCGATGCCGTCCAGGTCCCACGCGCGGGCGAGCAGGTCACGCGGGTCGCCCTCGTACACGGCGTCGAACCGGTGGCCGGGAATCCGCAGCGCGTCGAGCTCGGGCGAGGGCCTCGGACCGATCCAGGTCGTCTCCGACAGCGGGGCGTACCCGAGGAAGGCGAGGTCGGCACGCAGCCGCTCGCGCCGGGCCCGGTCCCTGACCGGTTCGAGCACCAGGACGTGCCAGCGGCCGGCCCATGGCGCGTCGCCCCGCCGGTAGACGCGGGCCGCCGTCTCGTCGAGCCGGCGTTCGCACTTCGGCGTGACCGCGTATCCCGGCCCCTGCGGCAGCCGTACGGGGTCGAGCCAGCCCTGTCTGACCATGCGGGATATCGCGGTCCTGACGGCCGGGGCCGCGATGTCGAGCGGCGAGAGCAGCCTCACGAGCGCGGCCACGGAGGCACGGCCGCCACGCGCGAGAAGGTGGTCCCCATAGAGATCGAAAAGCGCGGCTCGGGCGTTCACCCCACCCAGTGTGGGGTCACGTCCGGTCCGTCCACAACGAGTGTCTCACCGCATTGATCCACTGACCGGATCCAGGCCGTTACCTTTTTGAGCTCGGAGGCGGGATAATAGAACATCACAGAAACGTGAATACGCCGGTTACCCTCCGGGGCGGCCGACAACGCGGGAAGGGATACACGCATGGCGGCGATGAAGCCGCGGACCGGTGACGGTCCGCTGGAGGTCACCAAGGAAGGACGGGGCATCGTCATGCGGGTCCCTCTCGAAGGTGGCGGCCGACTCGTCGTGGAGCTGTCCGCGGACGAGGCCAGCGCCCTCGGTGACGCGCTCAAGAAGGTGGTCGGCTGACCTCGTCGGCCGACCCGTTCGATCTACGGCCCTGGCGGCGGGTTGTTCCCGCCCCGGGGCCGACCTATTGGAGGTGGACGTGCCCATCCAGACCACGCCGGTCCTCACCGGTCCTGACGGCGCCGGGCCCGCGCCGGACGCCGACCTGGTGGCCGTGCCGTTCGGACCCGGACCGGACCTCGCCCCGGCGCCCTGGCTGGAGTCTCCCGTGCCGGTCGACGCGCTGCTCGCGCACTACGAGGCCAAGGGAGAGCCGGGCGAGGTCGTGGAGGTGCCCACCCTCAGGGAGGGCGGCGTGCGGCGCGTCCTGCTGTACGGCACCGGCGACGGCTCGGCCGCCGCGCTGCGCAAGGCCGGGGCGGCCCTCGCGAGGCGGGCGAAGGGCCGGGCGTCGCTGTCGGTCGTCGTCCCGCCCAAGGGAGAGACGGCGGCACTGGCGGAGGGCGCGCTGCTCGCGGCGTACACGTTCACCATCGGCAACGGCGGCAAGAAGCCGGTCGGGGAGATCGTCTTCGTCGGCGGGGACGAGCGGGACCTGAAGCGCGGCGAGGCGGTCGCGCGGGCCACCGCGCTCGCCCGCGACCTCGTCAACACCCCGTCGTCGGTCAAGACGCCCGCCTGGCTCGCCGAGCAGGCCAAGGCGATCGCCGCCGAGTCGGGGCTCGGCGTACGCGTGCGGGAGGGGGCCGAGCTCGGCGAGTTCGGCGGCATCCGGGCCGTCGGGCAGGGGTCGGTCAGCCCGCCGTGCCTGGTCGAGCTGTCCTACACGCCGGAGAACCCGCGCGCCCACGTGGTGCTCGCCGGCAAGGGCATCACGTTCGACACCGGCGGCCTGTCCCTGAAGCCCAACGAGGGCATGAAGACGATGAAGACCGACATGGGCGGCGGCGCCGCCGTCATCGCCGCGATGAGCGCGCTCGCCGCCTTCGACGTGCCGGTGCGGGTCACCGGCCTCGTGGCGTGCGCGGAGAACTCCATCTCCGGCTCGGCGCAGCGGCCGGGAGACGTCATCACCCAGTACGGCGGGCGCACGGTAGAGGTGCTGAACACCGACGCGGAGGGTCGTCTCGTGCTGGCCGACGCGCTGGCGTACGCGCACGCGGAGCTCGACCCGGACATCGTGATCGACGTCGCCACGCTGACCGGCGCGGCCAAGGTCGCGCTCGGGACGAGCCTGGGCGCGCTCTACGCCACGGACGAGTCGCTGGCCGCCGACCTGATCGCCGCGGGCGAGGCCGGCGGGGAGCGGCTGTGGCGGATGCCGCTCGTCGAGGACTACCGCACGATGCTCGACTCCGACGTGGCCGACCTGGCCAACGTCGACAGGACGAAGTCGGGCGCGGCGGGGTCGATCGCCGCCGCGCTGTTCCTGCGGGAGTTCACCGGCGGGCGGCCGTGGGCACACCTCGACATCGCGGGGCCCGCGCGGGCCGCCTCCGACGACGGCGAGACCACCAAGGGCGGCACCGGCTTCGGCGTCCGCCTGCTGCTCCGCTACCTCACCGCCACGTCCTGAACGGCCCCTGAACGGCCCCTGAACCCGATGTGAACGGGCTCAGACGAGCTTGACGGCGGCCAGCAGCCCGGAGCCGAGCGGCAGCATCAGGGGCCGCAGCCGCTCGTCGTTCCTGACGAGCTTGCCCAGCTCCCGGAGCGCGACCGTGTCGGGGTCGCGCTGGGTGGGGTCGGCCACCTGGTCGTCGCAGAAGGCGTCGCCGAAGACGACGACCCCGCCCCGGCGCAGCAGCCGCACCGACTCGGTGAGGTAGTCGATGTACTCCTGCTTGGCCGCGTCGCAGAAGACCATGTCGTAGCCGCCGTCGGCGAGGCGGGGAAGGACGTCGAGCGCGCGCCCGCCGATCAGGCGGATGCGGCTGCCGGAGAACCCCGCCTCCGCGAACGTCTGCCGGGCCATGCGCTGATGCTCCGGCTCCACGTCCACGCTCGTGAGCGTGCCGTCCGGGCGCATGCCGCGCAGCAGCCACAGGCCGGAGACCCCGCACCCGGTGCCGACCTCCACCACCGAGCGTGCGTTCACCACGGTGGCGAGGAAGCAGAGCGCCGCTCCGCACCCGGGCAGGATCGGGCGCGCCCCGACCTCGATGCCACGCCGGCGCGCGGTTCGCAGGATGTCGTCCTCCGGGACGAACTCCTCCGCGTACTCCAGGCTGGCCGGTGTCGCCATCGGCCTCTCCCTCCCCTGCTTCATCTTGGACGCAGCCTAGGGGAGTCGGACCGGAACGGGAACTCACGCCACAACGGGGACGTTGCACGCTTTGAACGGTCTTTGTAAGAGACCGCTCAGCCCGCGGTGCGCAGGAAGGGGCGAAACCAGGCACTATGGCTGTAGCGACGATCCTGCAGAGAGGAATGCCGGTGGACGAGCACGACCACCAGGCGGAGACTTCGGTGTCCGGCTGGACGCCTCCCACCTGGGAGGAGGTCGTCCGAACTCATTCCACTCGGGTCTACCGGCTGGCCTATCGGCTGACGGGCAACGTCCACGATGCCGAGGACCTCACTCAGGAAGTCTTCGTCCGGGTCTTCCGGTCCCTGTCGAGCTACACCCCGGGCACGTTCGAGGGGTGGCTGCACCGGATCACGACGAACCTCTTCCTCGACATGGCGCGGCGCAGGCAGCGCATCCGCTTCGAGGGGCTGGCGGACGACGCCGCCGAGCGGCTGCACGGCCGCGAGCCGTCGCCCGCGCAGGCGTACGACGACGCGCATCTGGAGCCCGACATCCAGGCCGCGCTCGACGCCCTGGCGCCGGAGTTCCGGGCGGCCGTGGTGCTGTGCGACATCGAGGGACTGTCCTACGAGGAGATCGCCGCGACGCTCGGCGTGAAACTCGGCACGGTGCGCAGCCGCATCCATCGCGGCCGCGCCCAGCTGCGGGAGGCGCTCGACCACCGGGCGCCCTCCGCGAACCGGAACGGCGATCAAACCCCCCCTTCTATCAGCAGGGAGGGACTGTGAGTCATCTTGGCGAGCGCGTCTCCGCGCTCATCGACGGCGAACTCAGTCACAACGAGCGGGAACGCGCGCTCGCGCACCTGACGTTCTGCGCGGACTGCCGCGCGGAGGTCGACGCGATGCGCGCGCTGAAGACCCGCCTGCGGTCCATGGATCCGCCCGCCATGCCGGCGGACCTCACCATGTCGCTGCTGCGCATGGCGGAGCCCGGAGGGCCGTTGCCGCCGCGGATGCGGCCCTTTCCCGACCATCCGGCCTTCGGCGCCGGGCGGCTTCCCGGCATGCACGCCGCCGGACCCATGGACAACCGGCCCAGGGGCCGGGACGAGGGACGATCGGGACCGGGGCGGTCCGGAAGGGCCAGAAGGGCGGGATACGTCGCCGTGGGAATGGCCGGCGCCGCCGTCGCCCTCGGCACCATGCTCATGGCCGGGGGATCCACGGCCAACCCGAACCCGACACCCGGGCAGATGTTCGTACAGCATCCCGCGCAGAACAAGGCGCCCGTGGTGAGCGTGTCACCCACCCCGTCACCGAGCGTCACCAGGGGTCTTTCGCGCTGATCCGAGGGAACGGCATACGATCGGACACCGCAGCCGTCGTGTGCCGTCTTCCTCGTTACCGCGGCTGCCCAGCGGATGACGCCGTGTGCGAGGAGTGACTGCCGCGATGACCGACAATTCGCGTCCGTACGGCGCGTCGGACCGGCCCGAGTTCCTGCCCGCGGGCGAGGAGCCGCAGGGGCCTCCCGACGGCCCCGCGCCCGCCACCGGTCCGTACGGCATGGGCCCCGGCTGGGCCCCGCCGCCGCTCTATCCTGTCGGGCCGCAGCGGGAGCCGCGCGGCCCCAACATCGCGCTCTTCGCCGCCCTGGCCGTGGTCATCGCGCTGGTGGCGGGCGGCGTGGCGAGCTGGGGCACGTTCCTGCTGACGCGCCCGTCCTCCGGCATCGACCCCTCCTACACGCTGAGCACGCCGTCGAAGCAGCCCACGGCCCGGCCGCCGGACTCCGTGGCCGGGGTGGCCGCCAAGGTCCTGCCCAGCGTGGTCTCACTGGAGGTCAAGGGCAACAGCGAGTCGGGCACCGGATCGGGCTTCGTCGTCAAGGGCGGCTACATCGTCACGAACAACCATGTGGTGGCCGTCGCGGGGCAGGCCGGGGAGATCCGCATCCGTTACAACGACCGCAGCTCCTCGGGGGCGCGCGTCGTCGGCCGCGACCCCAACTCCGACATCGCGGTCGTCAAGCCGGACGGGACCGTCCGGGCGCCGGAGCTGCCCCTCGGCAACTCCGACGGCGTGGTGGTCGGCGACCCGGTCATCGCGGTCGGCTCGCCCCTCGGGCTGAGCGGCACGGTCACCACGGGCATCGTGAGCTCGCTCAACCGGCCCGTCGAGGCGGGCGGCAGCACCGGGTCCGACTACGCGCTCATCAACGCGATCCAGACGGACGCCGCCATCAACCCCGGCAACTCGGGCGGCCCGCTGGTCAACGCCGCGGGCGAGGTGATCGGGGTGAACTCGGCGATCGCCACCGTCGGCGGTTCCCTGCTCGGCCAGCAGTCCGGCAGCATCGGCCTCGGCTTCGCGATCCCGGTCAACCAGGTGCGCCGGATCGCCCAGGAGCTCATCACCACCGGAACGGCCCGCACCTCCAGGATCGGCATCACGATCGACCAGAGCTACCAGGGCAAGGGGGTGCGGATCGCCACCCGGACGGAGAGCGGCGCCGTGCCGGTCACGCCGGGAGGCCCGGCCGCCAAGGCGGGCCTGCACGCGGGGGACGTCATCCTGGAGGTCGACGGCCAGCCCGTGAGCGACAGCCGGGAGCTGATCGTCACCATCCGCAGCAAGGCCCCCGGCGACCAGGTGCGGATCAAGTTCCGGCACGACGGCGAGGTGCGGACGGCGACGGTCACGGTCGGCGCGGCCCCCGCCCCCACCGCGCGACCCTCATGAGCGCGTCCTGAGAGCCGGGCGTCCCCTGTCCACAGTGCGGGGAGCGGGCATTAGTCTGAATTCAGTCGTACGTGCAGGAGGAGATCGCCATGTTCGGACTCGGCTGGGGGGAGGCCCTGGCGTTGGTGGTGATCGCCCTGGTCGTCTTCGGGCCGGAGAAACTGCCCCAGGCCGCCTCACAGGCGGGCCGTACGCTGCGGCAGCTCCGGCAGATGGCCAACAACGCGAAGGCGGACCTGCAGGCCAACATGGGGCCCGAGTTCGCCAACTTCGACCCGGCCGACCTCAACCCCAAGAACTTCGTGCGCAAGCACCTGCTCGACGACCTCGAGAAGGACTGGAACGACACCTCGACGACGACCGTGGCCGAGCCGGTCTCCGCCCCCACGCCGGAACTGGGCGTGGGGGAGATCCCGCCGTACGACAACGAGGCGACCTGATCGGGCTGGTCAGCGCTCGAGTCAGTGCTTGACCGGTGAGATGTCGAGCTTCAGGCCCTTGAGGCTGGTCGACTTCTTGCCGAGCCCGGCCGCGATCCGGCGCAGCTCCGCGGCCGCCGGGGCGTCGGGGTCGGTCAGCACGAGCGGCTTGCCCTCGTCGCCGCCCTCACGCAGCCGCATGTCGATCGGCACCTGGCCGAGCAGCGGCACACGCGCGCCCAGTGTGCGGGTCAGCGCGTCGGCCACGGTCTGGCCGCCGCCCTCGCCGAACACCGAGATGCGCTCGTCGCAGTGCGGGCAGGGCAGCCACGCCATGTTCTCGATGACGCCGGCGATCTGCTGGTGGGTCTGGGCCGCGATCGACCCGGCGCGCTCGGCCACCTCTGCGGCGGCCTGCTGCGGGGTCGTCACGACGAGGATCTCGGCCGTGGGCATGCGCTGGGCGACCGAGATCGCGATGTCGCCGGTGCCCGGGGGCAGGTCCATGAGCAGGACGTCGAGGTCGCCCCAGTAGACGTCGGTGAGGAACTGGTAGAGCGCGCGGTCGAGCATCGGGCCGCGCCACACCACCGGGGTGTTGCCCTCGGGCTTGAACATGCCGACCGAGATGACCTTGATGTCGTGCGCGACCGGCGGCATGATCATGTCTTCGACCTTGGTGGGCCGCTCGCTCACGCCGAGCATGCGCGGCACCGAGTGGCCGTAGATGTCGGCGTCGACGACGCCGACCTTCAGGCCCTGGGAGGCCATCGCGGCGGCGAGGTTCACCGTGACCGACGACTTGCCGACGCCGCCCTTGCCGCTCGCCACCGCGAACACGCGGGTCAGCGAGCCGGGCTTGGCGAAGGGGATCTCCTTTTCGGGCCCGCGGTCGCCGCGGAGCTTCGTCTGCAGTTCCTTGCGCTGCTCGGCGCTCATGACGTCCATGTCGACGTGGACGCGGGACACGCCGTCGATCCGCGACACGGCGCCGGTGACGTCGCGCGTGATGGTGTCCTTCAGCGGGCAGCCGGCGACGGTCAGGTACACGCCAACGCGCACCACCCCGTCGGGGGAGATGTCGACGTTCTTGACCATGCCGAGCTCGGTGATCGGCCGGCGGATCTCCGGATCGTTCACCGTCGCCAGCGCGGCCATGACCAGTTCAGGGGATGGTGCCATGAATCCATGCTATGGACTCAGCGGGAATCCTCCGAACCCGCCCCACGCGATCTCGTCCCGATCTCGCTCAGCTCCTCCTGCAGGCGCTGGAGCTCCGAGCGGATGTAGTCGCGTGTGGCCACCTCGCCGAGCGCGATGCGCAGCCCGGCGATCTCGCGGGTGAGGTACTCGATCTCGGCCTGGTTGCGCTCGGCCGCCATCCTGTCCTGCTCGTACTGGACGCGGTCGCGGTCGGCCTGCCGGTTCTGCGCGAGCAGGATCAGCGGCGCGGCGTACGACGCCTGGAGCGAGAGCATCAGGGTCAGGAAGATGAACGGGTAGGGGTCGAACTTGTACGGCGCGAACACGTTCCACAGCAGCCAGAACCCCACGAACACCGTCATGTAGACGATGAACCGGGCGGTCCCCAGGAACCGCGCGATCCGTTCCGAGAGCTGGCCGAACGCCTCGGGGTCGTAGTAGAGCCGCAGGCGGGGCGTCAGCTCGCGCGGCTGGTCGAGGCGTTCGGTCATGGGCGCTCCCGCCAGTCCTCCGGCAGCATGTGGTCGAGCACGTCGTCGACGGTCACCGCGCCGAGCAGCCGGCCCAGCTCGTCCACGACGGGGACCGCGACCAGGTTGTACGTCGCGAGATACGACGCCACCTCGCGCACCGTGAGCTCGGGCCTGATCGGGTCCACCGTGATGTCTACCACGCTGCCGAGCAGTGTCGACGGAGGCTCCCGCAGCAGGCGCTGGAAGTGCGCCACCCCCAGGTAGCGCCCGGTCGGGGTCTCGGTCGGCGGGCGGGTCACGTACACCTGCGCGGCGATGGCGGGGGTCTGCTCCTGCTGGCGGATGTGCGCGAGGGCCTCGGCCACGGTCGAGGTCGGCGGGAGGATGACCGGCTCGGTCGTCATCATGCCGCCGGCGGTGAACTCGCCGTAGGTCAGCAGCCGCCGCACCGGCGCGGCCTCCTCCGGCACCATGAGCCGCAGCAGCCCCTCGGCCTGCTCCGCGGGCAGCTCCTGCAGGAGGTCGGCGGCGTCGTCCGGGCTCATCTCCTCCAGCACGTCGGCGGCCCGCTCGCGGTGCAGCCGGCTGAGCACGAGCACCTGGTCGCGCTCGGGCAGCTCCTCCAGGACGTCGGCGAGCCGGTCGTCGTCCAGGGCGGCGGCGACCTCGGCCATCCGCTTGGTGGGCAGCTCGTGCAGCATGTTCGCCAGGTCGGCCGGGCGCAGCGCCTCGAAGACGGCGAGCAGGTTGGCCGCGCCCTGGTCCTTCTGGATCCCGGTGAAGCCGGTGACCTCGTCCCAGTCCACGATCAGCGTCTCGCCCCTGCGCCGCGTGCCGCGGCGTATCGCGACCTTCGTGATGAGCCACTCGGACGGCCGCGGCTGCTCCATGGCGAGGTCCTGTACGGTCACCCGCTCGCCCTTGTATTCGACGGTGCGGTCGAGCATCTCCCCGATGGCCAGCGTCTCGGTGTCGCGGCGCTCGAACCTGCGCATGTTGAGCTTGCCGGTGAAGATGAGGGCGCGGGCCTCGATGCTGGTGATCCTGGTGATCGGCAGGAAGACCCGGCGGCGTGGCTGGACCTCCACGACGAAGCCGTGGACGCGAGGGAGCAGCGGCCCCCGCAGCGAGACGACGACGTCCCGGATCCGGCCGATCTGGTCGCCGGCCGGGTCGAAGACCGCCAGCCCCGCCAGGCGGGCCACGAAGATCCGATCCACTCTGTCAGGTTACGCAAGGATGCGGACCGCTCCCGGTTATGACAGGATCAAAGCCGTTTATTGGTAATTACATGGGCAGGTGACGATGAGGGCTGTCAGCCTGGCGATCGCGGGCGTCTCGGCCTTCTGCTTCGGGTTCTCCGGACCGATGGCGAAGATCCTCGGCGTGGCCGGGCTCGCGCCGCTGGAGGCCGTCTGGATCCGCATGGCGGGGGCCGGCGTGCTCCTGCTGGCGGTCCTGGCCGTCGTGAAGCCGCGCGCGCTGCGCATCCCCCGCGACCGCCTCCTGTTCTTCGCGGCGTACGCCGCGATCGCCGTGGCGGCCGTGCAGGCCCTGTATTTCGTGGCCATCACCCGGCTGCCGGTCGGCGTGACGCTGCTGATCGAGTACACCTCGCCGGTGCTGGTGGTCCTGTGGGTGCGGTTCGTCCGGCGGCTGCGGCTGCCGCGCTCGGCCTACCTGGGGGCGCTGATCGCGGTCGTGGGGCTCGCGATCGTCGTGCAGGTCTGGGAGGGGCTGCGCCTCGACGCGCTCGGACTGCTGCTCGCCCTGCTCGCCGCCGCCTGCTGCGCCGGATATTTCCTGATGAGCGATTCGTTCGGCGACGACGTGGACACGCTGGGCCTGATCGGCTGGGGCATGCTCGGCTCGGCGGTGGTCCTGCTGCCCGTCTCCCGGCCCTGGAACATCGACTGGGCGGCGTTCACCCGCGCCGCCGAGGTCTCCGGCCGCACGATCCCCGTCGCCGTGGCCGTCGTGGTGCTGGTCGTGGTGGCCACAGTGGTCGCGTACGCCACCGGGGTCACGGCCGTGCGGCGGCTGTCGGCCGCGGTCGGCTCGACGGTCGCCTCGGTGGAGGTCATCGCGGGGGCGCTGGTCGCCTGGGTGCTGCTCGGCGAGCGCCTGGGAGCCGCCCAGATCGCCGGAGGCGTCATCGTGCTCGCCGGGGCCCTGCTGGCCCAGACCGCGACCGTACGGCTCGGCTCCGAGCGCCACGCGGCCGAGACGGTGGAGACCGTACGCGTCTGATCAGGTCTGAGGGTTGATCCGAGGGGTGAGCCGTACGACGGTGGACCCCTCGGCCCAGCGGGTGGTCAGACCGGCGGCGTCGCGGGCGTTGAGGCGCTCCTTGGCCAGCGCGGCCACGGCCTCCGGGGCGGCCGCCTGGTCCACCACCTCGGCGGCGGCAGGGAAACGGACGAGCTCGGCGCCGTTGTCCTTGCTGCGCAGGACCACCTCGATCTCGCCCCGGGCGGCGGCGAGCTCGGCCAGCCCGGGAAGCGACTGCTCCTGTCCGCCGGTCACCACGTAGATCGCACCGTCGTGCCAGGCGTGCCAGGCCAGCCGGACCCCGGACGGCAGGCCGAGCCACAGCACGTTGGACTTCTTCGCGCCCTCTTCGATCACCGGCAGGGTCATGCGCCCCAGCCTAATCAGCACCGCCTGACGACCACGCTACGGTGTGCCCATGCGCGCTCGACGATCGTGCCTGGCGGTGCCCGGCAGCAACCCGCGTTTCCTGGAGAAGGCCCAGAGCCTCGCCGCCGACGAGGTCTTCCTCGACCTGGAGGACTCGGTCGCCCCCGGGGCCAAGGACGAGGCGCGCCGCAACGTCGTCGCCGCGCTCAAGGAGGGCGACTGGGCGGGCAAGACGGTCGTCGTCCGGGTCAACGACCTCACCACCCACTGGACCTACCGCGACGTCATCGAGGTCGTCGAGGGCGCCGGAGACCGGCTCGACTGCCTCATGCTGCCGAAGGTCGCGGACGCCTCCCACGTGGCCTGGCTCGACACCCTCCTCGGCCAGGTCGAGCGGGCCACCGGCCTGCCCGAGGGCGGCATCGGCATCGAGGCGCAGATCGAGGACGCCCGGGGCCTCGTCAACGTGGACGACATCGCCGCGTCCTCGCCCCGGCTGGAGACGCTGGTCTTCGGCCCGGCCGACTTCATGGCCTCGATCGGCATGCGGACGCTGGTCGTGGGCGAGCAGCCCCCCGGCTACGGCGAGGGGGACGCCTATCACTACATCCTCATGCGCATCCTGATGGCCGCCCGCGCGCACGGCCTCCAGGCGATCGACGGGCCATACCTGCAGATCCGCGACCTGGACGGCTTCCGCCGGGTCGCCAGGCGGTCGGCCGCGCTGGGGTTCGACGGCAAGTGGGTGCTCCACCCGACGCAGGTGGAGGCGGCCAACGAGGTGTTCTCGCCTTCGCAGGAGGACTACGACCACGCCGAGCTCATCCTCGACGCGTACGAGTACTACACGACGGTCGAGAAGCGGGGCGCGGTCATGCTGGGGGACGAGATGATCGACGAGGCGTCACGGAAGATGGCCCTCGTGGTGGCGGCCAAGGGTCGCGCCGCGGGCCTGTCCAGGTCGAGCTCCTTCACCCCGCCCAGCTGATCACCCGCGGCACGCGAAGAATGGACATATGAACGAACCACAGCCGGGCCCGGACCAGGCCCGCGGCCCGGACCAGCTGCCCGGTCCCTACCTGGCGCCCGGGCCGTACGCGGGCGGGACCGCCTGGCCGGCCGGCCCGCCGCAGCCGCCGCCTTCCGTGGCGGGGCCGCCTCCCGTGGCGGGGCCGTATCCCGGGCCCTATCCCGGCCCCTATCCGTGGGGGCCGCCGCCGCGTGCCCGCTGGGACGTTCCGCCTCCGCCCGGCACTCCTTACGACCGCCTGGCCCGTACGCCCTTGCACCGCTGGTGGCGGCCGATCGCCGGCACGGTGGCGATCATCGCGGCCTTCCTGGCGCTCTCGATCGTCGTCGGCCTGGTGGCCTTCGTGGTCTCGCTCGTCACGGGCGTGCCCATGGCGCGGACGGGGACCCGGCTGTTCGCCGACCCCGTCCTCGACCTCGGGTTCCAGCTGGGGGTCATCGCGCTGCTGCTGCCGCTGGTGCTCGGCGCCGCGTGGCTGTTCCAGCGGCGGCCGCCGGGATCGCTGTCGTCGGTGGCGCTGCGGCTGCGCTGGCGGTGGCTGGGGGCCTGCCTGCTGGTCGCGCTGGTGGCGGTCGTGCTCGGCCAGGCGGTCGAGGTGGGGACGCTGATGTTCGCCGGGGTCGATCCCGGCTTCAGATGGGCGGGCTGGGATGAGTTCCTCCCGGCCATCATCGTGATCCTGCTGCTGGTGCCGTTCCAGTCGGCGGCGGAGGAGTACGCCTATCGCGGCTGGATCATCCAGGGGTTCGGAGCGTACCTGCGCACTCCGTGGCCGGGGATCCTGGTCGGCGCGGCGGCCTTCGCGGCCTCACACGGCTACACGGGCTGGGGGATCCTTTACGTCTTCGCGTTCGGCACGCTCATGGGGTGGCTGGCGGTCCGTACGGGCGGTCTGGAGGCGCCGATCGCCCTGCACGCGACCAACAACGTCGTGGCGTTCGGAGTGGTCGCGGCCTCGGGGGACATGGGAAGCGCCCTCGAACAGGGCGAGGTGCCCTGGGAGTCGCTCATCGGATCGGCCGTCCAGTTCGCGGTTTTCGGCATTGGTGTGCTGATAATCGCCCGAAAGTGGGCAATTCAGACTCTCTCCCGATAAATCTCACTAGAGAGGTATGGTCCCCGCGCGCTTCCCGTGTTGCTCTGGATTCGTGTTGGGGTATCACTGTGATCGCTTTGCCGTACGACAGGTGGAACGGTCCGGATTGACCTCTCCGGGGAGGAGGTGCTGAGTGTGACCTCAGGCCCCCACGAGCACGAGCGCGACCACCGGCGCGACGCCGGCGAACCCTCCTCTCTGCCCCCGCCGGAGCTGCATCACCGGCCGCCCGTCCCGTCCCCGTGGGCGCTTCCGCCGTTCGCGGCCCCTATTCCCGAGGACGCGGTTCCCGAGGACGCGGTTCCCGAGGACGCGGTTCCCGAGGACGCGGTTCCCGAGGACGCGGCTCCCGACGACACAGGCCTCGACGACGCAGCCCCCGACGACCCGGCCTTCAACGACGCGGGCGAGCCGGCGGACGACGAGGACACCCGGCCCTACCGCAAGATCGCCGGATCGCACTCACGCGACCCGGACTTATCCGGCGGCATCTGGGCTCCGCGCCCAGGATCGGACGCGGCCCACGGGCCCAGGGCGGGCCGCAATCCGTACGCCGCGCCGTACGGGACGGGCGAACCGCGCCACAGCCGCTCCGGCGGCCGAAGACCCGGGGACCCCGGCGGGCCCGGTGATCCGGGCGCCCCCACGACCTGGCACGGCGAGGGTGCCAGGTCGGCGGGGGAGCCGGTTCAGGAACCGGTGCAGGAGCCGGTTCAGGGGCCGGTGCGGGAATCGGCGCAGGAGGACGGCCCGCGTCGCCGGATCGTGAACCGGCCGGACAAGCTGGTCGCCTCCGGCCCGCCCCGGCCGCGGCGGGCCCAGATCCCCCGCGAGAACCCCGACGGCCCCGGCGCCCCCGAGCTCGACACCCCACCGTCCGGACCGCTGCGCGAGCACGTTCCCCCGGAACAGGTCCACTCCCCGGAACAGGTCCACACAGAGCATGTGTGGACGCACATGCCGCCCGAGCCCGCCCCCCGCTACGGCCTGGGGGAGTCCGGCGGCATCCGCATGAGCCCCCAGATCCCGGTCGAGCCCGAGCACGACGGCCCGCCCGTCGGCCCGCCCGTCGAGCCGCCCGTCGAGCCTGGCGAGCCGGTCGGGCCCGCCGAGCCGGTCGAGCGCATCGGGCGTCCGCCGGGGGGCCGCCCGGCCCGGTCCGACGTGCTCGTGGCCTCGGGCCCGCCCCGGCCGGGCGGCGGACGCCGCCACAGGCGGGTGCTGCCCCGGCGGTTCCCTCCGCGCCTGCCCCCGATGGTGCGGCCGGCGGTGATCGCCGTGGTCCTCGTGGCGGCCGCCGTGCTGGGCGTGGTCGTCGTCAGGTGGGCGGGCGGGCCGTCCACGGCCGGGCTGCGCCTCGCCGCGGGCGACGGCCAGTCGGGCGACGCCGCGTTCTCGGCGCCCGGGCTGCCGGGCAACGGCTCCAGCCAGGTGCTCAACGCGTTCGCCGCGGCGGGCGCGACGGTGGTGGCGGCGGGCAGCGACACGACGAGCCCGCTCACCCGGCCGCTGTTCCTCGTGTCCGCAGACGGAGGCGCGCACTGGCAGACGGGCCGGGTCGCCGACGCCCCGGGCTACGAGTCCGCGCCCGGGGCGGTCGGCAGGGTCGCGGGCGGCGACGGCCGCTGGCTCGCCGTCGGCACCGACGCGCCCGGCTCGGCGGGCCCGGCCGCACGCGGCATGTGGGTCTCGTCCGACGGCCGGTCCTGGACCGCGGTGGACCCCGCCCGGCTGACCGCGTTCTGGAGCCAGGACCGGATCACCGACGTGGCGCGGACCGCGACCGGCTTCCTCGCCGTGGGCGCCACGACCCTGCGGGACGGGACGGCGGGCCCGGTCGCCTGGGTGTCGCCCGACGGCGTCGGCTGGACGAGGGTGGACAGCGACCAGATCGGCACCCCGGACAAGATCAGGGCGATGCGGGCGGTGGCCGCCAGGGGCGACCGGGTGGTGGCGCTCGCCGACCCGGGCTCGGGCGACTCCGTCTCTGTCGTCCTGCGCTCCGACGACGGCGGTCGCACCTGGCTGCGTACGGCCGCGGCCCTGGCGGACGTACGCGCCGAACCCGGCGCGCTGGCCGTCACGAAGAAGGGCTTCGTGCTCGTGCCCACCCGGCAGAAGTCGGACGCCGGCGAGGTGCGGGTCTACTGCTCGCCCGAGGGCGCCGACTGGACCCAGTGCGGCACGATCGGGCCGCTCGGCGCGGAGGGGACGGGCGTGCGCGGCCTGGCGGCGTCGGCGGCGGGCCTCGCGGCGGTGGCCGAGTCGGGCTGGGAGCGGTATGCCGTCTACACCAGCCAGGACGGGCGCAAGTGGACCAGGAGCGCCGATCTCGGCGCGATCCCCGGCACGCTGCGCGGGCTGGCCGTCACCGACGCCGGGATCCTCGTGGCGGGGGGTGACAAGCGCGGGCCCGGCGACGTGGAGAACCTCCCCGTGCTGATCACGGCGGGGAAGGGCGAGGCGGCGCGCGCCGTGCCGCTCAAGGAGATCGCCGGGCTCAACCGGCTCGCCAGGGACACCGCGGACGTCGCGGCCTCCGGCGGCACCTTCGTCGCCGTGGGCGCGGCCAACGGCGACGCCGCGATCTGGACGAGCGGCAACAACGGGGCCAACTGGAAGGACGCGGTGTTCCCCGACCTGCTGGGCGGGCCGGGACGCCAGGCGCTCAGTGGCGTGGCGCACGGCCCCAAGGGGTGGCTCGCCGTCGGCAGCACGACGACCGACCCGGCGGTGACCCGGCCGCTGCTGGTCACCTCGCCCGACGGGAAGAGCTGGCGGCCCGGTCCCGCGATCGAGGTGCCGGCGGGCCACTTCCTGCTCGCGCCCGCCGTGGTGGCCGCCGGGCCGAAGGGCTACGTCATGGCGGGGGAGGACAGGTCCGCCACGGGGACGCTGCCCGCCCTGTGGTTCAGCCCCGACCTCAAGCGGTTCACCCGTTCCGCGCCGGGCAGCATGCCCGCCGGAGGGGCGGGCGTGCGCCTCTACGACGTCACGGCGACGCCCGGCGGGTTCATGGCGGTCGGCGGGTCGGGCACGGCCGACCGCGAGACCGGGGTGGTCTGGGTCTCCTCCGACGGGGTCAACTGGAACGCCCGCGGCCGGGTGCTGCCGCCCGAGACCACCTCGGCCGGGCTGCGTCACGTGGTCGCGACCGAGGCGGGTGTGGTGGTCGTCGGCACCGCGATGACCGACGACGGCCCCCGCCCGTTCTCCGCGCTGTCCACCGACGACGGCGCGAGCTGGGAGTACGGCATGCTGCCCGCCGACGCCGCCGCCTCGGTGCTCGACCTGACCGCGACCGGGCGGGGGCTCGTCGCCGTCGGATCGCATCGGTCGCCTGAGGAGGGCGGCGAGACCGACAGCGCCGCGTGGGTGTCCGAAGACGGGGTGGACTGGGCGCGCCGGACGCTCACCCAGGACGGCCTCGGCGGCCAGGGGGCGCAGTGGCTCGGGGCGGTGGCGGTCTCGGGTGACCGGGTGGTGGCCGTCGGCAGGTCGGCCGGCTACGCCGACGACCACCTGACGATCTGGCGCAGCACGGTCACGCAGCACTGATCACGGAGCCCCGATCACCGGGCCCCGATCACCGGGCGCCGATCACCGGGCGCCGATCACCGGGCGCCGATCACCGGGCGCCGATCACCGGGCGCCGATCACCGGGCGCCGATCCCGGAGACGATCCCCCATTCGGTGAGAGCGTCGATGAGGCCGTCGGTCAGCGGGAGCCGCGCGAGGTCGGCCGGCGCCCACCAGCGGGCGTCGGCGGCGTCGTCCCCGGCGACCGGCACGCCGGAGGCGGTCGCCACGTAGTCGTGGATCTCGAAGGTCGCGCCGCCGGGGGCGGGCCGCAGCACGGTCCCCGCGAGCCGTACGACGGCGACGTCGAGGCCGGTCTCCTCGCGCAGCTCGCGGCGCAGCGCCTGCTCGTCGGTCTCGCCGGGCTCGACCCGGCCGCCCGGCAGCGACCACAGCCCCTCGCCGGGAGGGCGTCCCCGCCGCACCAGCAGCAGCCGCCCTTCGGCGTCGGAGACGATCGCGCCCACACATCTGATGCACCGCACATCACCAAGATTACGACTAGATAACGGGCAGACTCTTGACGTACGGACATCACGGAAGCACCGTGAATATTTGTGAGAACCGCGCCAACATGTCCGCGGTGCTTCGGGCCGCTACACGAACCGAACGTCTGGTCGAGTTCCTGGCGATGCGCCGCTCACGGTGACGTCCTGCCCTACCAGCCGCCCCGGCGGCCCTCTGAGGCCGCACTGGAAGCCCTGTGCGAGGCGGCGCGGGTGCCCGTCTGGCTCCCGTGGCCGCTGCCCTCCGGATGGCTGGTGACCGGCTTCGGGGAGGTGGGTGACGAGCGCACCGGCGTGAGGGCGAGCGTCGTCGCCCTCTCCGGTCCCTCGGTCACCCAGGGCCCCGCCGACATGCTGCTCATCGCCGAGGAGCCCGGCATCGGTCTCGGGGCCGCGTACGCCGGGCTGCCGGGCCCGGACCCCGGCGCGGGCTTCGACACCGGCCCCCCGCACGCCAAGATCGACGCACGCGGCCATCCGACGGCGCTGTGGTGCGCGGGGCGGGGAGTGCCGGGAGACCGGGCCGTCTATGTGGGCGAGGCTCTCGGCAACTGGTTGTGGACGGTCGCCTGGCCGGTCGAGGCCGGTTGCTTCATCGCCCTGGCCAACCTGTCGCTGCGTGACCTGCGAGACCAGGACCAGGCGCTCGACCTGCCGTTCGGCGCCTTCTCGCCGCGTCTCGACGGGGATGTCTGAACGGCGGGCTGGATCCGCGAGAAATAGTAAGGTTCTGAGCCGTGACAGCGCGCATCGAACGAGTGGTGACCTCGGGCCTCGTGGACATCGAGGGCGACGAGCACAAGGTCGAGAACAACACCTGGATCGTGGGCGACGACGACGAGGTGATCGTCATCGACCCGGCGCGAGACGCCGACAAGATCCTGGAGAAGGTCGGCGACCGCGAGGTCCTCGCCGTCATCTGCACCCACGGCCTGCCCGACCACGTGGGCGCCGCGATCGAGGTGGCGGCCAGGGACGAGGCCGTGATCGCCGTCCACCCCAAGGACAAGCGCCTGTGGAGGCAGACCTGGGAGGAGACCTGGCCCGACATCGACATGGAGGACGAGGGGCTGTTCTCCGTGGCCGACGTCGAGCTGGAGGTGCTCGCGACGCCGGGCGTCACGCCGGGCGGCGTCTCGCTCTACTGCGAGGGCCTCGGCGCGGTCTTCACCGGCAAGACCCTGCTCATGGACGGCCCCGGCAAGCTCGGCGGGGAATACCCCGCGCTCGCCGACCAGCTCACCTCGATCGGCGAGCGGCTGTTCACGCTGCCCCACGAGACGAGGGTGCTGCCCGCGCACGGCGAGGAGGGCAGCATCGGCGACCTGGAGCCCGAGTTCGACCGCTGGCTGTCGGGGTCGCTGACCGGCGCCCAGGAGGCCGAGGCGGCGCCGCCGCCGCTCGTGGACGGCACCGCGGCGTCCGGCATCAAGCTGAACCTGGACGAGTAGGACCGTGGAGCAGCTCGGCCTCGACGGCATGCCGAGGCGGCTCTACACCTGCACGCCGTCGCGCCTGAACACCTGGCTCGACTGCCGGCGTCGCTATCGCTTCACCTATCTCGACCGGCCCGCCCCGCAGAAGGGGCCCCCGTGGGCGCACAACAGCGTGGGGGCCTCCGTTCACAACGCGCTGGCCGCGTGGTGGCGGGAGCCGTACGACCGGCGTACGCCGGTCATGGCGGCCGTGCTGCTCACCAACGGCTGGATCCGCGAGGGGTTCAGGGACGAGGAGCAGTCGGCCGCGTGGCGGGACCGTGCCCGCGCGATGGTCTCCTCCTACGTCGCCACGCTCGACCCCGGCGACGAGCCGGTGGGCGTCGAGCGCACGGTCGCCACGCGCACGTCCGTCATCGCCGTCTCGGGCCGGGTCGACCGGCTCGACCGGCGCGGGGACGAACTGGTCGTGGTCGACTACAAGACCGGCCGCCGCCCGCCGACCTCCGACGACGCCCGTTCGTCGATCGCGCTCGCCGTCTACGCGATCGCGTCGTCCCGCATGATGCGCCGCGCCTGCCACCGGGTGGAGTTACACCACCTGCCCACCGGGACGGTCGCCGAGTGGGAGCACACCGACGAGTCGCTCGCCCGTCACCTGCGCCGCGCCGAGGACATCGCGACAGAGGCGGCCGACGCCGACGACGCCTACCGTGAGTGGGCCGGACGCGGCAGCAAGGGCGTGCCGGCTCCACGGCGGGAGGCCGGCGCCGGGCCGGTCACAGGGCCGGTCACGGGGCCGGTCACAGGGCCAGTCACGGTGCCGCCTGAGATCGACCGGCTGTTCCCGCCGGAGCCGGGCCCCATCTGCTCGTGGTGCGACTTCCGCCGCCACTGCCCCGAGGGGCGGGCGGCCTCCCCGGACCGGCTGCCCTGGGACGGCCTGGCGGAGACGCCGGTCAGCCCGTCGCCGTCCGCCCCGGACGCCGCCGAGGATCGACCAGCGCCCTGAGGCCGTTGCCGACGTCATATCCGGCGGCGCCCAGGCGTTCGCGTGAGGCCCGCAGCATCGCCCTGGTGCCCTCGTCGAGCACCTGCTGGTGCACGGCGTCGGGGATCGTGTTCATGGCCAGCCGGAAGGCCCGCAACGCCGCCGTCACGGCGATCTGCGGCACCTCGGGCAGCGCGCCGTACATGCGGCGGGCCCAGCCGGGCAGCGTGTAGTAGCACAGCGCGCCGAACGGGAAGTAGACCGGCTTGGCCGGGGACAGGAAGCGCATGCTCTCGGGCAGGCGCGGCCAGAGCAGGAACCGCACGGCGGCGGCCGACTCGGGGATGACCCGCAGGACCGGCCGCATCCGGGCGAAGTAGTCGTTCATCTCGGCGACCGTGCCGGGCACGTCGTCGGCGTGGAGCCCGACATACGTGGCGCTGCGCCGCTGCTCCGTGAGGTACTGGTCGGCCTGCCCGTCGTTGATCGGGACGCCCGCGCGGCGGACGACCTCCAGGTAGGACATCACCTCGGCGCAGTGGACCCACAGCAGCAGCTCGGGGTCGTCCACCCGGTGGGTCCTGCCCGTGTCGGGGTCGCGGATGCGCAGGGCCCGGTGGATCGCGCGCACCCGCCTGCCGATCTCGTCGGCCTCCTCGGGACTGCCGTACGTCACACGGCCCACGAAGTCGGCCGTACGCCGCAGACGGCCGAAGGGGTCGTCGCGGAAGTTGGAGTTCTGCCACACGCCCCGCATCGCCAGCGGATGCAGGGCCTGCAGCATCAGGCCGCGCACGCCCGCCACCCACATGGTGCGGTCGACGTGGACCAGCCACGTCGCCGATTCCGGGGGCTGGGCGGTCAGGCCGCCGGTCGCGGGCATGGCGGCCGGGTCATCCGTGCTGGTGCTGGAGCAGCCGGCTCTCCGCCGCGTTCCAGAACCGGGTCAGGGCCGCCGCGGTGGTCTCGGGGGCCTCGACGGCCGGCGAGTGGAGGGCCCCGGGCACCACGACGCACTCCGCGTCGAGCCTGCGGGCCATCTCCGCCTGCAGCACCGGGGGCCAGCCATCGTCGTGCTCGCCGTACAGGACCAGGAGATCGAGGTCGCACTCGGCCAGCTCCGCGCAACGGTCGGGGGCGCCGAGCACCTCGTGCGCCATCGCCACGAGACCGGTGGGGTGGTTGGAGAGCAGCCGCTTGCGCAGGAACGCCACGATGTCGTCGGGGACGCCCGCCGCCAGGGCCTCGGGCTCCATCCGGTTCGACCACATGTATTCGAGGCCGTACTCCGGAAGCTCGGCCAGCAGGACCCGGCCCATGCGCTCGCGCGGCCCGACGATGCCCGCGGGGCCCGAGCTCATGAGCGTGAGCGAGGCGAGCTTGGTGGTGCCGTTCAGCGCCGTCTCGCGGGCGACCAGGCCGCCGAAGGAGTGGCCGAGCAGGTGGACGGGCTCGCCCTGGCCGACCACCGCGGCGAGCGCGTCGATGTCCGCGCCCAGGGCCGCGCACGAGTACGCCGCCGGATCGTCCGGGCCCGGCGTCTCGTACTGCCCGCGCATGTCGACCGCGATCACCTTGCGACCGGCCTGCGCGAGCGTCTGCAGCACGGCGATGAAATCCTCCTTCGACCCCGTGAAGCCGGGGACGAGAAGGGCGGGCCAGCGCTCGGGGACACCGCTGACCGGAAGCGCTTCGAGCACCGCGAACGAACCGAGCGGCGTCTCGATCTGCTCACTGCTGACACCTGGAGGAAGCGTCAGGAACCGTGGCGTGCTCACGAGGCCTCCTTCACCTCACCCCGGATCCCGGGAACCGATGGGCCGGACCGGCCCCACGTCCTGGACCGTCTGCTGAAGGCTCGCTCACTCACGTGGCATCACGATACCCAGGGAAGATCCCAGCGACACTACCGAAGCGACTATGAGGGTTTCGGACGGTCATTGCGCATGCCTCCTGTCCAGGTCATACCCACTGTGGGCAAAGCAGCCCTCAAAGAACTGGGGCAGGAAGAGCGCCGGTTGTCCGGTGCTCCTCCTGCCCCTGCGGTCGTGCTCATCGCCGGGCGGGCCTGTGCCGGCCCCTCACCCCGTACGGCGGGGCCGTGGCCGGGGCGGGCGGCGCCGCTGCTGGGCGCGCTCGGTCGCGGCGGACGGCGCGGGATCGTCGTCATCGGTCGCGAGGTCGGGAGACTTGAACACGATCATGAACGGGCTGGCCGGGATGATCCGTTCGGGCTCCGGCTTCGGAGCCGGCCGCTGCTCGGCGGGCTCGTCGGCGATCTCGCTGACAGGTGCCGCCACCGTCGGCTCCGCCTCCACCAGGAGCGCCTGGTCGGCGCTGTCGGCGGCGCGGCTCCTGCGGCGGCGGGCCGGGCGCTCCTCCACCTGCTCCTCGGCCGCGGCCGAGGCCACGGGCGCGGGCGCCGGGTCGGTGGCGCGGGCCCTGCGGCGGGTGGTCCTGCGCGGGGCCGCCTCCGGCTCCGTCTCCGGTCCGGCATCGACTTCGGAGCGGGTCTCCGCGTCGATCACCGTGTCGATCACCGTGTCGCTCACCGTGCCGGGCGCCGTGCCGGGCGCCGTGCCGGGGGCCGTGTCGTCCGCAGGGGACGTCACGGCCGAGACGTCGGCCAGCGCGCCGGTCAGGGCCGCCGTGTTCGCGCCCCTGCGGCCACGACGCTTCGGCGCGGCCTCGGCGGTGGCCTCCACAGGTGCCTCCACCGTGACCTCGGCAGGGGTTTCCGCGAGAGCCTCCACGGGAGGCTCCACCGGCGCCTGGGTCTCCGGGGAAGCCGCGGCGTCCTTGAGCCGGCCGCCACGGGTCCGCCGCCGCTCGCGGGTGCGGGCGGGGCGCTCGCGCCGCTCCTCGGCAGTGTCACGGGCGTCGTCACGGGCGTCGCCCCGGGCGTCGCCCCGGCGGGACTTGCCACGGGAGCGAGTGCGCCCGGTCTCCCCGAGGTCCTCGATCTCCTCGGCCTCCAGACCCGCCCGGGAGCGCTGGGCGCGCGGGAGCACGCCCTTGGTCCCCTCGGGGATGTCGAGGTCGGCGTACAGGTGCGGGGAGCTCGAATAGGTCTCGACGGGCTCGCTGAAGTCGAGCGAGAGGGCGCTGTTGATGACCTTCCAGCGGGCCAGCTCGGTCCATTCGACGAAGGTCACCGCGACGCCCGTGCGGCCCGCCCGGCCCGTGCGGCCCGCCCGGCCCGTACGGCCGATCCGGTGGACATAGGTCTTCTCGTCCTGCGGGCAGTCGTAGTTGACGACGTGGGTGACGTCGTCGATGTCGATGCCGCGCGCCGCGACGTCGGTCGCCACCAGCACGTTGATCTTGCCGTTGCGGAACGCCCGCAGCGCCTGCTCGCGCTGGCCCTGGCCGAGGTCGCCGTGGACGGCCGCCACCGCGAAGCCCTTGTCCTTGAGCTGCTCGGCGACCATGTCGCAGGCACGCTTGGTCTCGCAGAAGACCATCGTGAGCCCGGCGCCCCTGCTCTGCAGCAGGCGGGCCACGATCTCGATCTTGTCCATGCGGTGCGTGCGATAGACGTGCTGCGTCGTCAGCGTGGTCGTCTCGGCCTCGGCCGTGCCGCTCTCCGCCCTGACCCGGGTGGGCCGGGTGAGGTAGCGGCGGGACAGGTTCACGATCTCGCCGGGCATGGTGGCCGAGAACAGCATGGTCTGCCTGTTCTCCGGCACCAGCTTGATGATCCGCTCGATGTCCGGGAGGAAGCCGAGATCCAGCATGCGGTCGGCCTCGTCGAGGACGAGCATGGTGATCTGGCCGAGGTCGAGGTGCTTCTGCTTGACCAGGTCGAGCAGCCGCCCCGGCGTGCCGACGATCACGTCGACGCCGTTCTTGAGCGCCTCGATCTGCGGCTCGTACGCGCGCCCGCCATAGACGGTGAGGATGCGCGACCCCAGCTTCCCGGCGGCGAGGACCAGGTCCTCGGTCACCTGGAGGGCCAGCTCGCGGGTCGGGACGAGGACGAGACCGCGTGGCTTCTTGCGGTTCTTCCTCGGCTTGCCGACGAGCTGCAGCATGGCGACGCCGAAGGCATAGGTCTTGCCGGTGCCGGTGCGCGCCTGTCCGATGACGTCCTGGCCGGCCAGCGCCAGCGGGAGCGCCATCTCCTGAATTGGGAATGGTGAAGTGATGCCCTCGGTCTCGAGCGCATCGGCGATCTCCGGGATGACTCCCAGGTCTCGGAACGTCGTTGTCAGCGTGGCCTGCCTCAATCAGTGCGAAGGCGACCCTCCGGGACAGCCGGCCGGCAGAGCCTCCCCGGTCCGGGTCCTCGCGGACAGTCACGCCCTCGTCGTGAATCAGCGACCGCGGCATCCAGTGGTTCCTGGGGTCCGGGGGTTGGCCCCGGATCGACACAGGGATCGATACGGTGAGTGACACAGTCTCGATCCACACAGTGCGGTCGCACTTCCACGAAGCAGTCTACTCGATACCACAACACGGAACCGATTTCTGCGTCTTCTCGCTAAAAGCTCTTGCTGCGCCGGTCATGAGCGAGGGCTCCGGCGGGAAAGCCGGGGAGCCGTACGCTGCACCCATGAGTGATTCCTCTCCCGGGATTGTGGACCTGCTCGGCGTCCTCGCGTACGCCGAGCTCACCGCCTTCCTCCGGCTGGCCGAGGACGCCGCCCTGCTGGCTCCGACGCTGAACGACAGGGCCGCCCTCGGGGACGTGGCCGCGACCGAGTACGGGCACTTCCGGGTGCTGCGCGACCGGCTGGCTTCGCTCGGCGTCGATCCGGAGGAGGCCATGGCCCCCTTCGTGGAGGCGATCGACGCCTGGCACGCCCAGACCAGGCCGAAGGACTGGTACGAGGCGCTGATCAAGGCGTACGTCGGCGTGGGGATCGCGGGCGACTTCTACCGCGAGGCGGCCCGGCAGGCCGCTCCCTCGATCAGCGCCCTGGTCGAGGAGGTGCTGGCCGACGAGAGCCGCGGGGAGTTCGCGGTGGAGCGGGTGCGCGCCGCGCTGGAGGCCGACCCGCGGCTGCGCGGCCGCCTCGCGCTGTGGGCGCGCCGCATGGTCGGCGAGGCGCTCAGCCAGGGACAGCGGCTCGCCGCCGCCCGGCCGCAGCTCGCCGCGCTGCTGGTGGGCGAGGAGGGCGAGAACCTGGCGGAAATCGGGCGGATGTTCGCCAGGCTGACCGAGGAGCACGGCAAGCGGATGGCCGCGCTCGGCCTCACCCCCGGGCCGTGATCTTCACGGGTTCGCGCGGGGGTCGCCGGTGCGGCGCTTCGCATCCGCGATCCCCCTGACCTGGCCGGAATCCCCGGACGGCGAGGATCGGGAGGGCGGGGAACAGGTCGCGGGCACCGGCCGGTCCTGCGTTCATGGGTCGCGCACGTGCCAAACGGATGTACGGTGCGAGCATGAGGGCCTCGCGCCGCTACGGCACTTCCTTGACGAGATGTGGGCCGAACCCCTGGACTCCGCGTGCGGTGTTGCGGAGAGGAAGCGCGGGCTGTCCGACGATCAGCGGGAGGCGGGATCCCCATCACGCGGATCTGACCCGCCGTCCCCGCGGATGCGGTTACGGACGCTCCTGACCTCGCACGCACCCGATCCCGGGTGGAATGAATCATCGCCGGCCGCCGGGACGGCGCGCGTTGTGGGCGCGTGCCGTCCCGGCCGGCCGGCGGCGATGACGGAGGTGCTCAGAGCGTGCCGCCGAAGCCGACCGGACGCGTCACGTCCTCGCCGATCTCGACGAACCCGAGCGAGGCCACGGGGACGAGCACACGGCGGCCCTTGGTGTCGGTGAGGGAGAAGACGCCCTTCTCGGAGGCGAGCGCCTTGCGGAGTTCCTCCTCTATCTCCTCGGCCGACAGGTCGGTCTCCACCACGAGCTCACGGTGCACCGACTGCACGCCGATCTTTATTTCCATCGGGCTCCCCTTTCACGAGGGCTGGTCCCTACCCATCGTCGCCGCCGCAGGGAGCGACCGGCTCTGTGATCGCGTGAAGCGAACAAGATTCCGGTCAGCCGGTGCGCGGGAAACCGCTGATCCCCCGCCAGGCCAGGCGCGCCATCAGCTGGGTCGCCGCCTCCTTGGGGATCGAGCCGTGGCTGCTCAGCCAGTAGCGCGCGCTCACCTCGGCCATGCCCACCAGGCCGACGCCGAGCAGGTGCGCCTCGTCGCTGGAGCAGCCGGTGTCCTCCTGGATCACCCGGCTGATCGCCTCGGCGCTCTCGTGCAGCGAACGCTCCATCCGCTGCCGTACGGGCGCGACGTTGCGCAGGTCGGATTCGAAGACGAGCCGGAACGCCTCGCCCTGGCTGGAGACGAAGTCGAAGAAGGCGCCGATGGCGGCCTGCACCCGCTGCTTGTTGTCGGTGGTGGACTCGAGCGCCTGCCGGCACCGGCTCACCATGTCGTCGACGTGCAGGTCGAGCAGCGCGAGGTAAAGCTCCAGCTTGCCCGGGAAGTGCTGGTAGAGCACCGGCTTGCTCACACCGGCCCGCTCGGCGATCTCGTCCATCGCCGCCGCGTGGTAGCCGTTCTCCACGAACACTTCCTGCGCCGCGCTCAGCAACTGGCGGCGGCGGGCCATCCGGGGTAGCCGGGTGCCCCGGGGCTTGGCGTCCGGGGTAGCGGTCACGGCAGTCTCCTTGCAAGATGCGCATCGGGGGCTCCCGCCCCGCGGCCTCATCCTACGTGTCGGTAAATCGGATCAGCGATAGTCGTCGTCATCGAGGTCGACCGTACGCTCCTGCTCGGCCACGTCGGCCGGGTCGGCGTCGAACGGGACGTGCTCGGGCCAGCGCCTGTCTTCGGCCACCTTGACGAGCTGGTGCTGCTCGACCGCGTCGGCCTCCGGCGCCTCGATCGAGATCTCCTCGGCCGTCTCGTCGAGGGGGTCCATCTCAGGCATCTGCTTGTCCTTCCGTTCGACGGTCGGCTGCGACAGGTCCACACTACGGCCAGGGCGGCGGCGCAACTACGCGGTGAGGGGTGCGAACAGGTCGCCGTGTTCCGCCACGCGCTCCAGCACGTCGGGCGCGGTGAACACCAGCCGGTCGGGGCTGTCGCACGCCTCGACCTCCTCCCACAGCAGGGGGGTGGACACGGCCGGCCGCCCGGCGGCGCGCAGCGAGTAGGGCGCGACCGTCGTCTTGGCCGGGTTGTTCTGGCTCCAGTCGATGAAGACCTTGCCGGGCCGCTCCTTCTTCGCCATCACGCTCGTCACGAACGGATGCTCGGCCTGCATCCGCTGAGCGAGCGCCTTGGCGTAGCCGGAGGTGTCCGGGCCACGGTCCCATGGGACGTAGAGCTGCATGCCCTTCTGGCCGCTGGTCTTGGGGAAGCTCTCCAGGCCGTCGTCGGCCAGGGCCCGCCGCAGCAGGACGGCGACCCGGCAGCAGTCGACGATCGTGGCGGGGGCGCCGGGGTCGAGGTCGAAGACGAGCGTGTCGGGCGGCTGCGGCTCGCCGTCCTTGGCCACCCTCCACATCGGCACGTGGATCTCCAGGGCGGCCAGGTTGGCGTAGTAGACCAGGGTCGGCAGGTCGTCCACGACCGCGAAGTCGATCTCCTCGCGGTTCTTCGTGCTGCCCGGCGCGGGCAGGGTCACCGTACGGACCCAGTCGGGCGTGTGCTCGGGGGCGTTCTTCTCGTAGAAGAACTGGCCGTCGACGCCGTTCGGATAGCGCTTGACCGTGAGCGGGCGCCCCTTGAGGTGCGGCAGCAGGGCCGGTGCGATCCGGGTGTAGTAGTCGATCACCTCGGCCTTGGTGAACGCGGCGTCGGGATAGAGCACCTTGTCCAGATTGGTCAGGACAAGCCGGCGGCCCTCCACCTCCACCCGCACCTTCTCCGTCATCGCAGCTCCTCCCGCCGCACCTCCGCCGGGATCTTGTCGGGGCGCAGGCCCCGCCAGACCGGGTTGCGCAGACGGCCGTCACGGGTCCACATGGTGAACGCCACCTCGCCGGCCAGCTCGGGCCTGACCCATCGGGCGTTCCGGGAGATCTCCCTCGGAAGCCCGTCAGAGAAGGGGCTCTGCCCGATCTCGAGCGGCTCAATCAGGCGGAGGACGTCGCCGAGCATCGCGTCGGTGAACCCGGTGCCCACGTGGCCGACGAAGAGGAACCCGGCAGGGGACGGCCCGGCGTACATGCCGAGCAGGAGCGAACCGACGCCGCCCGCCCGGCGGCCCTTGCCCGGGCGCCAGCCGCCGACGACCACCTCGGCGGTGCGCAGGTTCTTGATCTTGATCCACCACTCCGCCCTGCGCCCCGGCCGATAGGGGGAGTCGAGGCGCTTGGCGACCACGCCCTCCAGTCCCTGCAGCCGGGTCGCCTCCAGCACCGCGGGTTCGCAGGGGAGGTAGGGCGGCGCGCCCAGGCCGAGCGAGTCGAGCAGCGCCCGCCGGTCCAGGTAGGGGAGGTCGAGCAGTGTGCGCCCGTCGAGATGGAGCAGGTCGAAGGGCAGATAGGAGACCGGCAGCCGGCCGAGCAGGTGGGCCGCGGCGGGATCGGTGACGTGCATGCGTCTTTGCAGCCGGGCGAAGCTGGGCCGGCCCTCGGGGTCGAAGGCCACCACCTCGCCGTCGACCACCGCCCTGCGCCCGGCCAGCGGGGCCATGGCGGCGGAGATCTCGGGATAGCGGGAGGTGAAGTCGGCGCCGTGCCGCCCGGTGACCCGCACGCCGCCGTCGACGTACGCGAGTGCGCGGATGCCGTCCCACTTCACCTCCAGCGCGTACGCGCCGGGGTCGGAGGGGATTTCTCCTGGAATGGCAAGCATCGGCTCGATCGGATACGGCACCGCCATAGTGGGTACCTGCCCATGAGGTAACTCCCTTGAATCCCACCATAGCGTCGTTCGAACACAGAGACGAGAATGTGGCTATGCGCAGCATCTGGAAAGGCGCGATCTCGTTCGGTCTTGTCACCATCCCGGTGAAGCTCTACTCCGCGACCGAACAGAAGGACGTCACGTTCCACCAGGTGCACCGCAAGGACGGCGGCCGGATCAAATACAAGAGGATCTGCTCGATCGACGGCGAAGAGGTGCCCTACTCGGACATCGCCAAGGGCTACGAGCTCGCGACCGGCGAGATCGTCGTGCTGACCGACGAGGACTTCGCCGGTCTGCCGTTGACCACCTCCCGCAGGATCGACGTGCTGCAGTTCACCCCCGCGGACCAGATCGACCCCATCTACTTCGCCAAGTCCTACTACCTGGAGCCGGACGCGCAGGGCGCCAAGCCGTACGTGCTGTTGCGGGACGCCCTGGAGCGGTCGGGACAGGTGGCGGTGGTGAAGGTCGCCCTGCGGCAGCGCGAGTCGCTCGCCGCCCTGCGCGTCCGCGACGGCGTCTTCGTGCTGGAGACCATGCTCTGGCCGGACGAGATCCGCGAGGCCGACTTCCCGTTCCTTGAAGAGGACATCGACGTACGGCCCCAGGAACTGAAGATGGCCGAGTCCCTGATCGAGACGATGGTGGCGGACTTCGACCCCACCCAATACACGGACGCCTACCGGGAGGCGCTGCAGGAGGTCATCGAGGCCAAGGTGGCGGGCAAGGAGGTCGTCGCCCCGGAGACCCCGGCCGAGGAAGGGCCGGCCGTCGACCTCATGGCCGCGCTGCGGGCCAGCGTGGAGGCGGCCAAGCGGGAGCGCCAGGGCGCCGCGCCCGCCAAGTCGACCGGCAGAACCGCCAAGGCCAAGGCCGCGCAGGACGGCGCGGACGAGGAGGAGAAGGCGTCCAAGAAGCGGAAGACCCGCCGCTCCGCCTGACCGGTCCGATTCTGGGCTGTGGCTCTGCGCTGTGGTTTTGCACTGTGGTTTTGCACTGTGGTTTTGCACTGTGGTTTTACATGGAGGGCCCCGGCGGGCGGTTTCCGCCGGGGCATTCTTCACGGTACGGAAGTGGGCGATCCGTACAGGGCCGCGAGCTCTCGGCCGCCCGTTCACCGCCGCCCGATCGCCACGAGGGTGGCGGAGGCGTGATCAGGGCGGGTCCGGACACCGCGGCCTCGCGCCGACGGCCCCGTACGAGTGGGTGTCACCCGTCAGTGTCAGTCGTCGCCGTCGATGTCGATGACGGCGTCACCGGATGCGAAGGCCACGTTCTTCCGGTTGACCTTCTTCTCCTTTTCGTACTTGAAGAAGCGGAAGTCGTTGCGGTTGACGGCCGTGTTACGGCAGCCGCGTCCGTGACGCCCGCAGTGGCCCTTGCCGTGACCCCAGTGGGAGCTGATCGTCGGGGTGCCGGAGGTCGAGGCCTGAGCGGTGGTCGCGCTCAGGGCGAGCGCGCCGCCGGCCATTACGGTGCTGACGGCCAGACCGGTGATGACGTTCCGGAATTTGGGCATTGAGGTCCTCCTCGAAGGATGGAGTGCCCGAGTGCGACATTCCCGGTAGCTGCCGGAAATGTCGAGCGATGTCCTGTATGTCCGGTCATCGCCCTGGCGTCTTAATTGCCGATGCGGCCTGGCGGCAAACGGGGCCGGTGGGAATTTGGGCCCGCGTTGTGGCACGCCGTCCCAGGTTAGGGGAGCGCTGACCCGATCGACGTTCATGTCTGACGTGCCCGTGCGGCATCGGGGGTAGGGCGGACGGCGGTTCCCCGCCGTGGTGTTCCTCAATCCCCGGTTCTCGTTCGCTTCGGCCCGTGGATCCCGGTCGCCGGGGGCGGCACATGAGGCTGGTGCCGGACCGGGATCGGACCGGGATCGGACCGGGATCGAGCGGGATCGAAGGGGACGAGCGAGGTTCGGTGTTGAGGGGATGGGTGAGTCTGTCGGGGAGCTGCGGGGGATCCGCTGGGGAAAGGGCCAGGGCTCCGGCGAGGATCTCGCCGGAGCCCTTTTCATGCCATCTGGTGGAAGGCGTTTCCAGGCTCCCCGTCGCTCGGCGTGGAGACGCACTGGACGCACCCGGCTGCACTTACCCGCGCCGTCGCCCCCGGCAGGTGGTGGAGAGACACGTGTGGGCGGTTGTGCCCACCGGATTCCGTCACCCGACCGGATAGCGCGGTGTCGCGCGAGGCGTCACGCCTCGCTTAGTCGACGTTCTTGTTCTTGTTCTCGTTGATGTGCTCGCGGTCGTTGCGGTTCCACCAGTCGTTGTTGTTGTGGTCCCACCAGTTCTGGTCGGCGTACCAGTTGTTGTTGAGCCAGTTGAATGCGCGGTCGTCCTTCTCCTGGAAGCCGAACGCGACATCCTTGGCGACGAGGCCGAAGGCGTCGTGCCCCGACTTGTCGTCCTTGTAGAAGTTCTGGCCCCACCAGTTGTTGGTGTCCCACCAGTTGTTCTGGTTGCGGTCGTTGATGTTGTGGTTGCGGTCGTTGCGGTCCCGGGTGATGTCCGGGGTGAACGTCTGCGGGAAGAAGTCGTCACCCTTCTTGTTGTCCTGGGCGATGCCGCCCTTGCTGTCGTCGACGCCGTTGGCCGCGCCCTCCTTGGCGATGGGGCGCGAGTCGCTCTTCTTGAAGAAGAAGGGGTTGTCGTCGGCGCTGGCGGCCGTGGCGCCCATGGCGACGGCTCCGCCGACGACCGCGGTGCTGAGCGCGAGCCCTGCGAAGATCTTGTTGAGCTTGGGCATTATTGTTCCTCCCTGACAGGATTCGATTTCGAATTGCCCTGCGTCTATCGGCTTTTCCCGTCCGCCTGCAGTGGGCGGGAATTCCTTCGTGGCTCCTATTGAGCCTTGCTTCCGACGCTAGTGGTGATTTCCTGCCGGGCGGTCCGACAAACTGACGCCTGCTGCTTTTAGTTAATGATTAGCTGCGTATAGGATTGATTCGATGGATAATGCGCCTTATGTAGGGATAGGTACGATTTGCCCCCCTGGTGTGGCGCTCGCCGGGGAGGGTTCGGGGAGCGGCTGCGAGTCGTAGGCCGGAAAAGCCCGCCGCTGAGGGAGAGCACTGACCAAAGCGCTGAGGGGAGAGCGCTGAGGGGAGAGCACTGAGAAAGGGCGCGGAGGAAAAGCGCGGAGGAAGGGTGGCCCGTAGGGCGC
>NZ_JAATEK010000052.1:0-48605 GCF_012034195.1 Microbispora sp. CL1-1
ATATGGAGGGGCCACCCGTAGAGGGTGGCCCTTCTGTGTTTACGGGGTCGTGTCATCACCACGCCGTAACCGGCATCGACGGGGAACGAAAGCTCCGGTCGAGGCTCGGGCGGTGGTGATGGCGCGCTAGGCTGGCAGTGCCGGGCCACCCCACGGGTGGCCTTCGTCGCATCGGACGAGAAGCGAAGGCCGCGGTGGACGCGATTGCAGCGGACCTGCGGCGCAAACAACATGTCTTCCCTGGAACTCATCGGGCAGGGGCAGATCCCCAACAGTCAGGACAGCGGGAAGACGGAGCCCTGCGGCCGGCGAACCGGACGCGGTGAGCAAGCAACAGAGGACAGAAGTGAACAGAGAAGACGGGCGCGACGGCGCGGGCCGTGGCGGAGACAACCGCGACGAGAGCAGAAACCGGGGCGAACGCTCCGGGGGATACCGCGGTAATGGAGGAAGCGGCGGCTTCGGCGGTCGTTATGGAGAGCGGCGAGAAGGCTTCCGGAGCGACCGCGGCGAGCGCGGCGAGCGCCCGTTCCAGTCCGACAGGCGCGGCTACCGCGATCAGGGCGGAGCGTCCGGGGGACGCTTCGGTTCGCGTGATCGTGACGACAGGCCGGGCGGCTCCTACGGGGATCGTGACAGGCGCGGCGGCTATGGCGGCAGGGATGACCGCGGTCGCCGTCCCTTCGGCACCGGGGACCGTGCCGGTGGCCGCACCGACGATCGCGGCGGATACCGTGACCGCGACGGGGGACGAAGCTTCGACCGCGGTGGTGACCGGCCGCGCGGCTCCGACGGGCGCAGGGACGCCGGAGGCGGCGAAGGACGCGGGGATCGCGTCTACCAGGACCGTGACTCCTTCCGCACCGATCGGCCGCGCCGCCCCTACGGTGACCGCGACGGCTTCCGGGGCGGACAGGGCCCCCGGGATCGCGACGACCGCGGCGGACGCCCGTTCCGCTCCGACGACCGCGGCAGCCGGCCGTACGGCGAGCGCCGCCCGGAGCGGCGGGAAGGCGGCGGCGGGTACGGAGACCGCCCGCAGCGTCAGGGCGGCGGTTTCGGCGGGCGCTACGGCTTCCGGGAACGCGACGCCCGCGATGGTCGCGAGGGCCGGGAGAACCGGGAGGGCCGGGACAGCCGCTCGTACACGCCCCGGAACGACCGTGACGACCGCGGTGGCTTCGGCAGCCGTCCGCCGCGGCGTACGGACCAGGAGCGCGGCTACGGCCGTGACGACAGAGGCGGCAGTGGGTTCGGGCAGCAGGATCGTCCCCGGCGTCCGTACGGCGATCGAGGCGGCGATCGGGGCTTTGGCGGCCAGGACCGGCCGCGGCGTCCGTTCGGTGACCGCGACAGCAGAGGCGGCGAGGACAGGCCCAGGCGCCCCTACGGCGACCGGCAGGACACCGGCGGCGACCGCTACCGCGATCGGGACTCGTTCCGGGACGGGCCGCGCCGTACGCCGGGGGACCGGCCTGGCGGGTCCTTCCGCGACCGCGACGACAGGCGTCCGGGCCGCGACCGTGAGGAAGGGCCTCGGACGTTCCGTGGGCGTGAGTCGGGCTCCGGCGACCGGCCGCGGCGGCAGTTCGGCGGCGATCGCGGTGCCCGCCCGTTCGGCAGGGACCGTGACGAGTCCAGGCCGTTCAGCGGCGACCGAGGTGCGGCGCGTCCCTTCAGCCGCGACGAGCGGGGCGGCAGCCGCACCCGGTACGGCAGGCCGGACGAGCAGAGCAGGCCGAGGGTTCGCGAGGAGATGCCTCCGCTCGACCCCGACATCACGCCGGACGAGCTGGACCGGGAGGCGCGTGCGGAGCTTCGCTCGCTGCCGAACGACCTGGCGGACCTCGTGGCCAGCCACCTCGTGGCGGCCGCCCGTGCGCTGAGTGCCGAGGATCCGGAGAAGGCGTATGAGCACGCCAAGGTGGCGCGCCGCTTCGCGGGCAGGATCGGCGTAGTGCGCGAGGCCACCGGGATCGCCGCCTATCACGCGGGGCAGTACGCCGAGGCGCTGGGCGACCTGCGGGCGGCCAGGCGGATCACCGGCTCCGACGAGTACCTGCCGATCATGGCGGACTGCGAGCGTGGGCTCGGGCGGCCCGAGCGGGCGCTCGACCTCGTCCGGTCGCGTGAGGCCGAGCGGCTGGACCGCGCGGGCCGGATCGAGCTGGCGATCGTGGAGTCCGGGGCCCGTCGTGACCTCGGGCAGCACGACGCTGCTGTGATCACGCTGCAGAAGGTGCCGGAGCTGCGCGATCCCCAGCCGAAGCCGTGGTCCGCACGCCTCGCCTTCGCGTACGCGGACGCCTTGGCCGACGCGGGACACGAAGAGGCGGCGACCGACTGGTTCGCCCGTGCCATGGGGTTCGACGAGGACGGCGAGACCGATGCGGCCGAACGCTATGCCGAGCTGACCGGCGGCCTGATCGAGGACCTGGAAGAGGATTACGACGAGTCCGGCGAAGAGCCCGGTGACCTCCCGGACGACATCCCGGACGACCTCGCCGACGACGAAGACGAGGTCGGCGACGAGGAAATCCAGGAAGCGGTCAAGGACGAGGACGAAGACGAGGAGGACCTCCCCGTCGGTTCCCGTGACGACGACCAGTCCGACGAGGACGAGCCGACCGGCGAACAGGCGGACGACGGCTCCTCGGGCGAGGTCGTCGCCGAGGTGGCCGCGGCCGACGAGGCACCGGCACCGGTGGCGTCGGTGGCTCCTGTTGCTCCCGCGGCGATGCCGGCACCGGTCGGCGAGGAGACGCGCGACGCTGACGAGGCGGCCGAGCGGCCTTCCGCCACGAGCGCGCCGTCCTACGGCCCCGCGTTCATAGAGCCGAACTTCGGCGACGTGCTCGACGACTCCGAGGACGCCGAGGACCCCGAGGATCGGACGAAGCGCCAGCCTTGATGTTCCGAACGGGCGCCGCCTTGGCGGCGCCCGTTCGTCTTTCCGGGGAAGCTCGCTCCGGGAGAGCCGGGCCGTGACTACGGGCTGACGGTCAGCGCGGGGTGCGATCCAGCCAGTGCATGATCCCCGCGACGTTCGACGGCGCGCCGCTCAACAGCTCGAACTGCTCGGCGGTGGCCTCGTCGGCGCGCAGCGCGGCGTACCGCTCCCGCGTGCGGTCGCGGACCATGGCGACGGCGTGATCGAGATCGAGCCCCTCGGCCCTGGCCCGTCTGGTGAGGTCCACCCAGATCCGGAGCTCCTCGGCCGAGCGTTCGAGGGTCGAGGGCACGTCCTCCACCGGTCCGTAATGACTGAACAGCAGCCGCTGCGGCTTCAGGGCCGTGAACAGCGCGATCGAGCCGAGGGCGACGTCGAGGTCGAAATCCGGCGGCGGTGTGGCGGGCCGCAGGTCCCCGGTCTCGGGCAGATACACACCGGCGGCGTCCCCCACGTACAGGTCACCGGTGAGCGAGTCGAGCAGGCCCACGTGGTGTTTGGCGTGGCCGGGGGAGTAGTGACTCGCCAGGGTGCGGCCGTTGCCCAGATCGATCGTCCCGGTGTCGCCCAGGGCCCTGATGCGGGCCGCGTCGGTCGGCGCCAGAGTGCCGAACAGTACGTCGAGCTTGTCGCCCCAGACCATCTTGGCGCTCGCCATGAGCCGGGAGGGATCGGCGAGATGGCGGGCGCCCTTCTCGTGTACGACGATCTCGGCGGACGGGTAGTAGTTCGCGATGTCGCCCACGCCGCCGGCGTGATCCAGATGGATGTGGGTGACAACGACGGTCGCGAGGTCGTCCGGTCCCACGCCGAGGGAGGACAGGGCGTCCCTGACCACGGGAGCCGAGGTCGAGGTGCCCGTCTCGACGAGGCAGGGGCGGTCGCCGAGGATCAGATAGCCCGCGGTGATGCCGGAGTAACCCGCCATCCGCGTGTCGATCTCGTAGACGTCGCCGCCGAGCGGAGTCACGTTGTCCACAGGCCACTCCCGAAACTAGAACCGGTATTCACAGAATGGCATTCAGGACCGCACCGGCCCAACCTGGTCACGCATAGTGATCTCCACGGTAGAGAGGAGTTCACATGCACCGCAACGAGGTGGTGCTGGCCGGGCGGCTGTCCATGGAGCCGGCACACAGGGAACTGCCGGGCGGAGCCCTGCTGACGCAGTGGCGCCTCGCGGTCCGCAGACCGGGAAGCCGCTCGGGGCGTCAGCGGTCGGACGCGATCGAGTGCGCGACGATCGACGACGGCGTGCGGGCCATGCTGGCCGGCTGGCAACGCGATGATCTGGTCGAGGTGGAGGGCGCGCTGCGCCGCCGCTGGTGGCGCGGCGGCAGTCGCTACGAGATCGAGGTCCGTACGGCACGCCGCGTCGAGACGGCCGCGCCCCGCATCAGGCCATGCAGAAGAACGCCCCAGGCCGACGACGAGAGGGCGGCCACCCGGAACGGGCGGGCCGCCGAGGTAGCCGAGGCGCCCGATCTTGTCATGCCTGAAGCGGCATCCTGCGGTGATGATGCCGGGGCCGGGATCGGGAGGGCCGGTGCCGCCCCAGACGCGCCCGATACGGTCACGCCCGAGGCGGGGCCCTGGGGCGACGGCCCTGCAGCGCGGGTTGGGCAGGCCGGTGATGGCCATGGTGTGCCCGATGCCGCCATGTCCCAGGCGGCACCCAGTGGCGATGTCTCCGGCGCCTCTCCGGCGGCGTCATCCTGCCATCACCAGGACGACGCCGTCTCGGCGGAGTTCGCCGGCGAGGTGGTCAGTCAGTCGCGAAGGTCCGCATGACCAGGCCCGTGCGGGGCTTGGGTCCGAACGAAGTCGACTTGCGCGGCACCCGCTCGCCCTGCGCCGCGACCGTGAGGACGTCCTCCGTGGACAGCGGATTCAGCAGCACCGCCGTCCCGCCGAGCCGGCGCGCCCTCTCCACCGCGTCGAGCGGGTCGTGGTGCACGACCATCACCGACTGTTCGCTGTCGGTGATCCCCCACACCTTCGGCAGGAGGAACGTCGTGAGGACCGAGGTGTCGAGCATCCGCCACCGCGGAGACTGCCCGGCCGGCATGGCGTGCTCGACCTGCAGCGGGTCAGGGTCTGTCAGCAGATGGGCGGGTCCGTCACCGGCGAGCACGAAGGCGGGGCCGGTCGCGGTGGCGAGCCCCGCGAGGGCGTCCTCGACCAGGGGGAACTCCTGCACCTGCCACGCGCCCTTGGCCCGGGCGGCGGCCTCCTGCAGGGGCAGTCCCGGAATGACCCGGTGGATGGCCCGGAGCTCGGGCGGGTATGCCGTGGAATCGACCAGGTAGGCCAGGCCGTAGTCCCAGGGCCCGGGCCCGATGTGGTCCTTCTGCAGCGCCTGATATGTGGCGTAGCGGTGGTGACCGTCGGCGATCAGCGCCTGGCGATCGTGCAGGTCCTCCGCGACGGCTTCGATCTCGTGGGGGTCGGTCACCGCCCAGAGCCGGTGGTGCACGCCCTCGCGCGTCCGGACGTCCATGAGGGGGAAACGCTGGGCGGCCACGTCGTCGACGAGCCGGGAGGCGGTGCCGCCGCCTTCGTACAGCAGGAAGATCGGCTCGAAGTTGGCCTGTGTCGCCCGCATCAGGGCGAGCCGGTCGGCGACGGGCTCCGGCAGGACGTTCTCATGCGGAAGGATCGCGGTCGACCCGACGCCGACGCCTCCGATCAGGCCCCGCTGCAGGAAACCGACCCCGCTCTGCTCGTACACGTAGAGGCCGGGCAGGGAGTCGACCGTCAGCACTCCAGTGGCGAGCCACTCGCTCAACGCCTCGCTCGCCTCACCGTAGTGGCTGATTCCGGGAAGGATCAGGCGCACTACGTTGTTCGGATGACGACTGAGCAAATCTCGCAGCTCTTCAGGGGAGATGAGATCGTACGGCGGTGAGGTGACAGCGGCCAGATCGTCCACCGCGTAACGCACGCCGCGGAACGGACGTAGCACCAGTCCCGCCCGTTCAGAACTCTCCATACCGGGCATGTTGCCATAAGTGCCCGGACTCCCCGACGCTGCGGTGCCCGGTTGCTTGTGAAATCGGAGTGCAGGAGGGCTTACCCCATGTTCGAAGGACGAAACGAGGCCTCTGCTTCTTCCAATGATCCGGGCGGTACGCCTTCCGGCGGTGTCTACGAGTGGTTCAAGCGTGGCATGAAGCTGCTCGAAGAGGGCAGCCCGGCCGCCGCGGCGGCGATCCTGGAGCACGCCGTGCGGGCCGAGCCCGATTCGCGCAGCATCCGCGAGGCCCTCGCCCGGGCCCAGTTCAACTCGAAGCGGTACGACGAGGCCGCCGGCAGTTTCCGGTGGATCGTCGACGCCAACCCCGCCGAGGATTACGCCTACTTCGGTCTCGGCTTGTCACTGTGGCGCAGCGGAGACATCGAGGCGGCTCAGGAGCCCCTCGCGGTGGCGGTGGCGATGCGCCCCGATCTTCGTCACTACGTGTCCGCGCTGAAGCAGGTCAGGGCCACGCTGCGGGCGAGGCAGGCGTGACCGTAGGCCATACTTCCGCCATGCAAGAAACCACCGGCGTGCTCGTGGACGCCTACGACACGTTGCTGCTCGACCTCGACGGCGTCGTCTACCTCGGCAGACAGGCGGTCCCCGGCGCGCCGGAGGCGCTGGTCAAGGCCCAGGACCGGGGCGTGCGGCTCGCGTTCGTGACGAACAACGCGTCCCGCACGCCGGGGGCGATCGCCCAGCACCTCACCAACCTGGGCATTCCGGCGGCCCCGCAGGACGTGGTGACCTCCGCGCAGGCGGCGGCCCGGCTGATCGCCGAGCACGTCCCGGCCGGCTCCGCCGTCCTGGTGGTGGGCGGCATGGGACTGCGGATGGCCCTGCGCGAGCACGGCCTGCGCCCGGTGACCACCGCCCTGGACGCGCCCGCCGCCGTCGTGCAGGGCATCGCCGACAACCTGTCCTACGGGCTGCTCTCCGAAGGGGCGCTCGCCGTACGTCAGGGAGCGTGGTTCGTCGCGGCCAACGGTGACACGACCATGCCGACGGGCCGGGGCAAGCAGCCCGGCAACGGTGCGATGAGCCGCGTGATCGCCACCGCGGCCGGCGTCGAGCCCGTGGTCGCGGGCAAGCCCGAGCCGCCGTTGCACCGCGAGTCGATGATCCGCACTCGCGCCGAGAGGCCGCTGATCGTCGGCGACCGGCTCGACACCGACATCGAGGGCGCGACCCGGGCCGGGGTCGACAGCCTGCTCGTGCTGACCGGTGTCGCCACTCCTCTGGATGTGCTCACCGCCGCGCCCCATCACCGTCCCACCCACATCGCCGCCGACCTGTCCGGTCTGCACACGCCCGTGGTCCCCGTACGGCATGGCTCGGGCGGCTGGACCTGCGGCGGGTGGACGGCCGTGTGGCAGGACGGCGAGCTCGCGCTCACGGGGGACGGCGACCCCGTCGAGGGGCTGCGTGCGGCGTGCGCCGCCACCTGGGAGGCGGTGGGGGACGGCCAGGCGGACGAGGGCGCGGTGAAGGCCGCCCTGACTGCACTCGGCCGCTGACCACGCGTCGGCGGCGTCGCCTCCCGCATCCCGCCGCCTCAGGCAGCCCGTCCCACGCCCCCTGAGTTCCTAGGCCTCATGCCCGCCGGTCTCAGGCACCCCGCCTCAGGCAGCACGTCTCATGCCATGCGCCTCGGTCGAGGGCCCGGCGTCGCGCGGGGCCAGGGCCCTTACCCGGCATGCGGCGTGAGGGTCCTGGTGGGTGTGTTGCGAGATCCGTGCGTGAGGCCCCCGCGTGGCTCGTGGTGAGACCGATGGGTCGCGTGTGGCGATGGCCCAGCCCGGCGCGTGGCACGGGTCCGCGCCGGGGTGCGTTGCCAGTGTGGCGGAAGCGGCCAGCCGGGAGCGGCCGGAATGGAGGAGCGGCCGACTGGACGGGTCAGAGGAGTTTGCGAAGGCGCAGCAGGTCGCCGAGGCTCGCGTCGATCTTGACCCGGCCGCCCAGCAGCGCGCGGCCCATGTCCAGCTCGCCGTTGACCATCGAGACCAGGTCCTCGCTCTTGAGCGTCAGCTTGACCTCGGCGGGCCGACCATCCTCCGGGGGCACTTCCTTGAAGGCGTCGAGCCCGCCCCGGTGAATGCGGCCGTAGAAGGTCACGCCGAGATCGGAGATCCGGCAGGCCAGCCGGCGTTCGACCACGTGCTTGGCACGGTCCTCCTCGCTTATGTCGTCGAACTGCTCGACGAGCTTGTCCAGCGCCGCCCGGCATTCCTCGACGGTCGCCATGCGCCTGCCTTTCTTCTCACGGACCGTGTCGTCTCGCGGACCGGGTCTCCTCGTGAACCGCGCACGGATCATCGGTCGGCGATGTGATTCCCCTCTACCTACCGACAGTAGCTTTCCACGGACCGCCTGCGCGAAATCCGCGTCGGGTCATGGAAACGCAACGGTGCGAGTGCGGTGGTCCGCGCGCCGTAGATTGCACGATCAAGGGGGGCTGAGCGCGCCGTTCGCAGGCCGCGTGCGGCGAGATCATGTGGTGGGAAGGCCCGCGCCCCTCCCGCGGCACCCTGTGGCCCCCTGCGGAACGGCCGGACGGCGCACGACCGTCGGTGGCGTCCGATAGCGTCGAGGCGACCAGTGCCGCAGGGGCTCATACGGGTGGAGCCGCGCGGCGTGGCCGCGTGCGCCCTCCTGCGACGTCCGGGGTTTGGTCCGGTGCGAGCCGGGCCGACGCCCGGACGCGGGCCGGGGGTGCACGGGAAAGCGTGACAGGAAAGCCTGACGGGGCAGCTGATCGGAGCGGGAAGGGACCATGACGGACAGCGGGATCGCGGCCGGGGAGCATCACGCCTCGGGCGCCGACGGCGTGCAGGCCGCGTTGTCGCCTCTCGGACGGTTGGCTCACGCGCCGGTGTCCGAGCACGTGGGCGTCTTCGAACAGGTCCTCGGCGGCCTCGAGGCGGTGCTCGCGTCCGTGGAGGACACCGGCGAGCGGCAGGCCGAAGCACACGGCGACCGGGGGAGCGATCAGTGAGCCCCACGGCGGTAGCGGTGGCCGCCGCGCGCCGGGCGCGGATCCGTAGCGCACAGGACGGCGTGGGCCGGACGTGGGTCCGTACGACAGGAGACGACGCCGCCGGGCGGGCCCGGTGAAGCGCGTCCGGCTGGACAGCGAGCTCGTACGCCGCGGGCTCGCCCGGTCCAGGGAGCAGGCGGTCCAGCTCATCGAGGCGGGCCGGGTCAGCGTCGGAGGCCGGGTGGCGGGCAAGGCGGCCACCCAGGTGGACACCGCCGCCCCCATCGTGGTCGCCGAGACCGCCGAGGGCCCCGATTACGTGTCCAGGGGCGCCCACAAGCTGCTCGGCGCGCTGAGCGCGTTCGAAGGGCTGCGCGTCGAGGGACGCCGGTGCCTCGACGCGGGCGCCTCGACCGGCGGCTTCACCGACGTCCTGCTCAGGCACGGCGCCGCCCATGTGCTCGCGGTCGACGTGGGGTATGGCCAGCTCGCCTGGTCGCTGCGTACGGACGAGCGGGTCACGGTGATGGAGCGGGTCAACGTCCGCGACCTGACCCCGGAGATGGTGGGCGAGCCGCCGACGCTGATCGTCGGGGACCTGTCGTTCATCTCCCTCCGGCTCGTCCTCCCGGCCCTGGTGCGCTGTGCGGCCGAGGTGGCGGAGTTCGCGATGCTGGTCAAACCGCAGTTCGAGGTGGGCAAGGAGCGCGTGGGCTCGGGAGGCGTCGTACGCGACCCGGCTCTGCGGGCGCAGGCGGTGCGGGACGTCGCGGCGGCGGCGGGATCGCTCGGCCTGACGGTGAAGGGCGTGACGGCGAGTCCGTTGCCGGGGCCGTCGGGAAACGTGGAATACGTTCTGTGGCTCGGGAAGGGGCCGGGGCACGATCCCGTTCCCGATGTGGACGCCGCCATCGACACGGCGGTGGCGGAGGGACCGCAGTGAGAGCGGGCGGCGAGGCGTGGAGACGATGAGCACGATGAGCACGGGCGGCGCGGCGGACCGGGCGGATGCCAAGAGGACCGTCCTGGTGACGGCGCACACGGGCCGGGAGGCGGCCGTGCGCAGCGCTCGCCTCGTCATGGAACGGCTGATCGAGGCGGGCATCAACGTGCGGGTGCTCGACGAGGAGGCCGAGGAGCTGGGCTGCGCCCACGTCGAGGTGGTCCCGGAGAACGACGCGGCCCTGGAAGGGGCCGAGCTGATCATCGTCCTGGGCGGTGACGGCACGCTGCTGCGCGCCGCCGAGCTGGCCCGCCCGGCCGCGGTGCCGCTGCTCGGCGTGAACCTGGGGCACGTGGGCTTCCTCGCCGAGGCCGAGGTGGAGGACCTGGCGTCCGTGGTGGACCTGGTGGTCGAGGGCCGCTACGAGGTCGAGGAGCGCATGACGATCGACGTCGTCGTGCGCCTGAACGGGTCGGTTCTCGCGCGGACCTGGGCGCTCAACGAGGCGTCGGTCGAGAAGAAGGACCGCATGCTGGAGGTCGTCGCCGAGATAGACGGCCGCCCGCTGTCGCGCTGGGGGTGCGACGGCGTGATCTGCGCGACCCCCACCGGGTCGACCGCGTACGCCTTCTCGGCCGGTGGGCCCGTCGTCTGGCCCGAGGTGGAGGCGCTGCTCCTGGTGCCCAACAGCGCCCACGCCCTGTTCGCCCGGCCGATGGTGGTGTCGCCGAAGTCCACGCTCGCGCTGGAGATCCTCCCCGACACCAGTGCCGGTGTGCTGTGGTGCGACGGCCGCCGCCGCTTCGACATCCCGCCCGGCGCCCGCGTGGAGGTACGCAGGGGCGAGGTGCCCGTGAGGCTGGCCCGCCTGCTCGGTGTGGAGACCACCGGGGCGCCGTTCACCGACCGCCTGGTCGCGAAGTTCGGCCTGCCGGTGCAGGGCTGGCGAGGCCGCGTACGCTCCGGCTGACCCCCGAGATCCCCCGAGACCCCGCGAGAAGCCGCGATCCACAGCGGGTTGTGGCAGTTGGTGGTGATATGCCGGATGAGCAGGACTTTCGTATCCACAGATTCTCGTTCGGGTCGCGGCCGGGTCACGCTGTCCTCGAAAATCTTGACGAGTTACGCGTAGGATCTCTGGCGAGTTCGGTCGGCAAAACGGGAGGGACCAGTGCGGCCACGGGTCGAGGAGGTCCGCATCCAGGGGCTCGGCGTGATCGACGAAGCCGTTCTGGAGCTGTCACCGGGATTCACCGTCGTCACGGGTGAGACCGGGGCCGGCAAGACGATGGTCGTCACCGGTCTCGGCCTGCTGTTCGGAGGGCGGGCCGACCCCGCCCGGGTCAGGCCGGGCGCCGACAAGGCGCTGATCGAGGGCACGCTCGTGATCGAGCCCGGGGGCCGCGTGGCGCAGCAGGTCGCCGACGTCGGCGGCGAGGTCGAAGACGGGCAGCTCATCATCGCCCGGTCGGTCTCCGCGGAGGGCCGCTCCCGCGCCTGGCTGGGTGGCCGTGCCGTGCCGGTGGGCACGTTGACGTACATCGCCGACGACCTCGTCGCCGTGCACGGGCAGATGGACCAGCAGCGGCTGCTCCAGCCCGGCAGGCAGCGCGCGGCGCTCGACCGCTACGCCGGCGACGAGCTGGTCAAACCCCTTCGGGCCTACGAGCAGGCATACAAGCGGCACAAGCAGGTGGGGGAGCTGCTCCACGAGCTGACCGTCAAGGCCAGGGAGCGGGCGCAGGAGGCCGACGTGCTGCGGTTCGGCCTGGAGGAGATCGAGAAGGTCGAGCCCAGGGCGGGGGAGGACGCCGAGCTGAAGGAGGAGGCCGAGCGGCTCTCCCACGCCGACGCGCTGCGCACCGCCGCCACGACCGCGCACACGGCGCTGCTCGGCGATCCGATGTCGGGCGCGCAGGACGTGCAGGACGCCGTGTCGCTGCTCGGTCACGCGAAGGCGGCCGTGGAGTCCGTACGCGACTTCGATCCCGCGCTCGCCGGGCTCGCCGACCGCCTGGCCGAGGCCGGTTATCTGGTCTCCGACGTGGCGACCGAGCTGGCCGCGTACGCCGAGTCGGTCGAGGCCGACCCGGCCCGGCTCGCCGCGGTGCAGGAGCGCAGGGCGGCGCTGAACGGGCTCATGCGCAAGTACGGCGAGGACGTCTCGGCCGTGCTCGCGTGGGCCCAGCGGGCCGCCGAGAGGCTGACGGAGCTCGATGGCGACGACGAGCGCATCGAGGAGCTGACGCGGGAGCACGGCGAGCTCACCGAGCGGCTGGGCGAGCTGGCCGCCGAGCTGACGGCCATCCGCACCGCCGCCGCCGAGCGGTTCGGCCAGGCGGTGACCGAGGAGCTGACCGCGCTCGCCATGCCGCACGCCCGGGTGAGCGTGGCGATCACCGCCACCGAGGGCTTCGGCCCGCACGGCGTGGACGAGGTGGAGCTCCGGCTGGCCTCCCATCCCGGCGCGCCGCCGCTGCCGCTGACCAAGGGCGCCTCCGGCGGTGAGCTGAGCCGGGTGATGCTCGCCATCGAAGTGGTCTTCGCCGGCGCCGACCCCGTTCCGACGTTCGTGTTCGACGAGGTCGACGCGGGCGTGGGCGGCAAGGCGGCCGTGGAGATCGGCAGGCGGCTGGCCAAGCTCGCCAGGACGGCGCAGGTCATCGTGGTCACCCACCTGCCGCAGGTCGCGGCCTTCGCCGACCAGCACCTCGTGGTCGAGAAGGCGAGCGACGGCCGGGTCGTCCGCAGCGGCGTCGTGACGCTCGACCAGGAGGGACGCGAGCGGGAGCTGTCGCGCATGCTCGCCGGGCTGGAGGACTCCGAGCTCGGCCGGGCGCACGCCGCGGAGCTGCTGTCCATCGCCGCCGCCGACAAGGCCGCCTGGGAGAAGGCGTCGTCGGGAACGGCCAAGCCCTCGGGCCGCCGCGCCGGCTGAGAGCTTCGGGTCCGCCGCGTCTCGGGCCCGCTCGGCCTTGTCCCGGGCGGGGATGCGGCTCTGCGGCGGGCTGAGGGGCTCGGGTCCGCCGCGTCTCGGTCCCGCTCGGCCCTGTCCCGGGCGGGGATGCGGCTCTGCGGCGGGCTGGGGGGCTCGGGCCCGCCCGTGCCGGTTCACGGCCGCGCACTGCGGCTGCAGACGCCGGGTGCCGGTCTTCTCTCGTGCCGCCGGCCGAGGGTTCCGCCGGCCGAGGGTTCCGCCGGCCGAGGGTTCCGCCGGCCGAGGGTTCCGCCGGCCGAGGTTCCGATGGCGGAGGGTTCCGCCATCGGGCCGGGGTTGCTGACTTTCGCGGTGTTCGCCTGGTCAGCGCGTACACTCGGCGGGGCGCGCACGGGGGTGACGTTTGGAGCGGGGCGCGCCGGGAAGCAGTCAAGCCCCGGAAACGAGGGGGCGGAGGAACAGGGGGCGACGGCGTCGCGGAAGCAGGGCGTTGACCTGGGGTGTCCCTGGTCGGCGCACCTCGGCAACATCCCTGACTTGCAGTGACAATTCAGACGAGCCGTAAGGTGTGGAAGCGTGGCGGTCGCCGCCTCTGGCAGGATGGTCATGATGAAGGTCCCGAGCTTGAATGTTCCGGGCCTCCGCCGCAGGAAGGCTGACGGCCTTCCCGGGGTGACGGCAGTGGCGAGAATCGACAGACGGACGAAGAGGCTGACCAAGCGCCTCAAGCCCGGAGAAATCGCGATTATCGATCACGTCGACATCGACCGGGTCAGCGGGGAGGCTCTCGTCGCGTGCGGTGTGGCGGCCGTGGTCAACGTCGCCGCGAGCATCAGCGGACGTTACCCCAACCTCGGGCCTCAGATCCTGATCGACGCGGGCATTCCCCTGATCGACAACGCGTCGCCGGAACTGTTCGAACGGATCGCCGACGGCGACGTGATCCGCGTCCACGACGGCATGGTCTACCTCGGCGAGGAACTCGTCGGAAAGGGACAGGCGCAGACCGCCGAGACCGTCGAGGCGGCCATGACCGAGGCCCGCGCGGGCCTCGCCGTCCAGATCGAGGCGTTCGCCGCCAACACGATGGAGTACGTCCGGCGCGAGCGCGACCTTCTGATCGACGGCGTCGGCGTGCCCGACATCCGCACCTCCCTGGAGAACCGCCACGCCCTCATCGTGGTGCGGGGTTACCACTACAAGGAGGACATCGCCACGCTCCGGCCGTACATCCGGGAGTACCGCCCGGTGCTGATCGGCGTGGACGGCGGGGCGGACGCGCTTCTCGACGCCGGGTATGTGCCCGACATCATCGTGGGCGACTTCGACTCCGTCTCGGAGAAGGCGCTGTGCTGCGGCGCCGAACTGGTCGTCCACGCCTACCGCGACGGCCGGGCGCCGGGGCTGGAGCGGGTGCGCAAGCTGGGCCAGGAGGCGGTCGTGTTCCCCGCGACCGGGACGAGCGAGGACATCGCCATGCTCCTGGCCGACGACAAGGGCGCCACGCTGATCGTCGCGGTCGGCACCCACTGGACGCTCGACGAGTTCCTCGACAAGGGCAGGTCGGGGGCGGCGAGCACGTTCCTCACCCGCCTGCGCGTCGGCAGCAAGCTCGTGGACGCCAAGGGCGTGAGCAGGCTCTACCGCAGCCGGATCTCCACGCCCTCCCTGCTGCTGCTCGTCGCCACCACGCTGGTCACGATCGGCGTGGTGCTCTCGGTATCGCCGATCGGCCAGGTGTGGCTGAACGGCCTGCGCGTGGCCTGGAACGGCTTCATCTTCTGGTTGGTCGGACTCTTCTCGTGATCGATTTCCGTTATCACCTCGTCTCGATCGTGGCGATCTTCCTCGCGCTCACGGTCGGCATCGTGCTGGGCAGCACCGTGCTGGAGCCCACGTTCTTCAAGTCGGCCGAGGAGATGACCGCGTCGCTGCGGCAGGCCAACGAGAAGTACCTGACGCAGATCTCGGAGCTGCAGACGCGTGAGGAGGGCGGCGACTCACTGGTCACGACCCACCTGCCCGACCTCGTGCGCGGCCAGCTCGCGGGAGAGCGCGTCGTGCTCGTCGAGGCCCCCGGCGCGTCGGCCGCGCTGCGCGACCCGATCGAGAAGCTCGTCACGAGCGCGGGCGCCTCCTACTCCGGCCGGGTCAGCCTGACCGACAAGTTCATCGACGCGGAGCAGGCGAGCGTGATCGACGGGCTCGCCACCAACCTGGCCCCGGCGGGCACGACCTTCCCCGACGGTGCCACGCCGTACGACAAGGCCGCCACGATGCTCGCCGGCGCCATCGTCACCAACGACCACACGCAGGCGGGCCGGGCCAACCCCGCGGCGACCGGCGTGCTGGAGGCGTTCCAGGCGGGCGACTTCCTCACCATGAACGGCAACCCCGAGCAGCGGGCGACGCTGGCCATCGTGCTCGCGCCGGCCCAGCCGTACGAAGGGGAGGACGCCGACCGGCAGACGAACGCGCTGGTCTCGGTCGCGGCCGGCCTCGACGGCGGCGCTCTCGGCACGGTCCTTGCGGGCACCGTCACCGCCTCCGCCAACGGCGGCGTCATCGCGGCGCTGCACGACACCGGCGGCGTGGCCTCGGCGGTCTCCACCGTCGACACCGTCGATTTCGCCGCGGGCCGTGTCGTGGTGGTCTACGCTCTGCGGGAGCAACTGGCCGGCCGTTCGGGCTCCTACGGAGTCGGCAGCGGCGCGACGGCGTTCGAGCCCGCGGTGACCGCGCCCAGCCAGACCCCCACCCCGGCGGCGAGCCGGGGGTGAGCCGCCGGTCGGCGCATCACGCCTGACGAACACGTAGAGAAGGGCAACAGCCGTGGCCAGACGTCCCCAGGCCGGCACCCGCGCCGCCGCGGTGCTCGGAGCTGCCGTCGGCGCCGCGCTCGGCGCGGTCGCCGCGCGCGCCGCCTTCGCCGCCTTCCGGCGCCGCCCGCCGATCGGCGACGAGAAGACCGCAGACGAATACTGGACCCGGGTCAACCACCGGGGCGAGCCGGTCACGCTGCTGGAGGGCCCCGCGTTCGCCGCGGGCGCCGTCGCCGCCTCGGCCCTCGCCCCCGGCCTGCCCGTACGGGCCCGTGCGGCCGCCGTGCTCGCCGGAGCGGGCAGCGGCGTCCTCGGCGCGTACGACGACCTGTTCGGCACGACCTCGTCGAAGGGGTTCAAGGGCCACCTGGCGGCGCTCGCGCGCGGCGAGGTGACCAGCGGAGCGGTCAAGATCCTCGGCATCGGCGCGACCGGGCTCGCCGCGGCGGCGCTCTCCCCGCGTGACGCCCGAAGCGGGGGCGTGCTGGCTCGGTCCCTCGACACGCTCGTCGACGGGGCGCTGATCGCCGGCAGCGCCAACCTGGCCAACCTGTTCGACCTGCGGCCCGGCCGTGCGATCAAGGTGGGGCTGCTCGCCGGGGCTCCGCTGCTGGCCGCCTCGATCGCCGCGCCGTACGGCCCGCGCTCCCGTCAGGCCGCCGCGCTGACCGCCGTCCCGCTGGGCGCGGCGGCGGCGCTGCTGCCCGAGGACCTGGGCGAGCGGGCGATGCTCGGCGACGCCGGGGCGAACGCCCTGGGCGCGCTGCTCGGCCTGGCGGCCACGGCCCGGCTGGGCAGGCCCGGCCGGATCGCCGCACTCGGCGTCGTCGCCGCCCTCACCGCCGCCTCGGAGAAGGTCAGCTTCACCAAGGTCATCGCCGGCAACCGGGTGCTCAACCGCCTGGACATGCTCGGCCGCCGCGCCCCGCAGACCACCTCCGGCACGCCGGGGTCGCGCGGGTGACCTGGACGACCAGAGCCGTCCGCGGAGCCGTACGGCACCGGCATGGCTGATCGCATGGTTGAGCGGCATGGTTGAGCGGCATGGTTGAGCGGCATGGCTAGACGGCTCGGGGCGGGGATCGCGGGGGCGGCGGTCCTCATCGGGATCATCACGGTCCTGGCGCGGGTGACCGGCTTCGCCAAGCAGCTGGCGTTCGCCCGCACCGTCGGCACGAACTGCCTGGCCACCGCCTACTACACGGCCAACAACGTGCCGAACATCGTGTTCGAGGTCGTGGTCGGCGGCGCGCTCGCCGGGATGGTCGTCCCGGTGCTCGCCGGCGCCGCCGCCAGATCGGACGGCGAGGCGCGCGCGGAGGTCGGCCGGATCGCCTCCGCGCTGCTGACCTGGGTGGTCGTGCTGCTGGTGCCGCTCGCGGCGCTGACCGCGCTGGTCGCGGCGCCGGTGGTGCGGCTGCTGGCGGGCTCCGAGATCGACCACTGCGACGCGGGCCAGGTCGCCGCCGTGGCCGCGCGCATGCTGGTCGTCTTCGCGCCGCAGATCCCGTTGTACGGCATGGCCGTGGTGCTCTACGGCGTGTTGCAGGCCCATCGCCGGTTCTCGGGCCCGGCGCTGGCGCCGCTGGTGTCGAGCGTCGTGGTCATCGTCGCCTACCTGGTCTTCGGGCCGCTCAGCGACGGCCACAAGGACCCCGCCACCGTGCCCGCGCCGGCCGAGATCGCGCTGTCGGCGGGGACGACGCTCGGCGTGCTGGCCCTGGTCGTCACGGTGATCGGGCCCACATGGCGGCTCGGCCTGCGGTGGCGGCCCACGCTCCGCTTTCCCGAGGGCGTCGCCGTACAGGTGCGGCGGCTCGCGCTGGCCGGGCTGAGCGCGCTGGTCGCCCAGCAGGCCGCCGCGGCGATCCTGATCCCCATCGCCAACCGCGTCGGCGGGGGCGCGCTGCCCGCCTACAACTACGCGTGGGCGATCTACCAGGTGCCGTACGCCGTGCTCGCGGTGCCCATCGCGACCAGTGCGTTCCCCGCGCTCGCCGCGCGGGCGCAGGCCACGGGTGCGGACGGGGGCGAGGGCTTCGCGGCGCTGGCGGCGCGGACGACCCGCGCGGTCGTGCTGGTCTGCGGCCTGGCGGCGGGGGCGCTCGCCGCGGTCGCGGCGCCGGTCGCGCACGTCTTCCTCGCCCAGGCCGACACCGAGGTCGCCGCGGCGGAGTTCGCCCGGGGGATCGCGCTGTTCGCGCCGGGGCTCGTCGGATATGGCCTGGTGGCCCACCTCAGCCGGGTGCTGTACGCCACGGGACAGGGCAGGGCGGCGGCCCGGGGACAGGTCGCCGGGTGGCTGGTCGTGGCCGTGGCCCAGGTGGCGTTCGTCCTCGTGCTGCCCGGTGGCTGGGGGCTGGGCGGGCTCGCGCTCGGCCAGGCGGCCGGCATGACGGTGGGGGCCGGGCTGCTGCTGGCCTCCGTCGTACGGGCGCGAGGGACGCGGGCCGCCCAGGGCGTCGCGCGGGCCGGTCTGGCCGCGCTGCTGGGCGGGGGAGCGGGTTTCCTCACGGGCGCGGCGGCCGCCCGGCTTCCCCTGTCGGGCGAGGGCCCGTGGGGTGGTCTCGTGACGGCCGCCATCGCCGGTGCGGCGGCCGTGGTCGCGGGGGTCATCGTCGCCGCGCTCGTGGACCGCCGGGACCTGACCGGCGCCCTGTCCGGGCTGCGACGCGGCAGAGGCGCGAGCCCCGCGGACCAGCCCGCGGAGAAGGCCGTATGAGAGCCGCCGGTGGTGAGGAGAGGGCATGAGTCGCGTAGTTCTCGTGCTGGGATCGAGCGTGGGCGGCGTGGCCCGGCACGTGCGGATGCTCGCCGGCGGGCTCGTCACGCGGGGGCACCGGGTGCTGGTCGCGGGCCCCGGCAGCACCCAGGAGGCGTTCTCCTTCACCACCACAGGCGCGGGCTTCGCCGAAGTCGACATCGCCGACAGGCCGCACCCCGCGCACGACCTGCGGACCGCCCTGCGCCTGCGCGGGCTCGCCCGCGGCGCGGACGTCGTCCACGCCCACGGCCTGCGGGCCGGCGCGCTTGCCGCGCTCGCCCTCGCCGGGGCGCGGGGATGGCCGCGCCTCGTGGTCACCCTGCACAACGCGGTCACGGCGGGCGGCGCGATCGGCGCGGTCTACCGGCTGCTGGAACGGATCGTCGCCCGGCGTGCGGACCGCGTCCTGGCGATCTCGCCGGACGTCGCGGAGCGCATGCGGGCCAGGGGCGCCCGGGGAGTGGACCTCGCGGTGGTGCCCGCGCCGCCGCTCGCCGAACCCGCCCGCCCGGCCGAGGACGTGCGTGCCGAGATCGCCGCCCGGCTGCCCGGCGCCGCGGACGCGCCGCAGGCCGTGGGGGAGCGGCCGATCCTGCTCACGGTCGCCCGGCTGGCCCAGCAGAAGGGCCTGGAGACGCTGCTCGACGCGGCGGCCGGGCCGTACAAGGGGGATCCGGTCTTCGTGATCGCGGGCGACGGGCCGCTGCGCGCGGAGCTTCAGGCCCGCGTCGACGCCGAGGAACTGCCCGTGGTCCTGTACGGCTGGGCCGAGCCGGCCGACCTGCTCCAGGTCGCGACGGCGGTGATCGTGCCCAGCAGGTGGGAGGGACAGCCGCTGAGCGTCCAGGAGGCGCTGAAGGCGGGCAAACCGATCATCGCGACCCGCGTGGGCGGCGTGCCCCGGATGGTGGGCGAGGCGGCCCTGCTGGTGCCGCCGCAGGATCCCGGCGCGCTGAGCCGGGAGATCGGCCGTCTGCTCGGCGATCCCGCCGTGGCCGCACGCCTCGCGGAGGCGTCCGTACGGCGTGGCCGGGAGCTGCCCGACGAGGACGCGGCGCTGCGCGCGGTGCTCGCGGCGTACGGGCTGGCGCTGTAGCCGGGCTCGCGGCTGTACGGGCCGGCGCAGTAAGGCTTGCGGCCTACGGGCCGGCGCAGGAGCGGTGACCACAGTGGCGGGAGGGTGCGACCACCCTCTCGTGCCGGTGACACACGACTGCAGGGCAAGTGAGCCGTCGCCTGTCCTCGCCGAGGAGCGCAGGGGTTCCGGCAAGGATTAGGTGAGGCTAAGTCTGATCCATATACTGGACGGGTTGGGGGGGAGTATCCCTTCGCGGCGGTCTCGTCATCACGGTGTCAGCACCCGGGGCCGTCGGTCCGCCGTGCGCGTTCGGACGGGAGAGACCTCCGGCAGTGTGTTCAGCGCGCGCCGGAGGTAGTCGTGGTACATGCGCCCCTGTGGTTGTGGGCCCTGGTCATCGTGGGTCTTGTCCTCGTGGTCGCCGTTGATCTGTGGATCGTCGATCGTGGTGAACCACGTGAGTTCTCGATGCGACAAGCGGGCATCTGGGTCGGCTTCTATGTCTGCCTGGCCGTTTTGTTCGGCATCGGGTTAACGCTGTGGGCCGGGGCCGGGACGGGTGGCGAGTTCTTCGCGGGCTATCTGACGGAATACAGCCTCAGCGTCGACAACCTGTTCATCTTCTACATCATCATGACCCGCTTCGGGGTGCCCCGGATCTACCAGCACAAGGTGTTGCTGGTGGGCATCGTCCTGGCGCTCGTCATGCGCGGGATCTTCATCGCCATCGGCGCCGCCGCGCTGAGCCGCTTCGGCTGGCTGCTGTACGCGTTCGGGGCCTTCCTCATCTACACGGCGTACACGCTGGTCCGGGACCACAACAAGGAGGAAGAGGAGTTCAACGAGAACATCCTCCTCCGCTGGGCCCGGCGGGTCTTCCCGACCACTCCCGATTACGTCGGCTCGCGGGTGACCGTGCGGGTGGACGGCAGGCGCATGGTCACGCCCATGCTGATCGTGATGATCGCCATCGGCACCACGGACCTGCTGTTCGCCCTCGACTCGATTCCGGCCATCTTCGGGCTCACGAAGGCGGCCTTCATCGTGTTCTCCGCGAACGCGTTCGCCCTGATGGGCCTGCGTCAGCTCTACTTCCTGCTCGGCGGACTGTTGCAGCGGCTGGTCTACATCAGCTATGGCTTGGCGTTCATTCTCGGTTTCATCGGGGTTAAGCTGATTCTCGAAGCACTTCACGAGAATGACGTCTCGTGGGCCCCGCAGATCCCTATTTGGGTGTCGCTGGCGGTCATCGGCGTGACCATGGCCGTGACGACCGTCGCCAGTCTCATCAAGGCCCGCCGCGACGACAGAGCCATCGCGGAAGCCTCGCAGGCTGAAGCTGCCCAGACGGAGGCATCTCAGGCGGAAGCCCCGCAGGGCTAGCAAAACGGGCACTGACCCTGTTTGCTTGTTCTGGTTGGGCCACGCATTGACTGCCGGATCGGTAATATCGATCGCCAGCTCGCATGCCGGTCCATAGTCGCCAGAAGAGTACAAAGGTCATCTGTGTCCAACGAATCGTTGCCCCACGGCCCTGAAGCCGGGACCGCGGGAACTGCCCGTGGCCGGGTCAGGCTCGCACGCGGGGTGTCCCCGTGGCTCGCTCCGACCGCCGCGGCGGCAGCCGTCACCGCCGTTCTCACCCGCAGGTCGCCCCGGTGGGCGCTGGCCGCGGCGCCGCTCGCCGCCCTCACCGGCGGGATGCTGTGGTTCTTCCGCGACCCCGAGCGCACGCTCGGCGAGGGCAGGCTCATCTCGCCCGCTGACGGCGTCGTGCAGAGCATCGACCCGTGGCCGGACGGCCGCACCCGGGTCGCGATCTTCATGAGCCCGCTCAACGTACACGTCAACCGCGCGCCCGCCGCCGGCACCGTCACCTCGGTCGAGCATGTGCCCGGCGGCTTCGTGCCCGCGTTCAACAAGGACAGCGACAAGAACGAGCGTGTCGTCTGGCATTTCGACACCGCGCTCGGGGACATCGAGATGGTGCAGATCGCCGGCGCCGTCGCGCGCCGCATCGTGCCGTACCTGTTCGCGGGGGCGAAGGTCGCCCAGGGCGAGCGGGTCGGGCTGATCCGTTTCGGCTCCCGGGTGGACCTCTACCTGCCCGAGGGCATCAGGCCGGCGGTCACCGTCGGCACCCGGACCGTCGCGGGGGTGACGCGCCTTGACCACGTCTGACCTCGGAGCCGAGGCCTCCTGGCCGGTCGAGGAGGTGGATGAGGAGCCGCGCGGGCCCGTTGGCAAGGCCTTCCGCCTGTCGGCCGCCGACTCCCTCTCGCTCGGCAACGCCCTGAGCGGATTCCTCGCCGTCTGCGTGCTCGCCTGGTCGGCGATCAGCAACCTGCAGGCCGGTGTCAAGTTCGTTCCCGACCCGCGCTTCTTCGGCATGGCCGTGGTGCTGCTGTTGATCGGCGCGACCTGTGACCTGTTCGACGGCCTGGTGGCCAGGAGGTTCCGTGCGTCCGCGATGGGCGCCGAGCTGGACAACCTCGCCGACGTGATCAGCTTCGGCTTCGCGCCCGCCTTCATGGTGATGATCTGGGCCGGCTTCTCCGGAAAGCTGCCGCTGTGGCTGGTGCTGTGCGCGGCCGGGTCCGTGCTGCTCGCCGGCGTCGTACGGCTGGCCCGCTTCGCCTGCGTGAAGACGAAGAGCGGCGACTTCATGGGCCTGCCGATCCCGATGGGCGCGATGACCGTGGTGTCGATCGTGCTGCTCTTCCAGCCGAACTACGTCACGCTCGCCGCCATCTTCGGCGTGGCCTGGCTCATGGTCAGCCGCATCGAGTACCCCAAGCCGAAGGGCAATCTGGCCGTCGTCGTGCTGGCCTGGATGCTGATCAACGTGGCCTGCCTGACGATCTGGGCGGCCGGTCTCGCGGGCGGCGACCACCTCATCAAGGTAGGCGCGACCATGCAGATCGCGATCGTGTCCGCCATTCCGCTTCGCGTTCTCATGTTCAAACAGCAGCAGCGCAGGGAACGACGCTCGGAGAACGCGGGCTGACGTCGTCGCACGGACAGGGCCCCGGTCGGCTGGGGCCCTCCATTTCGGGCCCGGGCCATCACGTGGAGAAAACGCCTAGTCCAGATGGAGCCCTGGTCGCCATGCCTCGTGAGCACACCCGGACGTACTTCCTCGGCAAACTGGCCCGGGAGCTCGAGCTGCGCGGGCTTGAGGCGTCCCTGCGCCCCGACCCGCCGTCGCTCAAGGTCCGCGACCCGGACGCGGCGCTGTTCACCGAGACGGTGGACTGCGTCGCGATGTCCGAGGGCTGGTTCTACCGCTGGTCCTGGGGCGACGTGGTGGAGAGCGCGGAAGAGCCCGCTCTCGCCGCCGACCGCATCGTGAAGGTCTTCACCACCGGCGAGCCCCGGCCGCATCCTGCACTCGGCGACGCCTGACGGGTCGCGCCCTGCCTTCGGCGACGCCGGACGGGTCGCGCCCTGCCTTCGGCGACGCCGGACGGCTCGTGTCCTGCCTTCGGCGACGCCGGACGCGTCGCGTCCTGCCCTTGGCCACGCCGGACGGGCCGCCCCCGCCCTCGGCATCGGCCGGTCTACCGTGTCCCCGGCGCCGCCTGGCCGGTTCGGAGCGTCACAGCCGGATCCACTCCGTCGCCGTGGTGACCTCGTCCAGGACGTCCGGAATCGGGTCCACGCCCAGCCCCGGGCCGTCCGGCACGTCGAGATGCCCGCCGTTCAGCTCGAACGGCGCGGTCACGTCCGTGTGGAAGTAGCGCCGCGAGGCGGAGGTGTCGCCCGGCAGCGTGAAGCCGGGCAGCGCGGCCAGCGCGACGTTGGCCGCCCGGCCGATCCCGGTCTCCAGCATGCCGCCGCACCAGACCGCGACGCCGTGGGCGCGGCACAGGTCGTGGATGCGCCGGGCCTCCAGATAACCGCCGACCCGCCCCGGCTTGATGTTGACCACCGAGCACGAGCCGAGGCTGATGGCCGCCGCGGCGTGGGCGGCCGACTCGATGGACTCGTCCAGGCAGATCGGGGTGCGGATCGACTGCGCGAGCCGCGCGTGCTGCACGAGGTCGTCGTCGGCCAGCGGCTGCTCGATCAGCAGGAGGTCGAAGTCGTCCAACCGGGCCAGATGCCGGGCGTCCGCGAGCGTGTAGGCCGCGTTGGCGTCCACCTGGAGCAGCAACTCCTCCCCGAACCGCTCCCGCACCGCGCGGACCGGCGCCACGTCCCAGCCCGGACCGATCTTCAGCTTGATCCGTACGTATCCCTCTTCGACGTACGCCTCGACGGTGTCGAGCAGCTCGGCCACCGACCCCATGATGCCGACGGAGACGCCGCAGGGGACGCGGTCGCGGGTGGCGCCCAGGTAGCGGGCGAACGACTCGCCGGTGATCCGGAGCGACGCGTCGAGCACCGCGGCCTCCAGCGCCGCCTTGGCCATGCGGTGGCCCTTGAACGGCGCGAGCGCGGGACCGACGGCCTGGGGGTCCAGCTCGCGGGGCAGCGCGGGGATCAGGAAACGCCGCAGCACGTCGGCCGCCGCGTCCACGTACTCCGAGGAGTACAGCGGCTCGGACATCGCCACGCACTCGCCCCAGCCCTCGGCCTCCGGCGTCACCACCCGCACCAGCAGGACGTCGCGGCTGGTCTCGGTGCCGAACGACGTCCGGAACGGCGCGACGAGCGGCATCGCGATCCGGCGCAGTTCGATTCCAGTGATCTCCATGAGGTGCTCGGGCTCCAGGGGGTGGGACGGTGTGCGCCGACCACTATACGGACGCCCTCATACGGTTCTGAGATCACCGGCCGGGCGGGAGCACCCATCGGCACGACCGGCGGCAGGATCGCGGCCGGGGTGGTCTCCGTTTCCGGGCTCCGTCTCCCCGGCCGCCCTGATCCGCTCAAGTGCCGGGTCTGTTCGCGTACTGGTCTGTTCGCGTACTGGTCTGCTCGTGTACGGGTCTGCTCGTGTACGGGTCTGCTTACATACGAGGCGCTCGGGCGGCGCTGTGCTGGGACGAGCCGGCGCCCCCGCGCTGGGACACCGGCCGTCCGGGTGCGCGTCAGGCGTACGTCACCAGCCGCGGGCCTTCCACTCGGGCAGGTGCGGCCGCTCCGCGCCGAGCGTGGTGTCCCTGCCGTGGCCGGGGTAGACCCAGGTCTCGTCGGGGAGGCGGTCGAAGATCCGTTCCACGACGTCCGTGAACAGCTGCTCGAACCGCGCCGGGTCCTTCTGCGTGTTGCCGACGCCGCCGGGGAACAGGGAGTCGCCGGTGAACAGGTGGCGGTCCTGGTAGAGCAGCGCGATCGAGCCGGGGGTGTGGCCGCGCAGGTGGATGACGTCCAGCGTCACCACGCCGACCGTCACCCGGTCGCCGTGCTCGACCTCCCTGGTGACCTTCACCGGCAGTTCGGGGGCGTCGAGAGGGTGGGCGATCGTCTGCGCGCCGGTGGCGCGGGCGACCTCCTTCAGGGCTCCCCAGTGGTCGGGGTGCCGATGGGTGGTCACGATCGAGCTGATCGGCATGTCGCCGATCAGCTCGAGCAGCCGGTCGGGCTCGGCCGCCGCGTCGATCAGCAGCCCGTCGCCGGTCTCGGTGCACCGGAGCAGGTAGGCGTTGTTGCCGAAGTCGCCGACCTCGATCTTCGAGATCGTCAGCCCGGGCACCTCGCGTACGTCGGCGGGTCCGCCTTTGGTGACGTTTCCGGTATAGGTCATGATCGTTCCTCTCTAGTTCCCGGCGGGCGGCCAGGACGACGGTGGTTCGGCGGGCAGTCCCGCCGGGGACGGCTCCGGCCAGCGAGGCGGGGACGGCGGTTTCCCCGCGGGGTCGTGCCGGAGGCGCGCGTTCGAGGCGTCGTGCCGGAGGCGCGCGTTGGAGGCGTCGTGCCGGAGGCGCGCGTTGGAGGCGTCGTGCCGGAGGCGCGCGTTGGAGGCGTCGTGCCGGAGGCGCGCGTTCGAGGTGTCGTGCCGGAGGCGTGCATCGGCTGCGTCGAGCGGAAGGCGCGCATCGGCGTCATCGGGCCGGGTGGGGCGCCGCGGCGGGGCGAGTCGCAGGCCCGTGCCGTCGGTCCTGCCCGCGAGCCAGGCGAGCAGCTCGCGCGGAGTGCCCTCCACGGCCGGGCCGTCGCCGAGGCCGGTCCACGTCCTCAACACCTCACCGGTGCCCGGGGCGAGGGCGACCACTTCGCTCACCGGGCTCTCGTCGCCGAGCCAGAGCATCGTGTCGTACAGCTCTCGTCTCACGAACGTCTCGGGCCAGTCGGCCCATCCGTAGCCTGCCCCGAGGTCGGCGTGGTGCACCTCGATCTCCCTGAGCCGGCGGATCGGGACGTACCAGGCGGGGTGGTCGGGCGGGAACATCCCCGAGACCGGCGTGGTCCACGCCTCGGCGGGCATCCGCGCGACCGCCGTGGCGAACCGCTCCGCGCTGTCGCGCAGGTCGGCTTGCTGCTCGGCGGCCGGGCGGCCGGCGCCTGCCGCGATGCCGGCCTCGCGGGCCCGCAGCGAGGCGTACTGGGGGGTGCGCACCCCCGTCCGTGCCCAGGTCAGCAGGTTGACGCAGCCGTCGGCGTTGCGGGCGACGTGGGTGAGCACGTGTCCCCTCGTCCAGCCGGGCAGCAGGGACGGCGCACGGAGATCCTCGTCGGTGAGGCGGGCGGCGGTCGCCAGCAGGCGCTCGGTCGCCTCGGCCAGCTCCCGCTCGATCTCGTGGATGACGGACATGAGAAGAATCATGGACCCTGGAGTCCCGGTCCGCCGTGCCCATGACCGCAGGGGAAGAGGACGGCGCGGCGGGCGGTTGTATGAGCAGGGGTTTCGCGCGGATGCCGGGCGCGGGTTTGACGAAGCTCATACCCTGGTTCGCGGAGCGTGTCCCACGGAAGCACGCGGGGCCGCCCCCTCCGGCCGCCGGACGATGCCCCCCGAAATTGTCGGTGGCTCTGGATAGCCTGCCCGTGCACCTCCATTCACCTCATCGACCTATCGGGACCACCGTGGCTGACCGCCTGATCGTGCGTGGCGCACGCGAACACAACCTCAAGGACGTCTCGCTCGACCTCCCGCGAGACGCTCTGATCGTCTTCACGGGGCTTTCGGGCTCCGGCAAGTCCAGCCTGGCCTTCGACACGATCTTCGCCGAGGGACAGCGCCGGTACGTGGAGTCCCTGTCCGCGTACGCCCGGCAGTTCCTGGGTCAGATGGACAAGCCCGACGTGGACTTCATCGAGGGCCTTTCCCCGGCCGTCTCCATCGACCAGAAGTCCACCAGCCGCAACCCTCGCTCGACCGTCGGCACGATCACCGAGGTCTACGACTACCTGCGGCTGCTCTGGGCGCGCATCGGCAAGCCCCACTGCCCGCAGTGCGGGCGCCCGATCGCCCGGCAGACGCCGCAGCAGATCGTCGACCGTGTGCTCGAACTGGAGGAGGGCACCCGCTTCCAGGTCCTCGCCCCGATCATCCGCGGCCGCAAGGGCGAGTACGCCGAGCTGTTCCGCGAGCTGCAGACCAAGGGCTACGCCCGTGCCCGCGTGGACGGCACGATCGTGCGCCTGGAGGAGCCGCCCACCCTCAAGAAGTACGAGAAGCACGACATCGAAGTGATCGTCGACCGGCTGTCGGTCAAGGAGAGCGCGCGGCGCAGGCTCACCGACTCGGTGGAGACCGCGCTGCAGCTGTCCGGCGGCACGATCACGCTCGACTTCGTCGACCTTCCCGACGACGACCCCAACCGTGAGCGCTTCTACTCCGAGCACCTCTACTGCCCGTACGACGACCTGTCGTTCGAGGAGCTGGAGCCCCGGTCGTTCTCGTTCAACTCGCCCTTCGGCGCCTGCCCCGAGTGCACCGGCCTCGGCACGCGCATGGAGGTCGATCCCGACCTCCTCGTGCCCGATCCCGAGCGCACGCTCGGCGACGGCGCGATCAGCCCGTGGGCGAACGGCCACACGAGCGACTACTTCGTGCGGCTGCTGGAGGCGCTGGGCAACGCGCTCGGCTTCGACCTCGACACCCCGTGGGAGCGGCTGTCGAAGAAGGCGCAGAAGGCGATCCTGCACGGCCACGACGAGCAGGTCCACATCCGCTACAGCAACCGTTATGGCAGGCAGCGGTCCTACTACACCGATTTCGAGGGCGTGATCCCCTGGGTCCAGCGCCGGCACGCCGAGTCGGAGAGCGACGCCAGCCGGGAGCGGTTCGAGGGCTTCATGCGCGAGGTGCCCTGCCCGGCGTGCAAGGGCCGCCGCCTCAAGCCGGTCTCGCTGGCCGTGACCGTGGGGGACGCCTCGATCGCCGAGGTCTCGGGCATGTCGATCGCCGACTGCTCGAAGTTCCTGTCCGGCCTGCGGCTGTCGGAGCGGGACATGCAGATCGCCGAGCGGGTGGTCAAGGAGATCAACGCACGGCTGGGCTTCCTGCTCGACGTCGGCCTCGACTACCTCACGCTCGACCGGGCCGCCGGCACGCTGGCGGGCGGCGAGGCGCAGCGGATCCGGCTGGCCACCCAGATCGGCTCCGGCCTGGTCGGCGTGCTGTACGTGCTCGACGAGCCGTCCATCGGCCTGCACCAGCGGGACAACCAGCGCCTGCTGGAGACGCTGATCCGGCTGCGCGACATGGGCAACACGCTGATCGTGGTCGAGCACGACGAGGACACGATCGCCGCCGCCGACTGGGTTGTCGACATCGGCCCCGGCGCGGGCGAGCACGGCGGCCAGGTCGTCGTGTCCGGCACCGTGCAGGACCTGCTCGCCAGCGAGGAGTCGCTGACCGGCGCCTACCTGTCGGGCCGCAAGGCGATCACCGTGCCGGAGATCCGGCGTCCGCGGGACAAGAAGCGGCAGCTCGTCGTGAAGGGCGCCCGTGAGCACAATCTGAAGGGCGTGGACGTCGAGTTCCCGCTCGGCGTCTTCACCGCGGTCACCGGCGTCTCGGGGTCCGGCAAGTCCACGCTGGTCAACGACATCCTGTACGCCGCGCTGGCCAAGGAGCTGAACGGCGCGAAGACCGTGCCCGGACGGCACTCCCGGGTCGTCGGCACCGACCTGGTCGACAAGGTCGTCCACGTCGACCAGTCGCCGATCGGCCGTACGCCGAGGTCCAACCCGGCGACGTACACCGGAGTGTTCGACCACGTGCGCAAGCTGTTCGCGGCCACGACCGAGGCGAAGGTCCGTGGTTATCTGCAGGGCCGGTTCAGCTTCAACGTCAAGGGCGGGCGCTGCGAGGCGTGCGCCGGCGACGGCACCATCAAGATCGAGATGAACTTCCTGCCGGACGTCTACGTCCCCTGTGAGGTCTGTCACGGCGCCCGGTACAACCGGGAGACGCTTGAGGTCCACTACAAGGGCAAGACGATCTCCGAGGTCCTCGACATGCCGATCGAGGAGGCGCTGGAGTTCTTCGAGGCGATCCCCGCCATCCGCCGTCACCTGCAGACGCTCAACGACGTCGGTCTCGGTTACGTACGGCTGGGCCAGCCCGCGACCACGCTGTCCGGCGGCGAGGCGCAGCGGGTGAAGCTCGCCTCCGAGCTGCAGCGGCGCTCGACCGGCCGCACGGTCTACGTGCTGGACGAGCCCACCACCGGCCTGCACTTCGAGGACATCAGGCGGCTGCTCGGCGTGCTCAACCGCCTCGTGGACGCCGGCAACACCGTGATCGTCATCGAGCACAACCTCGACGTCATCAAGACCGCCGACTGGATCATCGACATGGGACCCGAGGGCGGGTCGGGCGGTGGCAGGGTCATCGCCGCAGGCACGCCCGAGGACGTCGCCCGGGTCGAGGAGAGCCACACCGGCGCGTTCCTGCGCAAGATCTTGGGCGTATGAGTATTCGTCTCATTATTTCTCCCTACTCTTCTCCTTTCGACCGCGTCACTCTGAACCGGCCACGGGGTGATGGCCGTACCTGAGGACACACAGGGTGACGCGTCGCACAGGGGAAGGACCCGGGGCCGTGGGCGTCCCGGGCCGCCGCATCAGGGAAGGATGAGCATGACGGATACGACACGCCGGGCCGTGATCTTCGGTGCCGGAGGCGCCGGGCTGGCCGTGGCGCTGAGCGCGTGCGGCGCCTCCGGTGACACGACGGCGTCGGCGGACCAGGGCGGTGCGCAGGACGGCCAGGACCAGGCGGCGCAGGGCGGGGGCGAGCTCGCGAAGACCTCCGACATCCCCGAGGGGGGCGGCAAGGTCTTCAAGGACCAGGACGTCGTGGTCACGCAGCCTGCGGCCGGCGAGTTCAAGGCGTTCAGCGCGACCTGCACCCATCAGGGCTGCCCGGTCGCCAGCGTCTCGAACAACGAGATCGTCTGCCCGTGCCACGGCAGCAGGTTCAGCGCCAAGGACGGCTCCGTGACGAACGGCCCGGCGGCCAGGCCGCTCGCCGAGCGGAAGATCACGGTGAGCGGCGACAGCATCACCCTCGCCTGACAAGGGCTGCCGGACCCGCTCGTCCGGGTTCGCCTGTCTGGGCTCGGTGCTCACGCTCGATGTCCGGGCTCGATGTCCGGGCCTGCCGTTCGGGCCCGATGTCGGGACCGACTGGTCGGCCTCGTGCCTCGCGGCCGACGGCGAGAGCACTCGCTCGTCTGAGGGTGCCAAGGGACACCGCCGCCCGTCATCGCGCGGAAGCCGGTGCGATGGCGGGCGGCACGTCATGCAAGGCGTCAGGGGGCGATTGTGAACGGCTCGCCGACCGGTCGGGTGAGTTTGGCGGCCACGGCGTCGAGAACCCAGTCGAGGCCGGTCGCGAAGGACGCCTCGGGCTCCACCTCTGTGCCGTCGTGCACGAACTTGGTCAGCGCCGGGAAGCGGCCCGTGGCCAGCATCCGCGTCACGTGCGGGCCGGAGGCGTGCTGCCACTCCCGGTCGGACAGGCCCGTGGCACGCTCGGCCCGCAGGTTCGCGATCTCGCGCCTGATCGCGCCGATGACGTAGGCGTTGACGACTTCCACGGCGCGTATGACGGTGTCGAGGTCGGTGAGGCCGTCGAAGGCGGCCAGCGTGGCCTCGGTCACCGCGAGGGCGTTCGGGCCCAGGGACGGGCGCCCGCCGAGCAGGTCGGCCAGCCATTCGTGACGGAGGCCGGCCTGACGGGTGCGGTGGGCGAGGCCGTGCAGCGCCTCCCGCCAGTCGCCGGGCCGCTCCCCGGGGAGGATCTCGGCGTACACCTCGTCCACCATGAGGTCGAACAGCTCCTCCTTGGTGGAGATGTATCCGTACAGCCGCATCGGGCCGACGTCCAGCCGGGCGGCGACCTTGCGCAACGACACTGCCTCCAGCCCGCCCTCGTCGGCCAGCGCGATGGCGGCGGCGACGATCCGCCCCCGGTCGAGCGGCGCGGGCCGAGTCGGCGGCTCCGGCCGGTCCCACACAGTCATGCGTACATCGTACTATTGCGATACGCCGTCTCGTCAAAATGCAGTGTATCGACATGAGACAACGTATCGCCGTTATCGGCGCCGGTCCCGCCGGCCTCACCTTCGCCCGCGTCCTGCACCGTCATGATCACCCCGTCACCGTCTTCGAACGCGATCCCGCCCCCGACGCCCGCCCCCAGGGCGGCACGCTCGACCTGCACAGAAATCTCGGCCAGCTCGCGATGAGCAAGGCGGGACTGCTGGAGGAGTTCCAGGCGCTGTCCCGTCCCGAGGGGCAGGCCATGCGCATCCTGGACACGGACGGGACCGTCCTGCGTGACTGGCCGCACAATCCGGATGACGACGCCAATCCCGAGATCGACCGCGGGCGGCTCCGCGACCTGCTGCTCGGTTCCCTGGACGTCCAGTGGGGACGGGGCGTGACGGAGGTGGTGCCGGGCACCCCGGACGGCGTGCTGGTCCGTTTCGCGGACGGGCGGCAGGAGACGTTCGACCTCGTGGCCGGCGCGGACGGCGCCTGGTCTCGGGTCCGCCCGGCGGTCTCGTCAGTGACGCCGCACTACACCGGCGTCACCACCGTCGAGACCTCGATCGACGACGTCGACGTCCGCCACCCCGGCCTCGCGCGGCTGATCGGCGACGGTTCGGTCGCCGTGTACGGCGTGAACCGCGGCGTCGTCGCCCAGCGCAACAGCGGCGGCCACGTCAAGGTGTACGCCCAGTTCCGTGCGCCGCTGGACTGGCACGCGAACCCGGACGCGAACCCGGACGCGGGTTCGGACGCGGGTTCGGACGCGGGTTCGGACGCGGGGCCGGACCAGGCCGGCGCCGAGACCCTGCGTTCGCGCGTGCTGGCGCTGTTCGACGGCTGGTCCGCTCCCGTCCTCGACCTTCTCCGTCACGGCACCGCGTTCGTCCACCGACCTCTGTACGTCCTGCCCGTGGGGCACACCTGGGCCCACGTCCGCGGGGTGACGCTGCTGGGCGATGCCGCCCATCTGATGCCCCCGCTGGGTGTGGGCGCGAACCTCGCGATGCTGGAGGGCGCCGAACTCGCCGAGGCCGTCGCCACCGCCTCCGGCCACGACGATCTCGACAGGGTCGTGCGCGCCTTCGAGGAGCAGATGTGGGCGCGGGCCGGCAGGTGGGCGAAGTTCGCGACGGCCGGTCTGGAACGCCTCGTGAGCCCGGATCCTGCCGACGCCATCGCCCTCTTCGACGAGGTCAACGCGTCCTGATCGCCGGCCGATCGCGGGCGGAGGCGCACCGGCACCGCGCACGGCTGCACAGGTGCCCCGCAGCCGGAGCCGGCTGACGTGACATCCGTGATCTACGGCGTAAAGGCCGTGGCCCGGCTCCGCCGGGGACGGCGGGATTGTCGGCGTGGACCAGTAGTCTTTGGGTGTGGCGGATCCGGCAACTTATCGACCGGCGCCCGGATCGATCCCTGAGTCGCCAGGCGTCTATCGCTTCCGCGACCCGGGCGGCCGGGTGATCTACGTAGGCAAGGCGAAGAGCCTGCGGCAACGGCTCAACTCCTACTTCGCGGACTTCGCCGGCCTGCACCCGCGGACGCAGACCATGCTGACGACCGCGGCGTCCGTGGACTGGACGGTGGTCGGCACCGAGGTCGAGGCGCTCCAGCTCGAATACTCCTGGATCAAGGAGTTCGACCCCCGGTTCAACGTCAAGTATCGCGACGACAAGTCGTACCCGTACCTGGCCGTGACGATGGGGGAGGACTTCCCCCGGGTGCAGGTGATGCGCGGGGCCAAGCGGAAGGGCACCCGATATTTCGGGCCCTACTCGCACGCCTGGGCCATCCGGGAGACCGTCGACCTGCTGCTGCGCGTCTTCCCCGTACGGACCTGCTCGGCGGGAGTCTTCAAGCGGGCGGGGCAGATCGGGCGACCCTGCCTGCTGGGATACATCGACAAGTGCTCCGCGCCCTGCGTCGGCCGGGTCACCCCCGAGGAGCATCGGGCCCTCGCCGAGGACTTCTGCGACTTCATGGCCGGCAACACCGGCCGCTTCATCAAGCGGCTGGAGCGCGAGATGCGCGAGGCGGCGGCCGTGGAGGAGTACGAGCGGGCCGCGCGGCTGCGCGACGACATCCAGGCGCTGCAACGGGCCCTGGAGAAGCAGACCGTCGTGCTCGGCGACGACACCGACTGCGACGTGATCGCCCTGGCCGAGGACCCGCTTGAGGCGGCGGTCCAGGTCTTCTACGTGCGTGGCGGCCGGATCCGCGGGCAGCGCGGCTGGGTGGTCGACAAGGTCGAGGAGGCCACCCCCGGCGAGCTGGTGGAGCAGTTCCTGCTGCAGATGTACGGCGAGGCGACGATTCCCCGCGAGATCCTCGTGCCCGCGCGGCCCCCGGACGAGGCCGCGCTGATCGAGCTGCTGAGCGAGCAGCGGGGCTCCCGCGTCGACCTGCGAGTTCCCCAGCGCGGCGACAAGAAGAGCCTCATGGAGACGGTGGAGCGCAACGCCAAGGAGTCACTCGCCCAGCACAAGCTGCGCCGCGCGAGCGACCTGACCACGCGCAGCCGGGCCCTGCAGGAGATCGCCGACGCCCTCGACCTCGACCAGGCGCCGCTGCGCATCGAGTGTTACGACGTGTCGCACATCCAAGGCGAGAACGTCGTGGCCTCGATGGTGGTCTTCGAGGACGGCCTGGCCCGCAAGAGCGAATACCGCCGCTTCTCCATCAGGAGCACGGAAGGCGATGTGGCCTCGATCTACGAGGTCATCTGCCGGCGCTTCAAGCGCTACCTGGAGGAGCGGGCGGCGACCGGCGAGCTGGACGCCGAGACGGACGACGAGGCAGGGCGCGACGTGGCACGGCCCGGCGCGGCGGTGAACGGCGTGGCCGCGAATGGCGCGGCGCGCGATGGAGCAGGGCCCGCCGCGGCGGCGCGCGATGAAGCAGGGGGCGGCGAGGACGAGGACGACGCGGGCGAGCCCGACGCGGGCGAGCCCGACGCGAACGGATACGGATCGGCCGGGCGCGGTGGCGCGGCGACGCCGATCGACCCGGAGACCGGCCGGCCCCGCAAGTTCGCCTACCCGCCCAACCTCGTTGTGGTGGACGGCGGCCCCGCGCAGGCGGCGGCGGCCCAGCGTGCTCTGGACGAGCTCGGGATCGACGACATCGCCGTGTGCGGGCTGGCCAAGCGGCTGGAGGAGGTCTGGCTGCCCGGTGACGACCAGCCGGTGATCCTTCCGCGCAGCAGCGAGGGTCTTTACCTGTTACAACGCGTCCGTGACGAAGCACACAGGTTCGCTATCACCTACCATCGGACGAAGAGGTCGAAATCGCTCAAGGAGAGCGCGCTCGACCACGTGCCGGGTCTCGGCCCGGCACGCCGTCAGGCACTGTTGCGGCACTTCGGCTCGGTGAAGCGGCTGCGGGAGGCGAGCGCGGAGGAGATTCGCGAGGTCCCCGGCATCGGCCGTGCGACCGCCGAGGCCATCGTCGCGGCGCTGCGCGGTGAGAGCCCGTCCCCCGCGGGGCAGGGGTCCTGAGGTGCTCGCGCGAGCACCCCGGCGTGTCCCGCGCAAGCCTGAGCAGAAGGCCACGGCGGAAAGCCGGGGCGGAATGCAGGAGGCGCGGCAGGCCGGGCCAGGCCGGGGCAGACGGCAGGGCCGGCAGGCCCGGGAAGATGGCAGGGCGCAGCGGGCCAGGCCGGGCAGAGGGCGGGATGCGGCAGGCAGGGCGCGTCGGAGTCGCCCGGCGTGGCGGTGGCGCGATCAGGTGAAGAGGTGTCATGCTCCGGCACCAGAGGTCCCTCCCCCGGGGAGCGGGCCCGGTCCCCGGCGTACGGGCCGGCCATTCCGGCGTGGGCGGCGGACGACGGACGGGGCCGGCCGGGCGGCGGACGGGGCTGACGTTGGGCGGGCTGACATGAGTGGGCTGACATGGGCGGCAAGGCGGTGAGCGGGCGATGAGCACGACTGAGCCGGCATTCGTGGTGATCACCGGAATGTCGGGGGCGGGGCGCAGCACCGCTGCGAAGGCCCTGGAGGACCTCGGCTGGTTCGTGATCGACAACCTGCCGCCGGGGCTGCTGTCCTCGCTCGCCGAGGAGGCGGGCCGGGTGAACATGGCGACCGACCGCGTCGCCGCCGTGGTCGACGTGCGCAGCCTCGCCTTCACCACCGACCTGAACGCGGCGATCGAGGAGCTCGACGGGCGCGGTGTCGGCGTCCGCGTGGTGTTCCTCGAGGCCAGCGACGAGGAGCTGGTCCGCAGGTTCGAGAACGTGCGGCGTCCTCACCCCCTCCAGGGCGACGGGCGGCTGGTCGACGGCATCGACCGCGAGCGCGGCATCCTGCGCGAGGTCCGCGCCAACGCCGACCTCGTCATCGACACGTCCCTGCTGAACGTCCACGAGCTCCGCAAGAAGATCGTGTCGTTCTTCGGCGGCGAGGACCGCCCGGGGCTGAAGGTGAACGTGGTGTCCTTCGGCTACAAGTACGGCCTGCCGGTCGACGCCGATCTCGTCGTGGACTGCCGGTTCCTGCCCAATCCCCACTGGGTGCCGGAACTGCGGCACATGACCGGGCTCGACGCCCCCGTGCGCGATTATGTGCTCGGTCAGCCCGGGGCCAAGGAGTTCCTCGACGGATACGAGGAGGTCTTCGGCATCGTCGCCGCCGGGTATGCGCGTGAGGGCAAGGGGTACGCCACTCTCGCGGTGGGCTGCACCGGAGGCAAGCACCGCAGCGTCGCGATGGCCGAGCAGCTCGGCGCCCGTCTGCGTGAGCGCGGCATGGACGTCCAGGTCAGCCACCGGGACACGGGCCGCGAGTGACGGCCCCCGCCCGGGCCGCCGGCCGGGCCTTCCGCCGGTCCGGGGGCGCGACCGCGTACGGCAAGCTCCGGCCGGCGCCGGGGCCGGGCCGATCAGCACGACATGAGCGCCACGGCTCCGCAGGGCGGTGCTCGTGGCGAGGCGAGGAGGACGATGAAGGATTCCGCCCCGGAAGAACCCGCGGACCCCTCCGTCCCCGATCAGCCAGGGAAATCCCCCACCTCCATCCCCACCCCCGGCAGGCCGATGTTTCCCCCGAACCCCGCAACCGCCGTGAGGGGCCCCAAAGTCGTCGCGCTCGGCGGCGGCCACGGCCTGTACGCCTCCCTGTCGGCCCTCAGGACCGTCACGGACGACCTGACGGCGGTGGTGACGGTCGCCGACGACGGCGGCTCCAGCGGCCGTCTCCGGCGCGAGCTGGGGGTCCTGCCGCCCGGTGACCTGCGGATGGCGCTCGCGGCCCTGTGCGGCGACGACGAGTGGGGCCAGACCTGGAGCGAGGTCGTCCAGCACCGTTTCAGGAGCGAGGGGGAGCTGCACGGGCACGCCGTCGGCAACCTCCTCATCGTCGCGCTCTGGGAGCTGCTCGAAGACCCTGTCGTGGGCCTGGAATGGGTGGGCCGGCTGCTCGGCGCGCACGGCCGGGTGCTGCCCATGGCGTCCGTGCCGCTCGACATCCAGGCGGAGGTCGAGCTGGACGGCACGATCACGACGGTGCGCGGGCAGGTCGCCTGCGCGCTGACGCCCGGGCGGGTGCGCTCGATCTCGCTGCTGCCGTCCGACCCGCCCGCCTGCCCCCAGGCGATCGAGGCGATCGAGGCGGCCGACTGGGTGGTGTTCGGGCCGGGCTCATGGTTCACCAGCGTGCTGCCGCACCTGAAGGTGCCCGAGCTCGCCCGGGCGCTGCACGAGACGAGCGCCAGGCGGCTGGTGATCCTCAACCTCGCGCCGCAGGCGGGGGAGACCGACGGCTTCTCTCCGGAACGGCACCTGGAGGTGCTCAGGGAGCACGCCCCCGCACTGGTGGTCGACGCGGTGATCGCCGACGACGATGTGGTCGCCGACCCGGGCGCGCTGGAGAAGGCGGCGGGGTCGATGGGCGGGCGTGTCGTTTTGGCCGATGTGGCCGCCCATGACGGATCTGCGCGGCACGACGGACCACGTCTTGCCGCTGTCCTGGATGAGATTTTCCGTGAGAAGCGGTGATTGCGTGCTCGTCAGGTGCGAGAGACTGACGGGCAGAGTCTGTCTGGGGGAGGACACGAGCTGATGGCCATGACGGGTGTGGTGAAAGACGAGCTGAGCCGCCTTCCGGTGCTCAAGCCCTGCTGCCGCAAGGCGGAGGTTTCGACCCTGCTGCGGTTCGCCAGCGGGCTGCACCTGGTGGGCGGGCGCATCGTGATCGAGGCCGAGCTCGACACCAACGCCACCGCCCGCAGGCTGATCAAGGACATCGGCGAGGTCTTCGGGCACAAGGCCGAGGTGCTGGTCCTGGCCCCCGCCGGTCTCCGCAAGGGCTCGCGCTACGTCGTGCGCGTCTACAAGGACGGCGAGGCGCTGGCCCGGCAGACCGGCCTCATCGACAACCACGGCCGGCCCGTACGCGGTCTGCCCCGGCAGGTCGTGTCCGGGGCCACCTGCGACGCGGAGGCGGCGTGGCGGGGCGCGTTCCTCGCGCACGGCTCGCTGACCGAGCCCGGCCGGTCGATGTCGCTGGAGGTGACCTGCCCCGGGCCGGAGGCGGCGCTGGCCCTGGTCGGCTCGGCCCGGCGGCTGAAGATCCACGCCAAGGCCCGCGAGGTGCGCGGCGTCGACCGCGTGGTCGTGCGCGACGGCGACGCGATCAGCGCGCTGCTGACCCGGCTCGGCGCCCACGACAGCGTGCTGGCCTGGGAGGAGCGGCGGATGCGCCGCGAGGTGCGGGCCACCGCCAACCGCCTGGCCAACTTCGACGACGCCAACCTGCGCAGGTCGGCCAGGGCGGCCGTCGCCGCCGGCGCGAGGGTGCAGCGGGCGCTGGAGATCCTCGGCGACGACGCCCCCGAGCACCTGGTGATCGCCGGGCGGCTGCGGGTGGAGCACAAGCAGGCGTCGCTGGAGGAGCTCGGCCAGATCGCCGACCCGCCGCTGACCAAGGACGCCATCGCCGGGCGCATCCGGCGGCTGCTCGCGATGGCCGACAAGCGAGCCCAGGACCTCGGCATCGCCAACACCGAGGCGAACCTCACCGCCGACATGCTGGCGCAGTAGCCCGCGGAGGGCGTGAGCAGGCCCGGGCGGCCGGGTCGGTGCGCCGTCCCGCCCTTCCCGTCGCACCGCCCCACGCCTGGTTGTGAGCCCTGTTCGCGTGCCCTGTTCGTGTGCCCTGTTCGTGTGCCCGCTCATGGGCCCCGGGGAGGGGGCGCCGAGGGGGTGTGGCGGGGCCGCCGCGGCGCGGGAAGGGCCCGTTCACCGGCTCGTCCTGCCTGACACGCCGTCAAAGAGCGGCCCGGTGGTCTACACCAATTTGGGTCCGATAAGGTCTGTCATTGAGGTTTAACACAGCCCTGGCGCCGGTACGCCGGCGCACGACGTACGAGGAGATCGGATCCGTGAGCATCCGCGTAGGCGTCAACGGCTTCGGCCGTATCGGCCGTAACTTCTGGCGCGCTGTGGCGGCCAGCGGCAAGGACATCGAGGTCGTCGCCGTCAACGACCTCACCGACAACGCCACGCTGGCCCACCTGCTGAAGTACGACAGCATCCTGGGCCGCCTGCCGTACGAGGTGAAGGCCTCGGCGGACGAGATCACCGTTGACGGCAAGGCGATCAAGGCGTTCGCCGAGCGCGACCCTGCCAAGCTGCCCTGGGGCGACCTGGGCGTGGACGTCGTCGTCGAGTCGACCGGTCTGTTCACCGACGCCACCAAGGCCAAGGTGCACGCCGACAACGGCGCGAAGAAGGTCATCATCTCCGCTCCGGCGAAGAACGAAGACGTGACGATCGTCATGGGCGTCAACCACGAGAAGTACGACGCGGCCGCTCACACGATCATCTCCAACGCCTCCTGCACCACCAACTGCCTGGCCCCGATGGCCAAGGTCATCAACGACACCTTCGGCATCGAGAAGGGTCTGATGACCACCATCCACGCCTACACGCAGGACCAGAACCTGCAGGACGGCCCGCACAAGGACCTGCGCCGCGCCCGCGCCGCCGCGCTGAACATCGTCCCGACCTCCACCGGCGCCGCCAAGGCCATCGGCCTGGTCCTGCCGGAGCTGAAGGGCAAGCTCGACGGTTACGCGCTGCGCGTGCCGATCCCGACGGGCTCGGCCACCGACCTCACGGTCGAGGTCGGCCGCGAGACCACCGTCGAGGAGGTCAACGCCGCGCTCAAGGCCGCCGCCGAGGGCTCGCTCAAGGGCTACCTCAGCTACACCGAGGACGAGATCGTCTCCAGCGACATCGTCACCGACCCGTCGTCCTGCATCTTCGACGCCGGCCTCACCAAGGTCATCGGCAACCAGGTCAAGGTCGTCGGCTGGTACGACAACGAGTGGGGCTACTCCAACCGCCTCGTGGACCTCATCGAGTACGTGGGCGCCTCCCTCTGATGATCGGAATCGACGAGCTCGACGTGAAGGGCCGGCGCGTGTTCGTGCGCGCCGACCTCAACGTCCCCCTCGACGGGGAGACGATCACCGACGACGGTCGCATCCGGGCGTCGGTGCCGACGATCAAGAAGCTGGTCGAGCGCGGCGCGAAGGTCATCGTCGCCGCCCACCTCGGCCGCCCCAAGGGCTCCGTCACGCCGAAGTACTCGCTCGCCCCGGTCTCCCGGCGGCTGGCCGAGCTGCTCGGCCAGGACGTGGCGTTCGCCACCGACGTGGTCGGCGAGTCCGCGCAGAGCGTGGTGGCGGGTCTGCAGGACGGGCAGGTCGCCCTCCTGGAGAACCTGCGCTTCGAGCCGGGTGAGGAGTCCAAGGACGACGCGGTCAGGGGCGAGTTCGCCGACAAGCTGGCCGCCCTCGCCGAGCTGTACGTCGGCGACGGCTTCGGCGCGGTGCACCGCAAGCACGCCAGCGTCTACGACCTGCCCAAGCGGCTGCCGCACGCGGCGGGCGACCTGATCCTCGCCGAGGTCGAGGTGCTGCGCAAGCTCACCGAGGACCCGGCCAGGCCGTACGTCGTCGTGCTGGGCGGCGCGAAGGTCTCCGACAAGCTCGGCGTCATCGCGAACCTGCTGTCCAAGGTCGACCGCCTGCTCATCGGCGGCGGCATGGCCTACACGTTCCTGAAGTCCCAGGGACACGAGGTGGGCAAGTCGCTGCTGCAGGAGGACCAGATCGACCAGGTCAAGGGCTTCCTCGAAGAGGCGGCCTCGCGCGGGGTCGAGCTGGTGCTGCCGGTGGACGTGCTGGCCGCCACGGAGTTCGGCCCCGACGCGCCGTACGAGGTCGTGGACGCCACCGCGATCCCGGCCGACCGCGAGGGCCTGGACATCGGCCCCCGCACCCGTGAGCTGTTCGCCTCCAAACTGGCCGACGCGCAGACCGTGTTCTGGAACGGCCCGATGGGCGTGTTCGAGTTCGACGCGTTCTCCGGCGGCACCCGCGCGGTGGCCGAGGCGCTGGTGAACTCCAAGGCGTTCACCGTGGTCGGCGGCGGCGACTCGGCGGCGGCCGTGCGCAGGCTCGGCCTGCCCGAGGACGGCTTCTCGCACATTTCCACCGGTGGCGGCGCGAGCCTCGAGTATCTCGAAGGCAAGACGCTGCCCGGACTCGCGGCGCTGGAGGAGTAGATGGCCCGCAAGCCGCTGTTCGCCGGCAACTGGAAGATGAACCTCAACCACCTTGAGGCCATCAACCTGGTGCAGAAGCTGGCGTTCACGCTCACCGACCGCGACTACGACAAGGCGGACGTCGCGGTCATCCCGCCGTTCACCGCCCTGCGCAGCGTGCAGACGCTCGTGGACGCCGACAAGCTCCGCATCGCCTACGGCGCCCAGGACCTGTCGGCGCACGACTCCGGCGCGTACACCGGGGAGATCTCCGGGGCCATGCTGGCCAAGCTCGGCTGCACGTACGTGCTTGTGGGGCACTCGGAGCGGCGGCAGTACCACGGCGAGGACGAGGCGCTGTGCAACGCCAAGGTCAAGGCCGCCTACCGGCACTCGCTGACGCCCATCCTGTGTGTGGGCGAGGGGCTGCCGGTGCGCCAGGAGGGCCGGCACGTCGAGCACACGCTGGCGCAGCTCGACGGTGCGCTGGAGGGCGTGCCCGCCGAGCAGGTGAAGTCCATCGTGATCGCCTATGAGCCGGTCTGGGCGATCGGCACCGGCGAGGTCGCCACGCCGAAGGACGCCCAGGAGGTGTGCGGCGCCATCAGGACGCGACTCGCCGAGCTTTACGGTGACGATGTGGCCTCTGTTGTCCGTATCCTTTACGGTGGCTCGGTGAAGTCGGACAACGTCGCCGGCATCATGGCGGAGACCGACATCGACGGCGCCCTCGTGGGAGGGGCCAGCCTCGACGCGGGAGAATTCGCCAAGATCTGCCGATTTGGCGAGTCCGCCGGTTAGCTGAGCCGTTTGGGGGGTGCGACTTGACATCAGGACGTACCCTCGAAGAACACAATTGAATCGTCACGCCGATGGCACATCGTGCATCCGCACGTCGGTGACATCGTGCACACGCGTCGTGCACGCCCGGACATAGGAACAGGTCTACGGTGACAATCGGAATCTCCATCGCCCTCATCCTGTCGAGCGCTCTGATGGTGCTGCTCGTCCTGCTCCACAAGGGCAAGGGCGGCGGCCTGTCCGACCTGTTCGGAGGCGGGTTCTCGTCCTCCTTCGGCGGTTCGTCGGTGGTGGAGCGTAACCTGGACCGTCTCACCATCATCACCGGCATCGTCTGGTTCGTCTGCATCATCGCGCTGGGCCTGCTGCTCAAGCCGTAGCGGACGGCCTCCGGCCACGCGTGACAGAGATTCACCTCCCCCCGTCCGCGGGGCGATCGAGCAAGGAGTTCATCGGTGGGTAGTGGCAACGCGATCCGTGGCAGCCGAGTCGGCGCCGGCCCCATGGGAGAGGCCGAACGCGGCGAGGCCGCCCCCCGTGTGCGGGTCTCGTTCTGGTGCGCGAACATGCACGAGACGCGCCCGAGCTTCGCCAGCGACGCGGCCGTTCCCGAGTTCTGGGACTGCCCGCGGTGCGGCCTGCCGGCCGGGCAGGACCAGTCGAACCCGCCTGCTCCGCCGAAGAACGAGCCGTACAAGACGCACCTCGCGTACGTGAAGGAGCGCCGCAGCGACAAGGACGGCGCGCAGATCCTCGCCGAGGCGCTGGAGCGGCTGCGCTCCTCCTCCCGCCCGATCTACTGATCCGGACACCCGTGTAGGCCCTTTCCGCTCAGGCGGGGAGGGCCTTTCACATGTCCGCGGGCTCCCGCTCGGCGGCGCGGTAAGCGGCCGTGGCGATGTGGGCGGATGTGGGCGGATGTGGGCGAACGAGTGGTCGAGCGGGCCGGCGTCGCCGGTGGTCCAGGCCGGCCCGCTCGTTCCGGTCATCCGCCGTGCACGGGCTCGCCGTCGAGGAACGTCATGACGACCTTGGTGGTCCAGATGTCCTTCGGGTCGAGGGCGAACGGGTCGCGGTCGAGCACGACGAGGTCGGCCGGGCGGCCCTCCTCGATCACCCCGGCGGGCGAGCGGTTGATCCAGGCCGATCCCTCGGTATAGGCCGTCATGATGGTCCGCAGGTCGAGGCTCTGCTCGGGGAGGAACGGGGTCTGGGCGGTGGGGTAGGTCGCGTGGACGGAACCGCCCGGCTCGGTGCGGTTGACCGCCACGTGCATGGCCTCCAGGGGGTTCGCCGAGGAGACCGGCCAGTCCGAGCCCCCGGCGAACCGGGTGCCGTGCCGTACGAGGTCGGCGAAGGGATACTGCCAGGAGGACCGCTCCTCGCCGAGGAAGGGGATGCACAGCTCGTCCATCTGCAGGTGGTGGGTGGCCCACAGCGCCTGGAGGTTGGCCGTCACCCCGAGCTCGGCGAAGCGCGGCACGTCCTGCGGCGTGATGATCTGCACGTGTGCGACGTGGTGCCGGTTGGCGGGGTCGGTGCCGGTCAGCGCGTCGAGCGCCTCGCGCACGGCCCGCTCACCGATGGCGTGGAAGTGCACCTGGAAGCCCAGGGAGTCGAGCTCCTTGACGTACCCGCCGAGCAGCGCCGGGTCGATGTACGACAGGCCGGTGCCGCCGCAGCGGCAGTAGGGCTCGATGACGGCGGCGGTGAAGTTCTCCGGGATGCCGTCCTGCATGATCTTGACCGAGGTCGCGCGGAACCGGTCCAGGCCCGCGGCGGACGCGCGCCGCTCCACCAGGCTCGGGATCTGCTCGGCGCCCTGCGCGCGGTCCCACCACAGGGCGCCGACCACGCGCGCCTTCAGCCGCCCGGAGGAGGCCGCGGAGATGTAGGTGGGCAGCTGGTCGTCCGACCCGGCGTACGACCCGACGATGGCGTCCTGCCAGCCGGTGATGCCCAGCGAGAACAGGTGGGCCTGCGCGTCCATCAGGGCGGCGTCGACGTCGGCCGGGGTGGGGCGGGGTGTGAGCAGGCCGACGAGGTCCATGGCGCCCTCGTGCAGCACGCCGCTCGGCGTGCCGTCCGGGTCGCGCTCGATGCGGCCGTCCGCGGGATCGGGGGTGTCCTTCGTGATGCCGGCGAGCTCCAGGGCCCGCGTGTTGACCCAGGCGGCGTGGTGGTCGCGCTGCACGAAGTATGCCGGGCGGTCGAGGAAGTCGAGCTGCGACCGGTGGGGGAGGCCGCCGGGGAAGGCCGACATGTCCCAGCCGCCGCCGTCAATCCACGCCTTCTCCGGATTTCTCGTGGCATAGTCGGCGATCTTCGCGGTGTAGGCGTCGAGTCCGTACACCTCGGCCAGGTCGCACTTGGCCCGCTCGAGCCCGGCCTGCACGGGGTGGATGTGAGCGTCGGTGAACCCCGGCGTCAGCAGGCCGCCGCCGAGGTCCACCGGCTCGGCGTCCGGCGCGAGCCGTACGAGGTCGGACTCGGCGCCGACGGCGGCGATGACGCCGTCGCGGACGAGGACCGCCTCGGCGAAACCGCCGGGGACGAAGACACGGCCGCCGCGGAACAGGAGGGAGGAGCTCACAAATCAGCCTTTCAGTGCCCGGTGATCTTGTCGGCGATCCTGGCCAGTACGGACGTCCTGGTCATGCCCCTGCGTTCGCGGGCGTCGGCCAGGCGGTAGAGACGGTACATCGAATGGACACCGAGCCAGCGCAGGGGCTCGGGCTCCCAGGCGCGCACCCGCCGGTCCACCCACGGCATCCGGGTCAGGTCGGTGTCGCGGCGCAGCACCAGGTCGCACAGCGTGCGCCCGGCGAGGTTGGTGGTGGTCACGCCGTGACCCGTGTAGCCGCCCGCCCAGCCGAGGCCGGTGGCCGGGTCCACGTGCACGGCCGAGCACCAGTCACGCGGCACGCCGAGCACGCCCGACCAGGCGTGCTCCACCCGCGACCCGGCGACGGCCGGGAAGAAGGAGACCAGCAGGTCCCACAGGGCGTCCACGGTCCAGTCGTGCGTGTGCCCCCGCTCGTCGACCCTCGATCCGTACAGGTAGGGCCTGCCGCGCCCGCCGAAGGCGATGCGGCCGTCGGCCGTCCGCTGGGCGTACATGTAGTAGTGCGCCATGTCGCCGAGCAGCTCGCGGCCCTGCCAGCCGAGCTCCGCCCAGACCTCCTCGGGCAGCGGCTCGGTGACGATCATGGAGCTGTTCATGGGCAGCCAGTCGCGGCGATGACCGGCGATGGTGGCGGTGAACCCCTCGGTGCAGCGCAGCACGTGGTCCGCCCGCACCGTGCCGTACGGCGTGACCGCCCGGCCCGGCGCGATCTCGGTGACGGCGGTTCGTTCGTAGATCTCGACGCCCAGGTCGCGTACGGCCCGCGCCAGGCCGCGGACGAGCTTGGCCGGCTGGATCCTGGCGCAGTGCGGGCTCCAGGTGGCCCCGGTGGCTCCCGCGATGCGCAGCCGGTCGTTCATCTCGTCGCTGGTCAGCAGCCGGACGTCGCCGGCGTCCCAGCCCCAGGCGCGCTGGCTCGTCAGCTCCTCGCGCAGCCGCAGGTCCTGCGCCGGGCCGCGCGCGACGGTGAGCAGGCCGCCCTTGACGATGTCGGCGTCGATGCCCTCCTCGCGGGCGACACGGATGACCTCGTCGATGGCCTCGAACATCGCGCGCTGCAGCCGCCGGGCGCCGTCCCGTCCGTGGGTCTTCGCGTACCGCTCGGGGGAGCCGGCCAGCGCGCCGGTCAGCCAGCCGCCGTTGCGTCCCGACGCGCCGAACCCGGCGAACTCCTTCTCGAGCACGACGATCCGCAGCGACGGGTCGGCCTTCTTCAGGTAGTAGGCGGTCCACAGCCCCGTGTAGCCCGCGCCGATCACGGCCACGTCGGCCTGCAGGTCGCCGCCCAGGGGCTCTCCGGGGGTGGGCACTCCCGGCGACCGATACCAGAAGGACACCTCGCCGTTGACGAAGCCGGGGGACAGGGGAGCTGTCATGGTGCACATCCTGCTATATCCGTGCTGATCTCGCTATTCGGCGACGGATGCCGTGGAGATCCAGCGGAACACATGCGGATAACCGTAGCTGTAACGTGGCACACCGACAGGAAACGACCGGCTCACCGCCGTGTAGCAAAGGTGTAACAGCGCTCCTGCACCCTGAAGACCAGCACAACGGAGGGGAGCGGGTAGCGATGGGGTTCTTCCGGATCCGTACGACCGTGGACGAGCGGCCCGGGCGGCTGGCGTCGCTGGCGACCGCCCTGGCCGACAAGGGCGGCAACATCCTCGGCCTTTCGGTGCAGCCCGACACGGACGGCACGGTCGACGAGTTCGTCACGGACATCCCCGCCTCCCCCGAGGCCGTACGCGAGGCGCTGGAGGCCGCGGGCGGGCGGCGGGTGCGGATCGTGCCCGCCACCGCGCACGAACTGACCGACGAGCCGACGCGCACACTGCTGCTCGCCGCCCGGCTGCGCACGGCCCCCTGGCGCCTGCCGGAGATCCTGGGCGAGCTGCTGCGCGCCGACGACGCCCGCTGGGTGTACGGCGCGAGCGCCGCGCTCGCGCGCAGCGAGGACGGCGACGGCGACGAGGGGGAGGCTGTCGAACTGCCCGACCCGGGCCTGCTCGTGGTGCCCGTGGCGCCCCGGCGGTCGATCCGGCTGCGCCGCTCCGGGCTCCCGTTCACCCTGACCGAGGCGGCCCGTGCCGCCGCGATGGTGAGGCTGGCGCAGCCGCCGGCCGAACCGTCCGCGGCCGAGGGGCCGGTGCGGCTCGCCGACGGCGCGGAGGTGCAGGTCAAGCCGCTGACCTCGCTCTACCGCGAGGCGCTGCGCGACCTGCACGAGCGCTGCTCGCCCGAGACGCGCAGGTTCCGCTACTTCACCGCCAACCCCACCCTTCCGCCCCGCACGTTCGACCGGCTGTGCGACCGGTCCCGCGGCCAGTCGCTCGTCGCGGGGCACGACGGCCAGGTCGTGGCGCTCGCGTCGCTGATGTTCACTGCGGACCCGGGCATCGCGGAGATCGCCTTCCTCGTGGAGGACCGCTGGCAGGGCCGCGGGCTCGGCGGCCGCCTGGCCCGCATGCTCCTCGCCCAGGCCAGGGACCTCGGCTTCGCCGAAGTTCGGGCGACCCTCCTGTACGACAACACGCGCATGCGCAGGCTCTTGAGCTCCCTCGGCGCGACGCTCACCCACACCGAGGACCCTGGTGTGATGGAGGCGCGGATCGCCGTGGGCGTGATGGCGACAGCGTCCCCGAGCTGACGCCCTCACGGGTGGTCCTCCTGGTCCGGCGTAGCTCAGGGCGCCGGACCAGGACGGATCGCCCCGGTCTACCGCCGCCCGCCGAACTCCCAGTCGTGCACCTCGATGGCGGCGTACCGGTCCCGGGTCAGGACGGCGCGTGCCGCGTCCGCGTCCGGTGCCCGGACCAGCGCCGCCGTACCCAGCCAGGCGGCGCCGTCGTCGGACAGCAGCGGCCCGTACGCGATCAGTTCGTCCCGATCGGTCGGCGGAACGAGGTCGGCGGCCTCCCCGGAGCCCAGACCCAGCACCAGATATCGGTTGCCGCCGTCCCGGCCGCCGGGAAAGTCCCACATGGTGCGTCCGAGCGCGTTGCGCCACCGCCGTATCATCACGTCCCGATACACCCCGGCCTGATAGTTGGGCTCGTCGAAGGCGAACGCACGCGCGGCGGCGGGATCGGGCAGGTCGACGATGTGCACGCTGCCGGTGGCGATGCCCGCGGCGCGGTCCAGAGTCGGGCCACGGGCGATCAACTCCGCGTCGAACCGGTCCATGTAGGACCAGTGGGCCTCCACCAGCTCCTCGCGCAGCGGGTCCGAGCCGGGCCGATCACGGTGATAACAGAAGAACTCCACGCGACGAGTGCCTATCACAGGGGAACGTCAGGGGGTACACGTGGTCTGTGGACTTCGACGAGGCGGCCGACCGGCTCTACGGCATGGTGCCCGAGGAGTTCACCTCGGCGCGTGACGCGCTGGCCAAGGAAGCGAAGGCGGCGGGGGACGCCGCGCTGGCCAAGCGGATCAAGGCGTTGCGCAAGCCCACCGTGGTCGCCTGGGCCGTCAACCGGACCGCCCGCGAACGGAGCCGGGAGCTCGGGCGGCTGCTCGACCTCGGACGGCGGCTGCGGGACGCCTGGCGCGCCCAGGACGCCGAGGCCCTGGCCGAGGCCGGTCGCGAACGGACCCCACTCGTCGCCCGTCTCGTCCGGTCCGTACGGGAGGAAGCAGAGGCGGCCGGGCATCCGCTGGCTCCGGCGGCCGACCTGGAGATCGAGCAGACCCTCGACGCCGCGGTGGTGGACGAGGACGCGGCCGAGCAGGTGCGCCTGGGCCGGCTGACCCGCCCTCTGAGCTACAGCGGCTTCACTCCCGCCCCTGTCGTGCGACCCGCCCCCGAACCGGCGGCGCGCAGGCAGGCCACGCCTAAGGCCGGAGGCGACGAAGCGGAGCGGGAACGGCGGGAAGCCGAGCACGAGCGCCGCGTGAAGGAGCTGGAAGACGCCCTCGCCGAGGCCGAGCGGGCCGCACGGGAGGCGGAGCGGGGCCGCGCCGACTGGGCGGCCGAACGGACGGAGGCCGAGCGCGAGCACGAGCGGCGTACGGCCAAGGTCGAGGCGCTCACGGACAAGCTGGCCAAGGCCAAGGAGAAGCTGAAGTCGGCCGAACACCGGCTGGAAGTCGTCCGCCGCGAGGAGACGAAGGCCGACCGCGCCGCCAGGTCCGCCCGCCAGCGCGCCGACCAGGCCCGCGCCGCCCTCGACGAGGCCCGATCAGGCCCCCGGTAGGGGGTTCTCCCTGCCCTCTTGTCGCCCATCTGTCCACACCTGCCCCTGCTTTGGTCCACAAGCGACACATCCGTCCCTGCCTCTCTTCTCCCGCTGGTGCGATGTGAGGTGCGGTTACTGATGCCTTCTTGTGCTGTGTCCTCAAGGCGAGGCTGCGCTCTCAGGGCGAGGCTGTTGAACGGGCCGGTGTCCGCCGGGCGGCGCCGCACCGCACCACCGCGCCCCGCCCGGCGCCGCGCCGCGCTCGCCCCGCCCGGCGCCGCGCCGCGCCGCGCCCGCCCCGCCCCGCGCCGCGCCGCGTCGACTAGGATCACCGGCACGCGACCGGCCACGCTCCCGAGTTTCGCCAAGCGCAACGCTACGTCTGGCGTCGGCAGACGGTGTGACCGGCCGCGCCGCCGCACCACCGCGCCGCCGCACCACCGCGCCGCCGCACCACCGCGCCGCCACACCACCGCGCCGCCACACCACCGGGCCCACGCCACAGCTCCGCCGCGTCCCAGTCGTTCGCGGCGCTCACCCCCGCACCTCCGGCCTCATTCA
>NZ_JAATEK010000053.1:0-47855 GCF_012034195.1 Microbispora sp. CL1-1
ACGCCTGAGCCTGGACCCGCGTCGACACCCACCGGCCCGGTCACCGGTGGCTGCTGATCCGTCGCGACCTGACCACCGGGGAACTGGCCTTCTACCGTTGCTACGCATCCACGCCGGTGCCGCTGGTCGCCCTGGTGCGCATCGCCGGCATCCGCTGGACGGTCGAGGAGTCCTTCCAGGCCGCCAAGGGCCAGGTCGGGCTGGACCACTACCAGGTCCGCAGCTGGAACGGCTGGCACCGCCACATCACGCTGGCGATGCTCGCCCTGGCCTTCCCCGCGGGCCTGGCCGCATCCCAGCCCGGCGGCGACGAAAAGCACCTGCCTTGACTATGCCGGAGATCCGTCGCCTGCTGATCAGGCCACCGCCCGCCGATGCCACTACCAGCGCAGACCTCACTCATGATCTCAAAATGTCACTGGAGTACTTAGGTGGTCCTCACCGTGCCGAAGGCAGAGTTCGTGCATGTGCTTGAACGAGACCACCGCTGCGATCAGCGCCAGAAGCGCGACACCCGCGATCGTCATACACCGGATGCGTCGCGCAGCCAGGGAGAGACCGGTTTCCACAACCGCTCACCTCTGGTCGAGTAGGAAGCGGGTGGTGAGGGCGAAGGGATGTGTAATTGGTTCGTCTCCCCCCTCCGACATCAACCCCCATGTGAGATCAAGGATTGCCCCCGAGCTGCGGCTCCACCCCAAGAAGCTTGAGCAGTTCGGCTGTAGGGACGAGGTAGGCGACGCCGACGCGGATGACGCGGCAGGGGAACTCGCCCTTCTTGGCCAGCTCGTACGCCTTGGTCCGCCCAAGCCCAAGAGCCCGGGCGGCGGTGAGCAGGTCGACCGTCGCAGGCAGTTGCTGCAGCTCGGCCAGGGTGAGGCCCTTCATTTCTTCTCCATCAAGCTTGCCGGCCGGGTGAACCCGACCACATCAGAACGAGCGGAATAGGACGCGTAGCGCACGACGTCTCCGGTGTGCGGCGCGTGGATCATCTGGCCGGGAGTGACGACGACCCCGACATGCCCGGGCCCGCCGGCTCCCGGGTGCATGAAGACCAGGTCGCCGGGCTGCTCCTGGCCGCGAGTGACAGTGGGCCCCTGGCGCCACTGGTCGGCGGCGACACGCGGCAGCAGGATTCCCGCGTACTGATAGGCGCGCATGGTCAGCCCCGAGCAGTCGAACGCGCCTGGCCCCTCAGCTCCCCACGCGTACGGCTTGCCAAGCTGCATCCGCGCGTAGGCGAGGACACGGCCGGCCACGGCAGTCCGCGCCGCAGGAAGCGCGCACAGCTCCTCCCCCACACCAGCCGAGCCCGAAGAGTAACCGCGGGCGAAGCCGAGGACCCGGCGGACGTACCAGTCGGCGTGGTTGTAGCGCCAGACGGCCCGGTACATGTCCGCCGGCGCCCCGTTCGCCTTCAGGTACTTCGCCGCCGACGGGATCGCGTCGGCCGGGTCGTAGACATCCGTTCGGCCGTCGCCGTTCCCGTCCACGCCGTACGCCGCCCAGGTCGTATCAAGGAACTGCATGGGGCCCATCGCGCCGGCGCGGTTCGCACCATCCCGGATGCCGACACCGGTACCGCGCCCGTGGTCGCTTTCGGCCTTGCCAATCCCCGCGAGCACTTGCCAGGGGATGCCGTACTTCTGCCCAGCCTGCTGATACAGCTGCAGGTAGTCCGGCGGGATGCCACCGTCCTGCCCCTGACCACAGCCAACGGAGCCGTTCAAGGCGGTGAACGCCAGGATCAGCCCGAGCGGTATCGCGATGAGCAGACCGGCGGCCGCCACGAGCAGCCGCGCGGTCATCGAGACCGGCCGGTGTCACAACTCCCGCGCAGCTCGGTCCCGAGCTTGCTGCGTCGCCAGCCGTCCGGCGCCCGGCCTGCTCTCCTCATTTCCACTGCCCCCCGCTATCGGATGGGGCTGTTGCAGCACGTCGAGGACCGCGTTCCACGAGTAGCGGTAGTCCTTGCCGGTCCGCAGCGCCGGGATCTGGCCGGCGCTGGCCATGCGGCGGACGGTCTGGGCCGACAGCCCGAGCTTGGCGGCCAGTTCCTTGGTGGTCAGCACATCCGGATCACGCCCAAGCGGATCGGTCATGGTCACTCCTCGTGGTCAGCGGTCACCGTTCAGTTTCCCCCACGCGACTGCGACAGCACGTCTTGTGAATACCTGAAGACGGATGCAGCCGTTTGAGACTGCTTGCGCTCTGGAATACCCACGGAGCGTGACAGTCACGCTACCGATTGCGACAATCCATCGACCCCATGTCAGCAAAGGGAGGGCAATCCATGCTGGTCAGCGCAGTTGCCGACATGCTTCAGGCGGGGCCGGTGCCGAATCCGGCGCCGATCGCACCGCCGGGCCTAGAGAGGCCGATCACGACCATCCTCGGCTGGGGCAAGTGGGGCGTCATCGTCGCGGGCGTCGCCGGCCTGCTCATCTGCGGCGCGCAGATGGCGATCGGCCGCAAGAACCGCTCGTCCTTCGCGGCCGACGGCGCGTCCGGCATCCCCTGGGTGCTCGGCGGGCTCAGCCTGGCCGCGACCGCCTCCGGCATCGTCGGGATGTTCCTCCGATGAAGGCGCCCGCCCTCGTCCTGGTGCTGCTGACGGCGTGCGCCTGCGGCACGTCGACAACACCGGCTCCCCCGGCCCGCCAGGCGCGCATCACCTGGCTGGACTTTCATGGAGTACGGCTGCCGCTGTCGGACCTCGACGGCCCGCGCGTGCTCGACCATGACCGCGCCAAGGGCTTCTCCCACACCCGGGAGGGTGCGCTGCTCGCCGCGCTGCACATCGGCGTACGGGCGAACTCGCAGTGGGGCCCGACCGTGTTCGAGCCCACCATCACCGAGCAGGTGGTCGGTCCGGACGCAGGTCGTCTCCTGGAGCAGACGCGGACCACATACGAGGAGAGCAGGCAGGAAGCCGGACTCCCCCAAGGCAGTCCGCTCGGCAAGGCCTACGTGGATGAGGAGGCCTACCGCTGGGAGTCCTACGCCGCCGATGCCGCCACCGTCGACATCGTCAGCGCCGGCCCGGACCGACGCGGCACCACGGTCCGAGCCACCACCCGCATCCAGGTCGTCTGGCGGGACGGCGACTGGCGCGTGGTCGCGCCACTGGACGGCGACTGGGGCAACGCCGCGACGGAGCTCAAGTCTCTCGACGGCTACACCCGCTTCAAGGAGTGACCAACCATGCCGTGCGAGAGCCTGCTTTCTCCAAGCTGTTCAGTGACCGAGTACGTCGCCGGCAAGGTGGCCGCCGGGGCCGCCAACGGCGTGCTGGGCGAGATCGCCAAAGCCATCCAGGACGGCGTGGCATGGGTGGTCGGCAACAGCATCTCCTGGTGGGTCAGGGTGCCCTCGCCCGACCTCGCCACCGAATCAGCCGTGGACCGTTTGCGCGAATGGACGTTGCCGATCGCGATCGCGGTCGCCGTACTCGGTGTGCTCAGTGCGGGCGGCAAGATGGCACTGACCCGCAAGGGCAGCCCGCTGGTCGACGTCGGCTCCGGCCTGGTCGTCATCGCGACGACCTCGACCATCGGCGTGCTGACGGCTTCGATGCTCGTCAAAGCTGGCGACGCCTGGTCCACCTGGGTCCTCGACACCGTCTCCCATGACGACTTCGGCCGGCGCCTCACGAAAATCCTGGCTCTGACCGGCGCGGCACCCGGTGTGGTGATCGTGCTGGGGGTCGTGGCCATCTTGATCGGCGTGGTGCAGGCCGTGCTCATGCTGTTTCGCGAGGCGGCCCTGGTCGTGCTCGCCGGCCTTCTCCCCTTGGCCGCCGCCGGGTCGATGACTGTGATGACCAAGCCGTGGTTCCGCAAGGTGACCGGCTGGATGCTCGCCCTGATCTTCTACAAGCCCGCCGTCGCCGCCGTGTTCGCCACGACGTTCACCATGGTCGGCGAAGGCAAGGACGTACGGACCATCCTCATGGGGTTCGCGATGATGCTCCTGTCGCTGATCGCCATGCCGGTGCTGATGAAGTTCTTCACGTGGACGACGGGCTCGCTGGCAACCGCCGGTGGAGGTGGCGGCATCCTCGGAGCGAGCGTCGCCGGAGCCGTCGCCCTCAGCTCCTTCCGCAACTCGTCTTCGTCCTCCTCCCCCACGGGCGCGAGCAGCCACGCCGATTACTTGTCATCCCAGCTCGGGGGCAGACGAGCGTCAACTGGCGCGCCCCCATCCTCTGGGACGACGACCGCGGGCTCGACGACGGCAGGAGCAGGTGCCAAAGCGGCGGGACCAGCTGCCGCCGCGGCGTCGACCGCGGCGAGTGGCGTGGCATCCGGCGCGAAGACCGCGGCGAACTCCATGCGAGAGGACCACCAGCGATGACGGACATCCGTACCTACGGAGGCTGGCGCCGACGGCGCGGGCTCGGCCTGCTCGGCCTGGGCACGACCGGGACGTTCGTCGCGCTGGGTGCGCTCACCGCACTGGTCCTCACCGTGTCCGTGGACCTCCGTGCCGCGCTCTACACCGGGCCGCCCACTGCCCTGGCTGGAGCACTGGTGCTTATCCGGGTCAGCGGCGTTCCCGTCGCCCACCTCGTCACGCGCCGGATCCGCTGGTCGTACGGCAAAGCCCGCGGTCACACCCGCTACCGCGCCGGAGTCGTCGTCGCTCACCCCCGCGCCTTTCAGCTCCCTGGGGTTCTGGCCGCGACTCGGCTGATGTCAGCCGAGGACGCCTTCGGCCGGCCGTACGGCATCGCGTGGGATCGCCGCACCGGGCTGTTCACCGCGACGCTGAAGGTGTCGCCCGCGTCGACCTGGCTGGCGGAGCGGTCGGACGCCGACGCCTGGGTGTCCAATTGGGGTGCCTGGCTGGCCTCGCTCGGACACATGCCGGCCGTCCGCTGGGCCACGGTCACCGTCGACACCGCGCCCGAGCCCGGCTCCGCGCTCGCCGACACCGTCGGCCGCGCGCTGTCCTCCACGGCTCCCGAGGCGGCGGCCCTGCTCATGCGGCAACTGGTCAGTACGGCACCGCGTACGGCGGCCCGCGTGAACACCTACGTGAGCGTGACGTTCGACCCGGCCCGCTCCCCCGCCGGACAGGGCGACATGAGCACGGCAATCGGCGAGCTCGGCCGCACCACCGACGCGCTGGCCTCCGCGCTCGGATCGTGCGGCGTCACCGTCACCGGCCGGGCGACCGCCGCCGAGCTGGCTGGAATCGTCCGTGCCGCATACGATCCCGCCGCCAGAGCCGACACCGCCCGCGCCGATGACCTGACATGGGCGGACGCCGGTCCGATCGGCGCCGAAGAGCACCCAGATCACTACCGGCACGACAGCGGGATCAGCGTGAGCTGGGCCTGGCACGAGGCGCCACGCCAGAACGTCCCCGCCGACGTACTCAGCCGCCTGGTCGCTCCGGGTCCATACCCGAAGCGGGTCAGTCTCCAATACCGTCCGTTGCCCGCCGCCGAGGCCACACGGGTGCTCGAAGACGAGGTCAACGCCGCCGCGTTCCGCGAGCAGTACCGCCGCCGGACCGGGCGGGACGAGACCGCCCGTGACGCCTACGACCAGGCCCGCGCCCGGCAGGCCGCCGCCGAGGAAGCCACCGGGGCCGGGGTCACGCTCGTGACGCTGTACGTCACCACCACGGTCACTCACGAAGAGGACCTGGCCCAGGCCGTCGCGGTCACCGAGGCCGCCGCGGAAGCCTCCCGAATCCGGCTGCGCCGCCTGTGGGGCAGCCAGTCCGCCGGGTTCGCCACCACCTTGCCCTGCGGCGTCTGCCCGGCCGAGCTGACCAGGAGGTCATGGTGAAGACTCCCGCACGCGGCTGGCGAGAGCCGTACGGCGGATGCGCCGTGCACGTGGAGGCCGGCGCGGAGTTCCAGGCGACCACGGCACAAGTGTGCGGCCTCTTCCCGTTCGTGGCCGGCTCGGGCTCCCCCGCCATCGGCACACCGATCGGCCGCCACCAGCTGTTCGGGGAGGTCGTCTGCCTCGACCCACTGGCCTGGCTGCGCGCCGGGCTGGTCACCAACCCGGGCGTGTTCGTCCTCGGCCAGCCGGGGACCGGCAAGTCGACCCTGGTCAAGCGGCTCATCGTCGGGGCCATCGCGTCCGGCTCGACCGCGCTGATCCTCGGCGACACCAAACCCGACTACACCATGCTCGTCGAGCACGTCGGCGGACAGGTCATCCGCGTCGGTCGCGGCCTCGACCGCATCAACCCCCTCGACGCCGGGCCGCTCGGCGCCGCCGTACGGACCCAGCGCGGGGCCGAAGCCGAACGCACCCGCTGGGAGCTGCGCGGACGGCGGCTCTCGCTGCTGATGGCGCTCTGCACGCTCATCCGCGAGGCACCGGTCAGCAACGCCGAAGAGGTCATCCTCGGCCGGGCCATCGACCTGCTCGACGAACGCCTCACCGCCCCGACCGTGCCCGACGTGCTCGCCGTACTCGAAGAAGGCCCCGAAGCGCTGCGATCGGCCGCGCGGACTGACGACCCGGAGCGATACCGCGAGCGGGTCAGCGACCTCGTCTTCACTCTCGAACTGCTCTGCACCGGTTCGCTTGCCGGCGTCTTCGACGGGCCGACCACCCGCCCCATCGACCTGACCGCGCCCGCGGTCTCCGTGGACATCTCCCGCGTCGGCGCGGCCGGCGACAAGCTCCTGACCGCAGCGATGCTGTGCACTTGGGCATACGGCTTCGCCATGGTCGACGGCACGACCGGCCACTCCTATATGGCGGTCATGGACGAGCTGTGGCGGGCGCTGCGCGGGGCGCCGGGTTTGGTCGAGTACGCCGACAGCCTGACTCGGCTCAACCGCGCCAAGGGCATGGCCTCCATCATGATCACTCACTCGCTTGCCGATCTGGAGGCACTGCCCACCGAGGAGGACCGGGCAAAGGCTCGCGGCTTCATCGACCGCAGCGCCATCACCGTGCTGGCCGGGCTGCCCCCGCGCGAGCTGGCCCGCGTCAGCGAGATCACCCGCCTGACCGGGCCGGAGCAGGAGCTGGTCGCCTCCTGGTCCGCGCCGGACACCTGGCAACCGGGCGCCCGGCATCCGGGTCGCGGCAAGTACCTCATCAAGACCGGCGACCGGCTCGGCATCCCGGTCGAGCTCGCGCTCGTCGGCGTCGAGCACGAGCTCTACGACACCGACCAGGCGATCCGATGACGAGAGCGGTGGGACCGCGCACCGGATTCACCCCGCACGGCGCGACCGGAGCGTGGATAGCGCTCTTCGCGGGGTGGGGCGTCGTTGCGTTCTTCGGCCTCATTTGGGTCGCCGCCCGCGTCGCGGCCGCCCTGTTCGGCGGGCGGGTCCGCGAGTTCGGCACCGACTTCGCATGGCGTGTGCTCGAAGGCCGTACGGCATCCGCCTGGCCCAGCACCCCGACGCTCGCCGTTGTCGTCGTTGCCGCCGTCCTCCTGACTACCGCGCTCGGCATCGTCGTGGCCGCCTGGTGGTTCGTCATCGGACGGCTGCCCGATCCGGTGGATCCGGTGGCCGCCCTCGCGGACAATCCCGGGCTCGCTGCGCTGAAGCCGGAGGCGGCAGAGAAGAAGGCGCGCGAGCTGCGGCCGTCCCTGTCCGGGGCGGTGATGCCCTGCGACATCGGGCTGGCGCTCGGCGACCTGATGCGAAGCGGGCCCACGCTGTACGCCTCCTGGGAGGACACCATCGTGGCCTTCATGGCCCCCAGGTCGGGCAAGACGACCTGCCTGAGCATTCCGTACGTGCTCTCGGCTCCTGGGCCGGTCATCGCGACGTCGAACAAGTCCGACCTGTGGGCGGCGACAGCCTCACTTCGTGCTGCCGAGGGCACTGTGTGGCTGTTCGACCCACAGCACATCACCTATCAGCCGCAAACATGGTGGTGGGACCCGCTACGCGGTCTCGCGACGGTGGAGGACGCTCACCGCCTCGCTGGGCACTTCGTCCTCACCGTCGACGACGGCACCAAGCGTGACCTGTGGGGACCCGCCGCGCAGGACCTGCTCTGCGCGTTGTTCCTCGCCGCCGCGTCCTCCGGCCGCACGATGCGCGATGTCGCCAAATGGCTCGACACGCCTGCCGTACCAACGCCGGTTGAGCTGCTGGAGGCCGCAGGCTTCTCCCTGCTCGCCTCGTCGCTGCGCGGCGCGCAGAACGGCGCGGTCGAGACACGCGACGGCATCTACCAGACAGCCCGCACAGCCGCCAAAGCACTGCGCGACGAGGCGATAATCTCCTGGGTCACGCCGTCGGCCCTGCCGGTCTTCGACCCGCAGGCTTTCGCCGCTGGAACCGACACCCTCTATCTGTTGTCGAAGTCGCGCTCGGCTGCCGCGCCGCTGATCGCCGCGCTCACCGACACCGCGATGCGGGCCGCCGAACGCCGGGCTGAGCGCATGGGCGGCAGGCTCGACCCGCCGATGGTCGTCTCCCTCGACGAGGCGGCCAACATCTGCCGGATCGCCGACCTGCCCGAGCTGTACAGCCACCTCGGCTCGCGCGGCATCGTCCCCGTGACGATCCTCCAGTCGTACGAGCAAGGCGTCACGGTGTGGGGCGAGGCGGGCATGGCCGCCATGTGGGGTGCGGCCACCCGCAAGGTCATCGGTGCCGGCGTCGACTCCCCGCGCCTGGCTCGTGACCTGGCCACGCTCGTCGGCCAGCACGACGTGCCCGTCCGTTCCGTCTCGTACGCCGACGGCCGGGCCTCGGAGCAGATCTCGCTGCGCCGGCAGGACATTCTCGAACCCGCCGCCATCCGCGCGCTCCCGCCGGGGACCGCGCTGCTGCTGGCCACCGGCGGACGTCCCGCCCTGATCTCACTGCTCCCCTGGTACGAGAGCCGCGACGCCGACCGGATCCAAGCCTGCCGTGACCGGCTCGAACGGCTCATCGCGGAAGGAGCGGCACGATGACCGAACCGGTCTACGAGACGGTCGAGGAATGGGTGACCGAGCGATTTGTCCCCATGTACCGGCGGACGCTCGGTGGGGAGTTCCGCTGGTGCGCCCAGTGGTGGAGGCACGCCGAGGCCATCTCGCGGCTCACGGCACTCTGGCACGCCTGGGAGGTGTTGCGCCTGGAAGCGGGCACCGGCATGGGCGTCTGGTACCGCGACCACCTCGACCACCAACTGCCCATCCTGCTCGGTGCCCGCGGCCCCTTCTATCAGTGCAGTGAGGACGAACACCTCGAACCCCATCTGGCCAACGTCGACCCCGCCCCGCCTGGCTGGTGGCCCTCTTCCACAGAATCCGCTTCGGATGGTCCGGCGGATGAGCCCGAGCTCGACAGTCATGTCTGAATCACTAGGAGGTCTCGTGTCCCTGATCGATGAGCTGTCCAAGGCGCACGCCGAGCTGGAGGCATGGCGCGACGTCGACACCGCTCTACACGCGTTCCTGGTCGCATCGGAGGCGGCCAGGGCCATGGAAGGCGCGAGTGATCCAGAGGAGTTTCCGGCATGGGTCTCGGCCGGAAGCGCCGCGTTCGAGGGTGCGTCCGCGCTCAGAGCGGTTCCCGCTACGGCGTACGAGATGCCGCTGGTCTTCAAGGACGCCGACGACCGGTCGGCTGTCACGGAGGCGATGGCGGCCCTGGGCGGGCTCCTCCGAGAGGTGATGGCCGAAAGGGCTCTCGATCTGAAGACCCCGGACGCCCGGCTCGCCGCGCTGACCGCCTCACGTTGCGGCACCCGCATCCAGCTTTTCCTGGGCGGGTGAGCGACCATGGCAACCGTCTTCGGCGACTTCTTGCGTGAGGCGTCCGAGCAGATGAACACCGCCGTCTATTGCGCCGAACGCTCCGTTTCCGGTGTCGCCGCCATCGCGACGATCGAGCCGGCGCGCCGGATGACGACGGTCCTACTCCGATACTTGGACGATCTCGCGCCTGAGCGCGCCCCCGCGCACGAGCGGCTGTCCCATCTGTGGGACCGAGTGAACCATCCACGCGTCCTGCTGCAGGAAGCCGACGTGATCCTGCGCGACCTCGACCGGCAACTCGCCGGCCGGAATCGCAACACTGCGCATCCCGTCCCGGTCCATGTCGCAGGCGCCGCGCTCGCCCTCGGCACCGGCCATGACCTGCTGAAGACGCACTACAACCCGCGATCGGACTGGGCGAACGCGATTGAGGACATGGGCGTCCGGCACGCGGTGCTGGACGTCGTGGCACGCCAGGCACAGCTCCTCGGCCGAGTCGTGAAGGCGGCCCGAGCCGAAGTGCGCAGGGCGGGTCTGGACAGCGTACGGCTCGACCGGTTGGTCACCGCCCTGCAGACCGCGGGTGACATCGCCTTCCGAGTGACGGCGCCGGGAGCCACCGAGACGCTGGCCGCCGTACCCCTCAGGGCGACCCGGCCGCCCTCGGCGCTACCTGCGACCGCTTCGGTCGAGCAGCTCTGCGCCGGGATCATCACGAACGCCGAGGGCATACGCACGGCCCAGCCCGAGGCGGGAGGACAGCTGTCGTCCGCGGACTGCCGACGTAACGCCACCGCCGCTGTCGTGGCCCTTCACTGCGCCTACCAGGCCGTCACAATGCTGACCCGGCGGCACACCGAACTGCATCCCGCCCGCGAACTGCTCGTCCGCCGCACGCTACGCCTGTCCGCAGAAGGCCTTCACCGTGTGCTCGACCGCTGGCAGGCCGTACGGCACCGCTGGCAGCGGCTCCTGTTCGACCAGCGACGCCCGAGCCCCGCGGATCACCTTGACCAGATGACCATTCGCCTGGGCCGTCTCATCTCGACCAACCCGGAGTGGACCTTCGAGCTGCGGAACCTGCCGACGCTGAAGTCCCCAGCCGAGCTGGCGCCGACGACCGCGGACATGTCGCAGATCCTGCTTTCCGTCCGGCACGCCGTAGAAGCCCTCGCCGTACTCGGCCATCGTGATCTGGCGCAGGTCACCGCCCCTGGCCAGATCGAAGCGATCCACGCGATGTCGAGAACCACCGCTGCCGTGAACGGCCAGGTGGGAGCATCCGGGGTACGAGCCCTCGTGGGGGCGTACCGAGACGTCGTCGGCTACACGAACTCGGTGCTTGCGGATCTCAATCGAGCTGCTCTCGATACGGCCACTCCTGGGGAGCGTCCGAGCGTCATGGTCGCGCTGTCCATCCTCGACCGCCGCCGAGATCCCGCCCTGGTCTCGGCACTCTTCGACGACACCACCGTGGCCAACAGCGCGACGGCATCGCAGTACACCTCGAACATCCGGGTGGCTCCCATCGGCGCGGTCACGGCAGCCTCAAGGTCCAACTCCGACGGCGGACGGCAGGCAAGCAAGCCGACGAGGTAGTGGCGGGGAGCGGGAAGACTTTGGTTGTCTCCCCGGCTCTCGTGCGCTCCGCCATCCTGGCCCTGGGCGGCCCGAGCCGAGCCGTGAGATCGTGACGGTCATGGCGACCGAAGATCCTCTGCGCCTTTTAGGACGGCTCCGGCTCGGCCGGGAAGAATATTGCCAGCGGCTGCTGACCATGCTGATCCTCGGCGGGCCCTATCCACGGTGGAATACGCCCAACGCTCCCTCGGACCGCGGAGCCCGTTTCCTGCTTGAGCTGGACGCGCTCTCGTTCGGCACCGGCGCCTGGGATGTTCGGCCGCAGTTCGTCGACGAGTTCGACCTTCCACGCCGACATGACGACGAACAGGGCGGAGCACCCGACTACGCGATGCTCTGGCCCGAGCGCCTGTGGATGATCGAGCTGAAGACCGAGACCGCAAGTCACCGTCGAGGACAGCTCTCGGGGTACCTCGACCTCGCCGAACATCATCATCCGGCTCGCCGCATCGACCTCAGCTACCTGACTCCGCCGATGCCTCACACACCGCCGGCCGCCCAGGCGCGGACGCGCTTCAACCACCTCACCTGGGCTCAGGTCACTCCGCTGATCACCGCTGTGTGGGGAAACGGCGACGACGCAGAGCGGCGCGTCGTCGAACTACTGCTGGCCGCCTTGGACAGCATCGGAACCGACTGGAGCACCTGGCGCACAGCCCGGCTCCAGGTAGTGCCAGGCACCGAGCTCGAGGCTCCCGTCGCTGACACGCAGCCGACGGCCGACCCCTTCAAGGAGGCGATGGCGCTGGTCGATGCCACCGCCAGGGACGGACGGCAACGGGCCCTCAGTCACGCGGTGACGGACCTGCAGGATCTGCAGGAGCTGCGCCTATCCCTACGGCAGGCCATCTGCGCCTCACCCGGCCCCTCCCCCATTCACCACGTACTGCCCTGGATCTGGAACGCCACGACCAGCGGCGGCACGGCACTCACCGCCGCTGGCGCGGAGACGGGATACGAACTGCGCCTATCCCGGTATCGCAAGCCCATCTGCTGACGGGCTGCTCGGGCGACGCTCGTATCAATCGCGCAGGGACGTGAAGGGCCGGGAGGGCATGCTGACGAGTTCGGCCATCCACGAACGGATCGTCTCCAGATGCGTCGGCAGCAGCCCGACTCTGGGATCCGGCTGGACGAGCAAGGTGGGAATTCCTGCTGCCGTCCGGCCTGCGGCCCAGGCGTGGTCGGCGGGGGTGAAGTCGTCGTCGATCCAGACGGCCTGAGCTGTGCCGAGCCAGGCCGAGACGTCGTCCCGTTTCCAGAGGTAGCCGTTGGGGTGGCTCGTCGTGATGTCCTGACGCGCCAGTTCGACATGCGCGAACGGCTCCAGGCCCAGCTTGGCGCCGATCAAGGGGCTGGCGTCGCCACGCCAACTGGTGCACCAGACCGGTGTCAGAGGCAGCTCGCTGATCAGCTCAGCCAGCATGGGCCCGTGCGTGGGATCCAGCCATATGGGAACCGGTGAGCCCGCGTCATAGCCGGTGGGTACGACGCTGTGCCTCACGTGAGTAGCCGGTCCGTTCCCCTCGCTGTCGGGGAACGGGATCAGCACGCCGTCGACGTCGATGAGCAGATAAACCTCGGGCACGACAGCCTCCTCGAACCGTCATGATTTACGGGCGACAACGAGCAAGGTGTTCGGGCCTGCCGGCGACTCACCCAGGTGCTGGAGGTCCTTGACCCGGAAACCGGCTGCCAACAGCAGCGCGACCCAGGCGAGCACGCTCGGCTCCCAGCGGCGGATCGGCATTCTGCCGCCGGACGGCAACAACAACGTGCTGTCCCGGTCACTGCGTCTGGGATGCGGAACGGCGAAGGCCAACACTCCGCCGGGCCGCAGCACCCGCGCGATCAACGGCACGAGCACATTCGGCGAGGTGAGTCCCACGGCGCCGAAGACGGAGTAGCAGATGTCGTGCGAATGGCACGACGCCTCCAGGAACTCAACCGCGTCGGCAGCGACGAAGGAGATCCCCGGCAGGTGCCCATAGCGCGTGCGCGCCCGTTCGATCTGCCTCTCCGAGATGTCGACGCCGACCCCAGTGGCGCCATGGACTCCTACAAGGTGCGCGAGGTGATGGCCCGGGCCACACCCCAACTCGAGAACGCGCGCACACGCGAGGTGTCCCAGGATCTCGGCTCCTGGCCCGCCGTCAGGCTCCGGCGTCCAATACATGCGAGGCGGAGCCGCCGCCGGCGCTGCCGACTCGACAGCCTGACGTTGCCGGGCGTGCTCCTGCCATGCCTGGCGGTTCATGGCGCGAGCAGCCGTACGGCTTCACGGAGGTGACGCCGAACGGCCTTGATGTAGACCGGATCGCTGCTCGGGTCGTTGATCCAGTGCACGGTCTGGTCCATGAACCACTCCACGATCCAGACCCGGTGCCAGCCGAGGGCCCACGCCTCGGCGGACAGGCCACCCCGTGGCGCCAAGGCCTCCTGCGATCCGCCGGCGGCGACGTAGGCTTCGATCAGCCGACGGACCCGTTGCACGTTGGCGGGCTGTTGAGTTCCAGGCCAGGAGGCCAAGTCGAGCAGGCCGGAGCCGTTGAAGGCGCGGGCGAAATCGAGCAGCCGCCATCCTGTCCGCCCGACGTGCAGCGAGCTGGGGTGGAACTCCGAGTGGCACAGCCCGAACGGCGCCAGCTCCGCCCCCTGAGCACGTACGGGAGCCACCTTGTCCAGCGCGGAGAGCATCTCGGCAATGTCGAGAGTGGATTTCCAGCGACGGACCTGCCGCAGGTAGTCCAGGTGGGCAAGCGCGCGCAAGGGCAGGGCCCGCAGTTCGTCGGCGTCGAGGGTCGTCGGCAGAATCTCCGAGGGGCGGACCCGGTGGAGTACGACCGCCGCCTTCACCCCGTCATCATCCGATGCCTCCCGGGCCGGTTCGCCAAGGTCCTGCATCAACATGCCGAGGATGCCGTCGCTGACGGCGGAGGCGTACAGGTCGGGGACGGGCACGCCATGGACAGCGGCCAGCTTGAGCGCCCGGTCCTCGCCGGTGAACGGCTCGGCGGCGAATTTGAAGATGGCCGTGGAGCCGCCGGGAAAGTGCAGGCGTTCCACCGCCGACAGCGACCAGGCACGCATCGGCTCACGTTTCGGCTCACCCGGAAACCTCGCCTTGGCGCACAACTCGGCGCACAGCCGGGTGACGGTCAGCTCATCCACCACGGTTACTCCTTTGGCATCTGAGGCGTACGGCCCGCGCTCACCGAAGCGCGGGCCGTACGGGAAGGGTCAGCTGGCGGTGCGGCAGGCGTAGACCTTGGCGAGCCACTCCTCGCGGAAGCTCGTCAGCTCGGTGCGGAAGGTCTGCATCGAGGCGCCGTACGGCACGCAGGCACCGCCCGACTGGTTGGGCACCGACTGGCAGCCATGGACCAGCCGGCCGCCGAGCGCGGCGTGCGCCTTGATCGACTCGATGCGGCGGTACTCGTTGAACCATGTGCCGTGGTAGACCTCGTCGAGCATGCCGCCCTCCTCCTCGTCCAGCTCGTAGACGACGGAGGTCGCGGCGGGGAAGAACCAGCATGGGCCGACGTTGGAGATGTGGCCGTCCAGCTCGACCTTGTTGAGCGCCATGAAGGTGGCGGCCTCGCGGAGCATCCGCAGGTGGTCGGCGGTGATCTGGGGCAGGCCGAGGGTGGGCAGGTGCTCCTCACGGAACAGGTAGCTGTAGACCTCCCAGGCCGTGGCCAGCACCCGGCCCGCGTCGGAGGTGGAGTAGCCGTGCTCCTGCACGAACTCCAAGGCAAGCTGTTCGACAGCGGTCTCCGCGGACTCCTCGATGCCGAGAAGCTGGCCGGCGACGAGGTTCCAGTCACACAGGAGCCAGGTGGAGTTCTCGAACCGGAAGAAGTACTTCTCGGGGTCGACCGTGATGGTGGCTCCGTCCACGGTGATCCCGGGGATGCGGTTCCAGCGTGGGTCGAAGACGACCGGCAATTCGACGGCGAACGCGTCGAGCTGGGCGCTCAGGGTCATTGAGGCACTCTCCTTCTGACGTGGGATTACTGGCGAAGGGGGAGCTATCGGGCCTGCCCGGCGAGCAGGCGTCGCCAGAGCTCCATGGCTCTGGCCGTCAGGAGCCACTCCGTCTCGCGTACGGACAGACCGGCCGGCTTGCGGACGGTGCGGCGGATGAACACCAGGCCGCCGGAAACGCACAGCTCGTAGACCACCGGCTGGCACTCACAGGTGTGCCGTCGTACCCGCAGGTGTGTGCACCGCGCCGTCGGTTTCCTCCACACGAGCCTTTCGCAGCCTGTCTGCGGTGGCGCGACGTGGACACCGTGGAACGGCGCGGGAAGCTGCGCGTCCTTGGGAACGCCGCGAGGTGCACCGTGCGAGACCATACGGGCGCACTCCGGCTAACGGTCTACCTCGGCCAGCACACGCTCGATGCGGTCTGCGGCCTCGGTGACGTTCGTGACGAGAGCGATCCGTTCGGGCCAGGGGAACCAGAAGCTCCACTCCCCCTCCGCATCCGGCACGATCATGATGTGTTCCGTGAGGACGGGAGCCTCAGGGTTCATCACGAACAGGTGGAGCGAAGACCCCTCACCGCTGCGGAGCCGCGCGGCGAAGCCCCGGCCTTCGAGTGCGGCGGCGAGCGACTGGAGCGCGTCGCGGACCACCGCCGGATCGGCAAGCTGCGTACTCATGGCGCGACCGTACGGCCGGCTCACGTGGGCAAACCCAACCAGCGGTTGGGGGTGGCATTCAGGCGATGACGCGGGCTCTTGTCGCGAGGTCCAGCAACAGAGCCGGAGGACGGCGCCTCGCCTCGATCATCTCGCCGATGGTCTGACGTGCGAGCGGGTTGAAGACGACGGTCTCCGTCGACTGTGTCTCCGACATCCGAAGGCAGGTGAGGGCTGCGTCGAAATCCCGCTGCCGCATGTGCCCTCGCGCCAGGTCGAGGAGGTGCTGCGCCCGCCGATTCGTCGAAGGGATGGCGGATACGGTGATGGCCTTGGCCCGGTCGATCGCCGCGCTGGAACGCCCTGTCTCCACCTCGATCGCGACGCCATAAATGGCGACGTTGGCCTGGCCGAACATCGTCAGAGGGTTGTGGTGAGCAGGACCGAGAGCGGAGGCGGCCCTGTGAGCGCGGTCCCAGTGCCGCCAGGCGTCGGCGCCGCGGTGGTTCTTCGCGCAGGCGATGGCGGCGAACAGGTGCAAGGAACCCCACGCCGACAGCACGGCCTGTGAGGAGCTCGACCTCGGCTCCAAGTAGGTCGCCGCGGTCGACGCCACCTCGAAGGCCTCGTCAGTCTGACCGCGCCCGAGTGCGGCCATCGTGGAGGTCCAGGCGGAGATCGCGATCAGTTGCGGATCATCGGTCTCCTCAGCGGCGACCATCGCGCGGTCGGCGGCGCGGGCCGCCAGCTCGGCCTCCCCGACGCAGTAGAGGAAACGCTGCGCGAGCTGGAAGGTCTCGGCGAGAAGCGCCCAGGTGCTGCGCCGCATGCTGGGCGCGGCCGCTCGGTGCAGGTTCAGCGCGTCTTGTAGCAGGCCGGGTGCCACCGCGCCCAAAGCGGTGTAGGGCCGAGCCGACCCGTGCCAGGCCGACCAAGCGACGGCCAGCCGACGCCGCAGCTTCTCGCTCTCGGCGGGCAGGTCTTTCACGGGTTGCGACGGATAGAGCGGCGTGGACAGCACCTGCCGAATGGCTGGGACGGCCTCGTGCCGGATCCTGCCGCCCTCGGTGACGGTGCACGTCATGCCCTGAAGCCGGTCTTCGACGATGAGGCTCAGATCTCGTACGCCGAGCACGTTCGCCAGGGCGACGAGGGTGGAGAGCTTGTCCAGGCGCTGCTCGCCGCGCTCGACCTGACGCAGCCACTCCTCCGTCCGTCCGCACAACTCCGCACACGCGCGCAATCCAAGGCCTCGGCGCAACCGAAGCACTCGGACGCGCCTGCCGATGCGCCGGTCCAGCTCTCCACTTTCCACGTGCTCAGTCGCCATGGCACGACCTCACGTTGGGGACGTAGTGTTCGCCTCGACCACGGTAACCGTGTCCGTGGGTCAGCGGATAGTAACCGATGGTGATCGCAGAGGAATGGGGAACGGCGGGATATGGCAGAAAGCAAGCCGGTTCTGTATGTGATCGCGTGCGGAGGCCGGCCGGCGGGTGAGCTTCCCGCCTTCGTCGAGCGCCTTGCGGCGGACGGCTGGACGGTCTGCATCATCGCGACGCCGTCAGCCACGAAGTTCACCGACGCCGAGCGGCTCAGCAAGCTCACCGGCTATCCCGTACGGCACGACTACAAGCGGCCCGAGGAGCCGGACGTGCTGCCCCCGGCGGACGCCATGGCGGTCGTCCCGGCGACCTTCAACACCACCAACAAGTGGGCCCAGGGCATCAGCGACACCTTGGCACTGGGCCTGCTGAACGAAGCCCTCGGGCTCGGCCTGCCGATCGTCGCCGTCCCCTGGCCCAACCATGCGCTCGCGAGGCATCCCGCCTTCCCCAGCAGCGTGGCCCGGCTCGAGGAATGGGGCGTACGGATAATCCTCGATTGGGACCGTCTCCCCGCCCCCAACTCAGGCGCCCCAGGAGCGGTCTTCTTTCCCTGGGACGATCTTTACGAAGCACTGCACGCCATACGCGAAGGCTTCGATTCTTCATCCAGCTGAAGCGGTTTCACTGCCCCGCTCTCCACATCACGGTGGCCGTCACACGCGAAGGCCTTTCGCCACACGCCCTGCAGGCCACCGTGGTCCGCTTCCCCGTCTACCCGGTCGGCGGGCTCATCGCGGTGCTCGCCACGCTGTACCTCATGTGGCGCTTCATGGCCTCCCGGTTCACCCTGCAACGCCGCCCACCACAACCACCGGCATGACGGGGACAGCAGCCGAAAGCCGCGCACTCGCAAGTTGCGGTGATAGCCCCCCGATACCCGGGCATCAGGGGGAGGCCGGGCATCGCTCACACGCCCGGTAAGGCGGGCAGGTCGGCTCCCAGCGGCCTGCTCATCGTCCCGCTCCCCGAGCGAATCGCCTGGTGAGCGGTGCCGTCTCCCTCATGCACGACCTGAGGTGCGGACAGGGTGTGACTACGGAGCCTGGGGCCTGTAGTAGCGGGCCCGGCTCTCGCGGTTCGTCACGGGCTCCCTTCGCGCCTCAGGCGGCGAACAGGAGAAGCAGCCCCACGACGGTGTAGACCACCATCAGCACGAGCAGGGGAATCTGCCCGAGCACGGCGGTCCGGCGGGGAAACAGGGCCAGCGCGCGGTCGTGCGCCAGGACGGTGCCCAGCACGTGGCCGATGACGATGACCGTGACCTGGAGGGTGGCGACCCCGGCCGGAGTGGTGCCGAACGCCTGGATGGTCCACCCGGCGGTGCCGAGCCAGTCCGCGCCGGTGTCCAGCGGATCGGACAGCAGGGCGATGGTCCGCTGCCCCTCCAGCAGGAACAGGGTGTAGTAGTGGGCGACGACGTATCCGACGGCTATCGGCACGATCGAATGAGCGATCTCGCCCGCCGTCATGCCGGGATCGGCCGCGCCCCATCGGCCGGCGAGCGCGGTCGCGGCCCGGTACGCCGCGAGCACCACAGCGATGACGGCCACCAGGCCCGCGGTGCCCGTGACCGGGGCCGGCACCGCGCTCTCCTGAACGAAGCGCACCCACACCGGGGCGTTGGACAGGCTGTCGTACATGGTGGAGCCCAGGAGCACGACCACCAGCGTCGTCAGCCCCGGCGCCGGTCGCAGCCCGGCCATGCCGTCGAGGGAGTTACGCCAGACCACGGCGCCGTCGCCGCGTCTCGCCGACGGGGCGAGCCTGCCCACGAGGTCGCTGTAGACCTCGAACGGATCGGCGTGGTCGAACCACCGGGAGCCGAAGACGACGGCTCCGGCGAGCATGAGCACGGCGTAGGCCGCGAGCCAGGCGCCGATGACCGGCAGGGTGGCCCGTTCGGGGGCGACGAGTTCCAGCCAGACGAAGGCGAACAGACCGGCGCAGGCGGGCCAGTATCCGACGCGAACGGGCAGTGGCCGCAGGCCGAGTTCGGGGTCGCGTCCGAGTCCCCTGCAGGCCAGCAGGTGCAGCGTCCGCAGCGGGCTCAGGCCGCGCCACACCGGGCCGAACAGCACCGACAGCGGCACCAGGCCGACCCAGAACAGGACGTAGAACGCCCCCGCCGTGGGGTTGTCGGCCCGATCGGGCCCGAAGATCAGCCCGATGCAGAAGTACGCCGCGACGACGAGCCCGGCGATCCGCCAGCCCCACCGCCAGGCCGGCGAGGTCACCGCCGTCTGGATGGCGGCGGGCACCGAGCGGGCAGCGGTGAGGGCGGCGTCCAGGCGCGGTTGTTTCCACAGCGCGCCGAGCGCTACGAACGACACCAGCAACGCGAGGGCCGCGCCGGTCAGCGCGGCCGAGAACGGGATCGGCAGGTCCTGACGGCCCCCGACGCCGTGAGCCAGCAGCATCCCGGCGGCCTAACGCACGACGAGCTGGAACAGCTGCAGTCCCGAGCCGTGGGTTTCCATCTCGAACAGACCGGTCTGATCGGCGACGAACTCGATGCTCGCCGGGGTGCCGGGCTGAAGCTCGGCCTCCTTGTCGTACCCGTGCAGATGCGCCTCGTCGGCGGCGTCGCCGGTGACCGTGATCCGCACCGTCTGGCCCTTGGTCACCTCGATCCGTCCCGGCGGCGGGGTGACCTTCCGACCGGCGATGGTGACCGTGATCTCCTTCACGGCCGAATCGGCGGGGGCGGCGGCTGCTGACTCCGCAGGGGCCGCGGGAGCCGATTCGGCGGATGCCGGGGCGGCCGACTGGGCGGGGGCGGCGGCATCCGACCCGCCGCAGGCAGACGTGGCCATCAGCAGGACCACGCCGAGCGGGAGCGCGGCGAGCAGCGGGCGCAGGCGGGCAGGGACGATCATCATGGGGGGGTTCTCCTGAAGGGGTGGTGGCGCGTCAGCGTCGCCTGGTGGATTTGGAACGCTCTGGGGTGCGCGACGACGCCGCGCGTGCGGGTTTCTTCGCCTGTGGGCGGCCGGAAGGCCGCCCGGGCGCCGGGGTGACGGGCGCAGGTCTCCGCGCTGCCCGCACCACCAGGACGCCCGCTCCGACGACCAGGACCGCGGGCACCAGCCATACCGACAACCCGCTGCCGGAGTCGCCCGGCTGCGCTGCCCTCGCGGCGGTGCCGGCCGTGCCGGTTTCGGGCACGGCGCCCTGACTGCCACCGGTTTCGGGAACCGCGGCCGCGCCGGCGCCAGCCTGTGGCGCCGCGGGGCCCATCGCCGCCGGGCTGCCCCCACTCTGCGGCGCCGGGGGCTGGGCGCCGCTTCCTGGCTCGGCCGAGGCGAGCAGGCTGGGGTCGGGCTCGTCGTCCGGGGCCTGCCAGCCCTTCGGCGGTCCCGAGGTCGGGCCCTTGTAGGTGAACCGCAGCTCACCCTGCACCGGCTCCCCGTCCGAGGCGATCGACAGATACCGGACGACGTACTCGCCCCGCTCCGGCCAGTAGGCGACCGGGATCTGCGCCGGGTATCCGGTGTTGTACACGCTCGGTTCCCAGAAGCCGTTCACCAGGTGATACTCCTGGACCGGCTTGTCGAGGCGCTTGGGTCCACCGTGCGTCCAGGGCCGGTCGACCCGGGCACCGCTGGGAGCGGTGACCGCGAAGTACGCGTTCGGAGCGGGCGCCTCGGTGAAGTAGAGCGCGAGGGACTCCATCGGCTCGCGCACCGTACTGTCCTTGACCGGTGTCGACATCGCGAGCTGGCCGTGGGCGGAAGCAGGCGCCGCCAAGGCGGCCATCGCCAGCACACCGACGATGATCAGCAGAAGCAACCGGCCCAACCAGCGCGCCATGGTCACTTCTGCTCTCCACGAAATACGGCCCCTGAATAGGGAGATTCGGCTCGGACCGATAAGACCGACAGCGACGAGATTACCGACTTTCACCACAAAAGAACACAACTTGGATCGCTGACAACAGAAGTAGATATGTTGCCGTTAGCGCTGCCGCGCGGGTCCGCCTGTAGACTGCTGCTCTACGCGGCGTAGAGCAGAGGTGGAGGTCGTGCGGCGCCCGCCTGGATGGTTTCGGCTGATGCGTGCCGGGGTTTTCGCCCTGGTGTGCGTTGGCCTGTCCCAGGTAGGTCATGATCTGATGGCCCCGCGGCCGGTGCCGGCATGGTCGGTAGGCATGGCATTAGGCCTGGTCACGATGATCGGCTACCGGCTGGCCGGTCACGAGCGGTCGACCCGCTGGCTTCTGGCGGCGGTGGAGGCGGTCCAGCTCTACCTACACGCGTGGTTCACCTGGACGACCCCGGCGGACGGAACCTACAGCGTCGGCGCACACACCATGATGCCGGGGCACACGGCCTCGGTGGCCCTCGCGCACGGCGCGATCCCCGCACATCACGGGATGTCTGTCCCGGCGATGTTCGCCGCGCACGCGGTGGCGGGCGCGTTGGTCGCCTTCTGGCTGTCGGTGGGTGAACGCGCGCTCTGGCGGGCCCTGCGTTCGCTGGCGTTCGCCGTCTCAGCCCACCTCTGCCGCGTTCTCGCTCTTATCGGGCCTGTGGCGATCCCCACCCACCCGGGCGCGGCGCCCGTGTCGCACGACGAAGACGATCTTTCGGCCACGACCGCGCTCCGGCACACCGTGGTCCGTCGGGGGCCCCCGAGGCGACGGCGTATCTCCCTTCATCCCGCCTGACCGCGCCGGATCTCGTCCGGGCAAGGCACCGCGTCGTCTGAAGCACCGGGCCGTCCACGGCCCCGGGCCGCCTGTGGTCGTCCTCGGCATCGTCCTGGTCAGGCGTGCCGTCAGCCTGCCCGAGAACGAGGAACGACCTTGACCCATCCACCAATTACTTCGGCGGCGCCCCGGCGAAGGTCCGCTGTGCGACGATCGGCGGCCGGGCTCGCCCTGCTGCTCCTGACCGGAGTGCTCGCCGGCTGCGCGGGATCGGCGGACACCGCCGCAGCGCCCGTACGGTTGCTCGGCCCCGCGCGCGAGTTCCACGGAACCTGGCTGGAGCAGCCGCTTCCCGAGCCCGACGTGACGCTGACCGACACCTCCGGCAAGCCGTTCGACCTGCGGCGAGACACAGCGGGCCGGCTCACGCTCGTGTACTTCGGCTACACCCACTGCCCGGACATCTGCCCGACCACCCTGGCCGACCTCGCCGCAGCCCTGAGAGATCTGACCGGACCCGAGCGCGACAAGATCTCCGTCGTCTTCATCACCACCGACCCCGACCGGGACACCCCAGGGGTCGTCAAGTCGTGGCTCGCGTCCTTCGATTCCTCCTTCGTCGGGCTCACCGGCGACTACGCGACGATCCGGTCCGCGGCCAAGTCGGTGGGGATCGCGCTGGAGCCGCCGGCGACCAAGAAGGGCACATACGAGGTGACGCACGGCGCCCAGATCATCGCCTTCGACGGCACCCACCGAGGCCGCCTGATCTTCAGCTCGGGCACATCGTCCGCCGATTACGTGGCCGACCTGCGCAAGCTGCTCGGGCGAGTCACGCTGGGAAGCTCCACACCGGGTGCCGGCGGCCAAGGAGCGGCGTCATGACCGCTCTCGCGAGAACCCGCACGCCTCTGATCGTCGCGGGTATCGTCGTGGCCGCCGTCGTGGCCGCGATCGCCTGGGTGTCGACCGGCCACGCCGGGCCTATGAAGATTTCCGATCTGCGCGTGACAGGGGCGTACGTTCCGCAACCGGCCTCCCCGGACGTGGCCGCCGCCTACTTCACCGTCACCAACTCCGGCAACGTCCCCGCCGTGCTCACCGGCGTCCACACCGACGTCTCCGACATGTCGATGATGCACGAGAACACCGGCACCACCATGACGATGCTCCACTCGGTGACCGTACCCGCACACGGCACCGTCGCTTTCAGCCCCGGCCGCTACCACATCATGATCGAGTCGCCGGCGCGGGCTCTGAAGCAGGGCGACCACGTGACACTCATGCTGAGCTTCGCCAAGCTCGGCCAGATCACGGTGACCGCTCCCGTTATGCCGGTGGGCTACCGTCCCCCGGCTCCGAATCCATGAGCGCCGCGGGCGCACCGCGCCGGTTCACCCGGCGCGGCGTGCTGGCGGCGACCTCGGCGGCCGGCGTCGCGGCCGTCGCGGGAGCGGTGGGCGGCGACGCCGCGGCCTCGGTCTTGCGAGGGGAGCGTGCCGAGGAGGTGGGCGGACGGCGCATTCCGTTCGACGGCGCCCACCAGGCCGGCGTCCTGGCCCCGGCCGCCGCACACGGGTGGTTCGCCGCCTTCGACCTGGCCCCCGGCGTCACGGCCCGCCAGTTGGAAGCTCTGCTGCGCACATGGACACGTGACGCCCGGCTGCTGACGGCGGGCGAGCCCGTGCCGGGAGACGACGCCATGGCGCTGGGTCACGGGCCGTCCTCTCTGACGATCACCGTGGGTTTCGGCGCCTCGCTGTTGCGCAAGTTGACGATGGCCGTTCCCGCCGAACTCGCCGCGATCCCGCCCTTCCCTCGCGACCAGTTGGACCCGGGGCGCGGCGACGGCGACATCGGCGTGCTGCTGACCGCCGACGACGCGGTCGTCGTCGCCCACGCCCTGCGGGCGCTGAGCCGTACGGCACGCGGAACGGCGGCCGTGCGATGGCAGATGAGCGGTTTCAACGCGGTCGACGGAGTCACCGTGGCCAAGGGAGCCACCCCCCGCAACCTCATGGGCCAGCTCGACGGAACGGGCAACCCGAAAGTGGGCGAGCCGGGGTTCGACACGCACATCTTCGCCACCGATCCGGGGTGGATGCGCGGAGGCAGCTATCTGGTGTTCCGGCGCATCCGGATGCTGCTCGACGCGTGGGACACCCTGTCACGCGAACGGCAGGAGCAGATCGTCGGGCGGCGCAAGGACACCGGGGCCCCGCTGTCCGGCGGCACCGAGTTCACCCCGTTCGACCTCGGCAAGCAGATCCCCGGCGGCGGGCTGGCCATCGGCCCCGGCGCCCACGTGCGGCAGGCCGCCCCCGCGTCGAACGGCGGGGCGACGATCCTCCGGAAGGGGTTCTCCTATTTCGACGGCTTACGGCCCGACGGCGCGCCGGACGCCGGGCTGCTGTTCCTCGCCTTCCAGCGCGACCCCAGGGACGGATTCACCCGGATCCAGCAGCGCCTGGCGCTGGCCGACGAACTCAGCCGGTTCATCGTGCACGAGACCAGCGCGCTGTTCGCCGTCCCACCCGGGACGAGTTCCCACGGCTACCTCGGCCAGAGCCTGCTGGAGGCTCTGTGACCGCGCCGCACGACCGAATCTCGAAGATCAGGAGAGATGCATGAGCACATCGAAGCGCGAGCGGCTGCGTCAGGAGCGGATCCGGCAGGCGCAGAGGGAGAAGCGACGCCGGAGACTGGTGCTCGTGTCCGTCTGCCTGGTGGTGCTCGTCGCCGCCGTGGCCACCATCCTCGTGCAGATGAACCGCACGAAACCCACGTCGTACGCCGGCGACCTCGCCCCCGTCAGCGTTCAGGAGGACGGGACGGTCGTCATGGCCCGATCCGGGACGACGAAGCCGGTGCTGGACATCTACGAGGACTTCCAGTGCCCGATCTGTAAGGAGTTCGAGCACATCAACGGCGCACAGATCAAGCAGTTCGCCGCGGAAGGCAAGATCAAGGTCGTCTACCATCCGATCGCCTTCGTCAATCCGCAGGGGTCCCTGCGGGCCGCCGCCGCCGCGCGGTGCGTACCCGGCGACTCCTGGACGGCCTTCCACGACGAACTGTTCGCCAAACAGCCGGACGAGCGGGTCGCCCTCACGGTCGACGACTTGAAGAAGTTCGCCGACGACGCCGGAATCACCGACTCGGCCGTGCTGTCCTGCATGGAATCCCAGAGGCATGCCGCCCAAGTCCAGCAGTACACCCAGGCGGCCTTCTCCTCCGGTGTCCAGGGCACTCCCACGGTCCTGCTCGACGGCAGGAAGCTGCCCGACGACCAGGTCCTCACCTCCAGCGGCCTGCGCGGCACGCTGGAGAACGCGACCAAGTAAGAGACGCGTGCCAACCCCGGCCGTTCCCCAGCGAGAAGACGGACGCCACGGCCGGGGCCGGTGTCAACGACGCCGCCGCGCCGGTTCAGGCGGTTCCGCGCATTCGCGATGGGCACCGGTACTGACGCCGTTGTCGACGCCTCCGGCCTGACGCTCATTGGCGACAGCCTCCGGCCGCGCCGCTTCCGCTGACCCGCCGCACCTTCCGGGGCTTTCGCGGAGCACCCGTCGGGCCGTCGCCGTGATGTGCAGCTCATCGGGCCCGTCGAGGATGCCGGCCGTCCGGCCGGTGCGGAACAGCCGGGGCAGCGCGGTGTCGGGACCCAGTCCTTCCGCACCGTGGACCTGGATGGCCGCGTCGGTCACCTGCCGCAACATGCGGGCGGCCGCGACCTTCGCCAGGCCCGTCTCTGTTCTCGCGTCCAGCCCCGCATCCAGACGGGCGACGGCCTCGAAGACGAGCGGCCGGGTCGTCCTGATGGCGAGCAGCGCGTCGAAGACGAGCTTCTGGACGAGCTGGTGATCGGCCAGCCGTCCCGTGGAGGTCCGCCGGTCACAGGCTCGCCCACACATGAGGGTGAAGGCGCGTTCGGCCTGGCCCAGCCAGCGTAGGCACCGAAGCAGACGGCCGAGCCGTACGCGCCGCGCCACCACGCGCAGGCCCTCGCCCTCCTCACCGACGAGGTGGTCGGCCGGCACGCGCACGCCGTCCAGGGCGATCTCCCACTGACCACCCGCACCGAGGACGGGCAACTCGCGCACCACCCGGAATCCCGGCGAGGACGTGGGGACGAGCAGCACCGACAGTCCGTTCTTGCCGGGCGGCGCGCCGGCCGTACGGGCGAGCACGGCGGCGAGGCTGGCAGCGGCAACGCCGCTGACGAACCACTTGCTGCCGCGTAACGTCCAGGAGCCGTCGGGCTCCCGAGTCGCGCGTGTCGTGGTGAGGGCCGGGTCGGATCCGGGGGTGCCCGGCTCGGTCATCGCGTTGCACAGCGACAACCGCCCATCGGCGACCTGCTCGCGGTACGCGTCGTGCCCGGCCAGGGTCACCAGGTCGAGCAGCGCCGATCCACCGAGCACGGCGGGGCCGTGGTCGCTGGCGCCCTCCGCCTCGGCGACGTGCGCGTACTCCAGCAGGGACAGTCCTGCCCCGCCCAGGTCGCGCGGGAGCGCCAGCCCCCACAGGCCCTCGGTCCGAGCCTGCCGGGTGAGCCGCTCGGTCAGTTCCCGAGCGCGCCTGCCACCGGCGTCGAACGTGTCCTCGTGCGGGACGATCCGATCGCGGACGAACGCGCTCACTCGCTCGCGCAGTGGGCGGACATGCGGCGGGCAGGCCGGTTCGCCCCATTCAAAGTCCGACATTGCAACCTTCCAGACATTCCGGGAACTCGGCGAAATATCCGTACGACTCCTCCACGGGACACGTCGCCGAAAGACGCCGACGAGTTCCACACGCGGCATGCACGGCTCGCGGGGCCTCACCGCGGGGAAGGAGAGTCATGGCACATCCCGAGACGATTCGATCGGCCCTCCCGCTCACCGACGCCGTGGTGCGTACGGGCGGCCCGCCCTCGCTCACCTCGACGATCGCGCGCCAGCTCCGCCTTCTGGGAGCACATGACCTCGAAGGAACACCGACCGGGAGCGATGGGGTCGTGACGCTCACCGGCGTGGACGGAAGCCTCAGCGCGGAGATCGCCTGGGCCGGCGTCACGCCGGCGGAGGAGGTGACCGACGAGGCCACCGCGCAGGCCGCCACCGGGGTGGCGCACGTGCACGGCCGCCGGGACGGCACACCCCGCGGGCTCGCGGTCGACTACTTGTCCATGGCCGCCGGAGTCCTGGCGTCGCAAGGGCTGCTGGCGGGCCTGATCGGCCGGTATCGCGGCCTGGCCGTCCAGAGCGTGCGCACCGCCGTGGACCTCGCCGGGCTGCTCGCCGTGGCCCAGTATCTGGCCTGCGCGGCGGCCGAGGAGGACGAGGCGGTGCCGCTCGCCCCGGGCGGTCCGCCGTTCACCACCTCTGACGGCGTCGTCTTCGAGGTCGAGACGCTGGACTCACGGGTGTGGGTGACGTTCTGGCAGCGCCTCGGGACGACCGAGCGCCTCGCGGGCTCTGCCTGGCGGTCCTTCCAGTTCCGGTACGCCACCGCGTGCTGTCCTCTGCCGCCCGAGTTGCACGCGCGGGCGCGGGCGCACACCTGGGATAACGTACGGGCCGCCGCGGATCGGTCAGGCGTGTCGCTGTGCGTGCTCACCCGGCTCGTCGACCGCCTGACCGATTCGCGCGCGGACGCGCCCTGGCTGCTGTCCCTTCTGGGACCGGGCGCCACGGCGGGTGCGGCCGGCAGGCCGGCCTCCGCCGACATCGCCCGGCCGCTCGCCGGATTCACGGTCGTGGAGGCCGGCCGGCGCATCCAGGCCCCGTTGGCGACCTGCGTTCTGCGCATGCTCGGAGCCGATGTCATCAGGATCGAGCCGCCCGGTGGCGACCCGCTCAGGGGCATGCCGCCGACCTGCGGCGGACTGTCGGCGCGCTGGCTGGCGCTCAACCGGGGCAAGGGGGCCGTCGAGATCGACATCAAGTCGGCGGCGGGGCGTGCCGAACTGCTCGACCTCGTCGCGGGCGCCGACGTATTTCTGCACAACTGGGCTCCCGGCACCGCCGAGCGCCTCGGCCTCGACGACGGCGATCTGTCGGCCGTCAACCCCCGGCTCGTGTACGCGTACACGAGCGGCTGGGCGGGACGGCTGCCCGACGCGCCGCTGGGCACCGATTTCATGGTCCAGGCACGCTCGGGCCTCGCCGAGGCCGTGCGGCCGTCGGGCGAGGCCCCGGCCCCGTCGCTGATGACGCTGCTCGACGTCTTCGGCGGCCTCATCGGGGCCGAGGCCGTGCTGGCCGGGCTCCTGCTGCGCGAACGGGAGCGGCGGGGCGTACGGGTGGACTCCTCGCTGCTGGGCGCGGCGGAGATGCTCACCGGGCCCGCGCTACTCCGGGCCGCCCGAGGTGAACAGCCCCGAGCCCCGGAGAGATTCCGGCGGCCCCTGCGCACCGCCGACGGCTGGGTCGCCGTCGCCGACGACGACGTCACCCGGGCGCAGGAGCTCACCGGTCCCCGCGGCCGGCTGAGCGACCAGGGCGAGATCACCACGGCGGAGGCGGTCCGCTTCCTTCGAGCCGAGGGCGTTCGCGTCACGGCGGTGACAGCCGCGCTCGACGCCATGACCGGCGATCCGCGCTTCGCCGCGGCCCTCACCCGTGACGCGCACGGGGCTCTCATCGTGCCGACCCCCTGGAGGTTCTCATGACCGCTCAGCTGATCGACCTCGTCCCGGCCACGCTGCGCCGGGAGTGGGCCGCCGAGGGCACCTACCCCGATCTCGACCTGTACGCGCTGTTCCGGGCGCACCGTGTCGCCGATCCCGGCCGGATCGCGGTCGTCGACGCGGCGGGACACCTGAGCTATGCCGAACTCGACATCCTCACTCGCTCCGCGGCGGCGGGCCTGCGGGCGCTCGGCGTGTGCGAGGGCGACGTCGTCGGAGTCCAGTTGCCCAACGGCGCGGACGCCGTGATCGCCGACCTGGCGCTGGCCGCCCTGGGCGCCGTGGCGCTCCCCTTCCCCGTCGGCAGGGGCGCCTCCGAAGCGGTCTCGCTGCTCGGCCGCTCCGGGGCGAGGGCCGTCATCGCCGCCTCGGAGCATCGGGGCGTCCGCCATGCGGCCGATCTGGTGGCGGCGGCGGAGCGGCTGCCCGCGTTGCGGTTCGTCGTCGCCGTGGGACCGGGCGAAGCGCCCGCGGGCAGCGTGCCGTGGGCCGAGTTGACGGCCGGGTACGACCCGGGGTTCGTCCCGGCCCGGCCCGATCCCGACGAGGCCGCCCGCATCCTCGTCTCCTCCGGCTCCGAGGCCGATCCCAAGATGATCGCCTATTCGCACAACGCGCTGGCCGGCGGGCGCGGCAACTTCCTCGCCACCCTGATCGAGGACGGCTGCCCTCCGCGGTGCCTGTTCCTGGTCCCGCTGGCCTCCGCCTTCGGCAGCAACGGCACCGCCGTCACCCTGGCCAGGCACGGCGGCACGCTGGTGCTGCTCGACCACTTCACCCCCGAGCACGCCCTTGCCGCGATCCGCGACCACCGGCCCACGCACGTGCTGGCCGTACCGACCATGGTCCGCAAGATGCTCACCGGACCGGTGCCGGAACCGATGCCGCCGATGACCGCGCTGGTCCTCGGCGGCGCCGACCTGGACGCCCCGACCGCCGCGGCGGCCCGTGAGCGGTTCGGCTGTCCCGTGGTCAACCTGTACGGCTCGGCCGACGGGGTGAACTGCCACGGCGGCCTGCGGCCGGAGCCGCCGGCCGCGGGGCCCGGCACCGTCGTCGGCTCACCGGATCCGCGGGTCACCGACATCCGCATCGACCCGCTCGAGAACGACGACCCGGTGGGAGAGATCATCGCCCGTGGCCCGATGACTCCCATGTGCTACGTCGGGGCGCCCGAATTGAACCAGCGCTACCGAACCGCCGAGGGCTGGGTGCGTACGGGCGATCTGGGACTGATCGACGAGCACGGGCGTCTGCGTCTGGTGGGCAGGCTGAAGCAGATCGTCATCCGAGGAGGACTCAACATCAGTCCCGCCGAGGTCGAGCGAGCCGTGGCCACTCATCCCGGTGTGGCCGAAGCGGTCTGCCTGGGGGTGCCCGACCCGGTGTTCGGTGAGCGGCTCGCCGTGTGCCTCGTCGCGCGGCCCGGTATGACCGTCGACCTCCCCGGCCTGTGCGCGCATCTCGCCGCGCATGGCCTCGACAAGCGCAAGCACCCCGAGTCGCTGCTCGTCGTGGAGTCAATCCCGCTCAACCCCGCCGGCAAGCCCGACCGGCGGGCGCTGCGCGATCGCTTGCTGACATCAGGCTGAGCGACTGCTGGGGCCGGAGCTGCCTCCGGCCCCAGCAGTGTCCGCGGCGCGAGCGGATCAGGCCGCTCGTTCGGCGGCAGCAGGGATGCGACGAGTTGACGACGGGCCCGCGCCACCCGCGAGCGCACGGTGCCCACCGGACATCCGATCAGCACGGCGGCCTCCGCGTACGACAGTCCCATGAGCTGAGTCAGGACGAACGCCTCACGCCGCTGGGGCGGCACCCGGGAGAGCAGGTCGTCGAGGGCCACGCCATCCTCGTGACCGGGCAGTCCGCGCGGCAGGCACCGTTCGGCCGCACTCTGCCAGTCGGCGACGTCGGCGACGGCGGGCCGCACCGCCGCCGAGCGGAACATGTCGACGACGACCCTCCGGGCGATCGACAGCAACCAGGTGCGTGCCGACGACCGGCCGGCGAACCTCGGCAGACTGCCGAGCGCCCGCACGAAGGTCTCCTGGGTCAGGTCGTCGGCGGCCTGCACGTCGGACAGATAGGCGACGAAGCGGCGCACGTCAGGGTAGAACGCGCGGGCGAACGCCTCCACGTCCTCGGAGGTCCCTTCGCGTGCGGCCAGGGCGAGCCGTGAGCCGGTGGTCGTCGGCAGATCGATGGTCACTGGTGACAGAGAACATGGTGAGCGTTCCTTCCGTCCCGGGCGGTGGCTGAGCAGCTCGGAGGATGCGGCGTCGGGTGACTGGTGCGCGGACAGGTCGCCGGGACGAGGCGGCGGCCCGCGCGTCCGGCGGGACGGCGTCACCGGAATCCCTCCGTCCGGGAACTCACCGGGGCCCACCCACGACTTCTGGTGCGCGATCGTCACGCGCTACTGCGGGCGGAATCCCGGGCGAGAGGAGAAGGCCATGCGAACGCCGGTGCGTCCGCCGAACGAGGCGGCCGGGACGAGGAGCGTCACCGCACTGCTCACCGCTGTGATGGGCGTCTCCATGGTGCAGTTGTTCCTCATCGGGGCGCTCGGCCCGCGTCTGGTGGAGGCGGGCGTACCGCGCGCGGTGCTCGGATTGACGACCACGGCAGGCTTCGGCATCGCCGCCGCGCTGTCGTTCACGGCGGGCCGATGGGTGGACCGGCTCGGTGCCCGCCGGTGCCTCGTCGCCCTGCTGGTGATCGCGGCCGCGGCCCTGGCGCTGATCTCCGTCTCCGGCGGGTCGTGGATGCTCCTGCTGGCGGTGGCGCTGGGCGGGCTTCCGCAGGCGCTGGCCAATCCCGCCACCAACAAGGTGATCCTGGCCGTGGTCGAGCCCACCCGGCGCGGCGCGGTCACGGGCTGGAAACAGTCCGGCGTCCAGCTCGGAGCGCTCGCGGCCGGACTGCCGCTGGCCACTGTCGCCGTGTGGGCGGGCTGGCGGGGTGCGGTCGCTGTCTCGGCGGCCATCGCCCTGCTCATCGCGGTGTGGGCGACACGCGCCCTGCCGCCCGACCCCGCGCGGGCCGACTCGCGGCGCCCGGCCGCGCCGCCCGGGAGGGGCGTCGCCGTCCTGGCCTTCTTCTCCTTCCTCCTCGGTTGCGCCATCGCGGCGGTCAACACCTACCTGTCGCTGTACGGGGCACAGCGGCTCGGTCTGAGCCCGGTGGTCGCGGGGTGGCTGGTCGCGGTGCTCGGCGTCACCGGTGTCGCGGGCAGAGTCGGCTGGGCACGCCGGGCCGGACGCATCCCCCGGGCCGACGCGCTGCTCGCCCCCCTGGCGGCCGGCGCCTGCGCGGCCGCCCTGCTGCTGTTCGCCTCCGGAAACGTGTCCCTCCTGGTATGGGCGGGGGCAGCCGTCGTCGGGGCCTTCGCCGTCGCCGCCAACGCCGTCAGCATGGTCGCGGTGATCAGGTGGGCGGATCCGCGTACGGCCGGCCGCGACTCCGCGCTCGTGTCGTCCGGTTTCTTCGCCGGCTTCGCCGCCGGGCCTCCCCTTTTCGGGATCGTCGTCGACGCCACCGGCTATGGCCCGGCGTGGCTGCTGGTCGCCGGCGAGTTCGCCGCGGCGGCCGTCGTCGCGGCGCCTGCGTGGTTCGGATCGAGGGCACACGCGTGAGCTGGGAGCGGCGGGCCCTCGGCCAGATCCTGGAACGGGTGGCGGAAACGGAGTCGCGAGCCGCGACACGGTGGCCGCTGTACGCCGACCCGGCGTCGGGAAGCTGGACGACCACCGCTCGCGGTTCATGGGCGGGCGGCTTCTGGACTGGTCTGTTGTGGTTGCGGGTCGTCGTGCATGGGGACGAGGGCGCCCATGCCGCCGCGAGCAGGCGGACGGCGGCTCTGGCTCCCTGGGTCGAGGCCGACACCGCAGCCCGCGGCCTTATCTTCTGGTACGGCACCGCCCTGGCACGCGACTGCCCGGAGTCTGAAGCGCTGCGAGAGCGTGCGGCACAGGCCTGCCTGGACGCCTTCGATCCCGCGCTGGGAATGGTGCCGTGGGGCACGGCGTTCGGGGGCCCCCGTGAGCTGGCCAGGGTCGACGCCCTGCCCGGCCTGGTGCCCCTGCTCGGCCTGGCCGGGTCGCCGGGGGACGCCGCCGCCGGTGCGCAGTTGCGCCTGCAGATCGACCTGACGGACGACACGGCTGTCCCCGCGTGGGCGCTCCAACCGGACGGCATGTGGCGGGCGCATCCCGAGCCGCCTCCCGGCTGGAGCCGCACCATCGGCTGGCTGGCGCTCGCCTGCGCCGACGCCGCGCACACGGGGCGGGTCCTGCCACCCGGCGATCTGCGCCGGATCCTCGCCCGGCCCTGCGTCGCGGCCCGTTTCGCGCCCGGCTCGCCCGCGGTTCCTCCCGCCTCGGCCGTGCGACAGGGCAGTCCGCCCGACACCTCCGCCGCGGCCATCGAGGCCGTAGCAGCCCTCAAGCTGGCCGCGCTGGCCGAGGGCCGGGTCGCCTCCGCCCTGCGCGACCGGGCGGCAGGTGTGCTCGCCGAACTGGTGGGATCGCATCTGCGTGACGGCCGTCTGCTCGACGGCTGCTACGACCTCGTCCACGGTGTGGCCACCCGTCATGAGCTGGTGTGGGGAGACTTCTTCCTGGCCGCGGGCCTCGCGATGCTCATCGGGGCGATCGGACCGTTCGCCTGCTGAGCGTCGCGTCCAACCACCGCGGCGAGCTTCCAGGCCAGGTTGTCGGCGTCCTGGATGCCGCAGTTCTTGCGAAACCCGCCGTACGGAGTCATCGGGTGGGCGGCGTCACCGGCCAGGAAGACAGGGCCCGACCGGTAGCGATCGGCGAGCATGGCCGAGGCCGTCCACTCCTGCGTCGCGACGACCTTCACCTCCAGGTCCGGCACGCCCGCGGCCTGCCGCACCAGATCGGCGCAGTCGTCCGCGGTGAGCCCGTCGACGGACCGGCGGGTGGGGTCGTGCACGAGGTTGAACAGCCATCGGCCATGGTTGTCCACAGTCATGAACGTCCCGGTCAGGGCCGGGTCCGCGATGCTGTAGACCAGGCTGAGCCAATCGGCGACGTGCGGGCGCAGGTCGGCCTCGAACAGGATGTCGAGGTTACGGCTCAGCACTCGGTCGCCTGGCATGGCGATGCCGAGCATGCCCCGTACGCGTCCGGAGGCTCCGTCGGCGGCGAGCAGGTACGCGGCGCGGAGAATGCAGGGCCGGCCGTCCGCGCCCGTCAGCCGCGCGGTGACGCTGTCGGGGTCCTGCTCGAAACCGGTCAGCTCCCATCCGAAGAGCACCCGGGCGGGAGCGAACGACTCGGCGTGCTCACGGAGCAGCGGCTCCAGCACGTCCTGGGACCTCGCCGCGGTGAAGGTGGAGCTGAGCGCGGCCCTGGCCGGGTCGGGCACGTTGCTGTTGCGGGTGTGCTCGGCGGCCGTCAGCGACGCGCCGAAGTAGAAGTGCAGGCTCTCCTCGCGGGGCACCCGCGCCGCCACGACCCGGTCTTCCAGGCCGTAGCCGCGCAGCACCTCCATGGTCCGGATGCTGAGCGCCCGGCCCTTGGGAAAGGGTGAGCTCGCGGGGTGTCTTTCGACCAGTGTCGAGGCGACTCCGGCGCGGGACAGGGCGATCGACGTGCACAGGCCGACCGGTCCGCCCCCGACGATGAGCACGGGTGTGTCCACGAGATCCTCCAGGGCAGGGGCGGCCACGGGCAGGGCCGCCCCTGGTCGGCGCGTCAGCTGAGTGCGGCGGTGAGGGCGTCGGCGTTGCGCTGGAACACCTCCAGCAGGTCGAGCCCCTGGCCGGGGAAGTTGTCGATGACCACCCGTTTGGCGTTGACGTTGGCCAGGGCGTCGCCTCCGGGCATCGCGGAGTTGTCCAGAATGAGCTGCGGCTTCTTGGCGGCCAGCTCGGAGATCTGACTCACCGTGGGCGGCTGGGGGCCGTAGGTGCCCGCAGGAGTGGTGCCCGCGAGGTCGGCGGCCCAGGCGACGAACGCCTGGGTGACGACGACCGGCGGGGTGCCGCCCGCGGCGGCGCTGACCTTCTGCTTGAGCGCCGCATACTTCGTGTCGAAGGAATCGATCCACTTCGTGGCGGCGTCAGCCGTGCCGAACTCGGCACCCAGCCGCTGGACCTGGCTCTTGACGGTGGCGGGCGCGTTGTCCAGCGTCAGCGCGATCAGCTTCGCCTTGGATCCCGCCGCATCCTTGATCTTGCCGGCGAACCCTTCGAAGTCCGCATAGAGCACGACGTCGGCCTGGGCCACCTTGGCCAGGTCGGACGGCTTCGGGTCGTAGTCGGGCGCGTGCTGAACGCCGGGAGGGACGATGACGGCGACGTCGGTGGCTCCCGCTGCCCTGGCGAAGCCGGCCTCCCATGTGGACGCGGCCACGATCTTCAGTCCCTTGGCTGTGGCGGCGGGAGTCGCCGCCGTACCGCTCTGGTCGCCGCCGCAGGCGGCGGTGGCGAGGGCGACGACGGCGGTCACGGCGGCCACGAGGCGTAGTCGGTGCAGGGTAATCATCGGGAGATGGCCTTTCTTCGTTGGGAGTAAACGGCGGGTACCGCATGGAGGAGGAGGGTGCACACCCCGCCCAGGAGCACGAGCGTGGGGCCCGGCGGGAAGTCCAAGATCAACGAGACGAAGAAGCCGCCCACGTTGAACGCGAGGCCGAAGATCACCGACCAACGGATCATGGCGGGCAGGGAACGGCCGACGCGGCGTGCCGCCAGGGCCGGCAGCAGGGTCAGCGCGTCGACGAGGAGGGCTCCGGTCAGCCGGATCGCTGACGCGATGGCCACGGCGACCACGACCAGCAGGATGAGGGTCAGCCGTTCGACCGCGACCCCCGAGCACAGCGCGAGCTCCCGATCGTGCAGGAGCAGGGCAAGATCACGGCGGCGCAGGGCGTACAGCAGCGGGACGACGACCGCGAGCGCCGCGAGCGCGAGCACGTCGGCGGGCCTGGTGGCCAGGATCGACCCCCACAGCAGTTCGAAGGCGCCGTTGGCGTTCACGCCCGAGATCGACAGCACCAGCAGCGCGGCGGCGACCGCGAGCGTCATCAGCAGGCCCATCGCCCCGGACAGGCCGGTGGCGCTGCGGGCGAGCGGGGTCAGCGCTCCGCCGGTCAGCCCGCACAGCACAAGAGCGCACAACAGTGGGTCGAGCCCGGTCAGCAGCCCGATCGCGATGCCCAGCAGCGCCACGTGCATCATCGCGAAGCGGACCGGCATGATGTCGAGCCCCACGATGAAGACCCCGACGATCGGCAGCGCGACGGACCCGAGCACCAGGGCCACCAAGGCCAGCCGTACCGACGGGATGTCAAGCAGGACGCCGAGCGAGCTCACGCGATCTCCCGCAACCGTCCGGCCGCCATCTCGGCCACCCGGCCACTGGCCTCGACCACGGCCCGATCGTGCGTGACCACCACGACCGTCACCGCGAGCCCGGCGAGCACGCCCGCCACCTGCTCCTGCCCCGCGAAGTCGAGCGCGGCCGTCGGCTCGTCGGCGAGCACCAGCCCCGCGCCCGCCGCCACCTGGCCCAGAGCACGCGCCAGGTAGGCCCGCTGCAACTGGCCACCCGACAGCGTGCCGAGCGGGCGGTCGAGCAGGTCGCCGACGCCCAGCTCCTCGGCGGCACGGACCGACCGCTCCATGTGGCCGCCGCTCGCGAGCAACTCGCTCACCAGGAGCGGGAAGCGGCCCGCGGTCTGCCGCTGGGGCACCCAGGCCACCTCCGATCGGCGCCGGGCCCAGTCGGCCGTCCCGCTCGCCCGGACTCCGCCGACCTCGATCAGGCCGCTGGTCTCGCGGTGCAGGCCGAGGATCGCGCGGAGCAACGTGCTCTTGCCCGACCCGTTGGTGCCGGTGATGGCCAGATGCTCGCCGGGGGCCAGGTCGAGATCCACGCGATCCACCGCGGCGAGCCGGCCGTGCCGGCAGGTGACACCGGCGAGGCGGAGCGGGGTGGCGCGCGCGTACAGACCTCGGGGAGGTGATGACATGGTCATGCTCCTGCGGAAGGTGGGTAGGCGTGACCGACCGCGACCCGGCGCGGACCACGGCGAAGGAACCGGCGGACCAGGCGGTCGACCGGGAAGTGAAGCAAGCTGACGACTGACGCATCCGGTGATGCATCCGGCGCCAATCAAAGGCGGGATGACCGCGCGGCTACACCGGAAGGCGGTCGCGCGACCGGAATAGGCGTGTCATCGCCTACGCCGACGGAGGCGCACGGAATGATGCGGCGTACCCAGGATGGCATTCCGCCTTGTCACCCGATCGCGACACCGAGGCAGGAAAAGCCCATCAAGGACGTCGACAGATGTCAGCCGGCCAGGACGGACACGGGCGGCCCACGTCGGTGGATCGCTGAGACGATCTCCCGCCTGCCGCCGTACGCCCGCGCACACGCGATCGGCGAGACCTGCTTCACCGGCGTCGTCACCGGCGTGGCGCCGCCGAGCAGCCAGCGCAGAACCGTGACCGAGCCCATGGCCAGCAGGCACAGCAGGAGCCAGATCGCGACCTCGCCGCGGTAGAGCCACCAGCCGGAAATCGTCCCGATCACGAGATGCACCAGCGCCATGCCGATGCCGAGATGCCCGTGGTCGGCGTGCGCGCCGTGGGCGAGATGTTCCGCGCTTGACGTCGCCGTCCGGGCGAACAGCTCGTGAAGAAGCGCCTGAGTGCCGATGCTCGCTGTGAGCAGGACCTCGGGCCGGGGCTCACGCCCGCTGAGCGCGTACGCGAGCACCGTGGCCGCCAGGGCCCCGGCGCCCAGAATGCCCGGCGGCACGGAGCCGCCCCCGGCGAAGGCATGGCCGGCCGCGGAGATGACGACGCACACCGTCGCGAAGACGAGGGCTCGCGCCATGCGCAGCACCGGATGCCGGGGGGACACGAACATCATCCTGTCAGCCTGACGCCTTGCCGAGAAGACCCATCGGCATCAGCGTGATGAACGTCGCCTGTGGATGTGCGGACGCGTTCGGCCTCGCAGCCCTGTCGCTCCGTGGGTTGTTCGGACATCGGTAGGTGGCCGGGGAACGACCGGAGAGCCGGTCGTTCCCCGGCGAGCGGTGCTACCAGGCGACCGGCAGGGAATCGAGACCGTAGACGATGGAGATCTCGCGAAAGGCGAGTTGCTCGAACGGCACGGCCAGCCGCAGACCGGGAAAACGGCGTAGCAGCGCGGGGAAGGCGATGCGCATCTCCATCTGCGCCAGAGGAGCCCCGATGCATCTGTGGATGCCGTGTCCGAAGGCGACGTGAGGGCTCACCTTGCGCCCCGGGACGGCCAGGTCCATGTCCGTGCCGAGAGCGGGATCGCGATTGGCGGCGGTCAGTGAGCACAGCACCATCTGCCCCTTGGCGATGGGCTGCCCGGCCAGCACGAGATCCTCTCGGGCGAAGCGCGGGAAGGCGACCTGAACAACTGTCAGGTACCGCAGGAGCTCCTCCACGACCTTGTCGACGTGGTCGTCGGTGTCGCGGACCAGGGCGGCCTGCTCGGGATTGTCCAGCAGCCACAGTGTGCCGAGAGCGAGCATGCTGGTGCTGGTGTCGTGCCCGCCGGTCAGCAGGCCGTCGGCCAGACCGGCCAGCTCGCGATCGCTCACCTCGTCACCGTGCTCGCGCAGCAGCGTGCCCAGTAGGCCGTCGCCGGGGTTCGCGCGTTCCTTGGCGACCAGATCGGTCAGGTAGGTGATCGAGTCGTTGACCGCCTGGATGGACGCTTCGGGACCGGCGGACAGGTCGAACCTGTCGGCACTCATCCGGAGGAAATCAGACCGGTCGCCGTACGGCACGCCCAGCAGTTCGCAGACGACGAGCGACGGGATGGGAAGGGCGAAAGACTGGACCAGGTCCGCCTCACGCCCGGCCTGCTCCATCGCGTCCAGGTGGTCGTTGACGATCTTTTGGATGCTGCCGTCCAGCCGCCGCAGCCGCCGCATGGTGAACTCGGGCGTCAGCAGGCGCCGCAGCCGCGTGTGCTCGGGCGGGTCGCGGAAGCCGAGACCGCCCGGGTCTTCCTGGTTCGCTCCCGCGGCGATCACGTTCGCGAAGTCGTTGCTGAACCGGGCCGCGTCGCCCAGCACCGCCCGGACGTCGTCATACCGGGTCACCAGCCAGACGGTGGACCCGTCGGGCATCCGCATCGGGAAGACGGGCTGCTCGGATCGAATGCGTCCGAGCTCCGCCACAGGATCGAAACCCTGACGGAGGAACTGCATGAGGGGAAATTCGTCATCTGCCATCGAAGATGATCCTTCGTACGAAAGGCGCGCCGGCTGTCACATCGGCCGGAAGCCGGCGCGGACGATGGAAGGCCGGAGGGAGACGTCGCATCAGCGGCTGTCCGGTCCGGAAACTGGTCTTGGGAAATACGGCGGTCAGGAAGGGGTGTCCCCGCCGGCGGGTTTCCTTCTCCGCCACATCAGCAGTGCCACGGCTCCGGCGAGTGCCAACCCGGCCATGACCGCCCATGTCCAGCCGGGGAGGGCGCCCTGCTCGTCCGTCTCGCCCGTCGCGCTCACGGGTGTGCGGGCCGGAACCGGGCTGGGCACGGGGATACTGGACACGGAGGTGCTGGAAACGGAGACGCTGGACACCGGGGTGCTGGACACGAGGGTGCTCGGCAGCGCAGCCGACGAGGAACCCACGATGAAGGGGATCTCTCCTTCGATGGGGCGGCCATCGGCGGAGACGACCCGCCAGACGACGGTGTAGCTGCCGGAGGGAAGCGGCTCGTCGACGTCCACAAGCACCTTGGCGCCGCGGGTTCGGGGTGTGCCGGAGGGGAAGCGCTGCCCGGCCGCGTCGTGCAGGAGCACGACGGGATAGCGCACATTGTTGTTGAACTCCAGCTCGATGAGGTCGAGGCTGGAGACCACGGCGTTGCTGGCGGGTGTGCTCGATCGCAGGGTGTCGTGTGCCAGCGCCGGTGCGGCGAATGCTCCCAGGACGGCGCTCAGAAAGCCGAGGAGGAGAAACGCTCTGGCTGTTTTCCTTGTCACCCGCGTTCACCGTTCTCGGGACCCGATGGGCGGTCCTCCACGTCGTCCGGGAGCGGTGGCGTCGGCGGTTTCCTGCCCCGCGCCACCAGGACGGCGGCCACTCCGAGAACCACGACCGCGGCCACGACCGCCCAGATCCAGCCGGGTGTGCCGGTCTCCTGACCTGGGCCTTCCTCTCCGGCCACCGGGGAGGCGACGGGCGCCGTCCCTCCTGCCGATGCCGCCGACGAGGATCCGACGATGAACGGTATCTCCCCTTCGATGGGGTGGCCGTCGGAGGAGACGACCCGCCAGGCGATGGTGTAGCTGCCCGGTGAAAGCGGGCCTGCGACCCCTTCCACCACCGTGGAGCCGTCGACGCGCGGAGTCCCCGATTCGAAGCGACGCCCGGCCGCGTTATGAAGAACGACCACGGGAAAACTGACATGCGCGCTGAACTCCAGCTCGATCTCATCGAGGCCGGAGACGACGGCGTTCGCAGCGGGTGTGCTCTTCTTCAGACTGTCGTGCGCAGACGCGGGTGCGGCGAACACCACCGCGAACAGGCACGAGATGCCGAACAGAAAAACCGCTCTGACCGAGGGATGCTTCACGACAGGCTCCAGGCATGCGGGGAGGTCGTGGCCCGGCGTGTGACGGTGGACGGCGGTGTCATCGGGGTATCTCCAGTCGTCGTGTGTGGGTACCTGCGGGCGCGCGGGCCGTACGGACCGGGATGAGTGGTCCGCGGGTCGTCGGGACGAGCCGCTGCGGGCAGGCGTGACGTCCGACCGGATAAGCCGCGCGAAGGAAACCTCAGAAGGGTTCGGAGAGGATCACAGGAACACGAGAACCGGCGGTCCACGCCGTACGACGGCGTGTCGCAGGACAGCCTCACGCCGAGGTTCGCGGTCAAGGTTGTACGACGCGAGCCGGGGGCGGGGGCGTATGCGGGCAAGGAACTGGAACAGCGTGAGCAGCGCCCGGAGCCAGTGGATCGCGCCCGTGCCGATCCTGTGCAGGATCGACCACAGCGCCGCTTCGCCCCGCGACAGCCACCACCCCGTGATCAGCGCCGCGGTGAGATGCGCGGTGAGCATCCCGGTGCCCACCCCCAGCCGGTGCGTGTGCGCCACGGCCGTTGTCTCCGTCGAGAGCGCGAGCGACCCGAGGAGTTCGTGCAGGAAGACCTGCGCTGCCAGGAGCAGGCCGATGACGACCAATGGTGACCGCTCCCGGCCCGCCGTCGCCGCGGCGACGGTCATGACGCCCGCTCCGCCGATGAGAAGTGCCTGGGGAGTCGGGGCGGCCCCACCGGCGAACCAGTGCGCGCCCACGGCGAGGAGCACGCAGACGACCGAGAAGGCGGCCGACCGCGCGAGTCGCAGAGGTAAGGCGGCGCGCATGACGAAGACGACTATCGCACAGAGGCTGGTCGGCCCCAAGACCGCCGCCATCCGTTCGCTCGGTCGGGCTCGGTCTGGCACACGAAGGGGAGAACCGGTGCCGGACGACAGGGTGAGCGCCTTGGTTCCTTCATCCTCATCGACCGCTCGCGCTCCTTCACGAGGCATTCGGCCCGATTATCACGATTTGCGCCGCATGCACTGAGGGACGGGGAGGCGGTGTGCGATGATTGCGGCGCCATGACAGCCACGATGCCCTTCCGTGCCATACGGGCCGCCGCGTTCGCCGCGGTCTCGGTGGCGCTCGGCGTCGGGGCGCATGCTGTCGGCGGCGGGTCGGTCTCCGTGGTCGCCGTTCTCATGGCCCTGCTCATCGCCTTCCTGCCCGCGCACGCCCTCGCGCGGCGTGAGCGGACGCTGGCCGTGATCCTGCCGGCGCTGGTGGCCTCGCAGGCGGCGCTCCACCTGCTGTTCTCGTTCGTGCACACCCTGGAACCGAGCGTCGCCGGTTCCGCGATGAGCGGCGGGCACGTCCATTCCGGGTTGGTGCCCGGCCTGGGCATGCTGGTCATGCACGGCTGGGCGGTCGCGCTGACGGCGGTCTGGCTGGCGCATGGTGAGGCGCTGCTCTGGGCCCTGCTGCGCCGGCTGGCCGTCCAGCTGCGGATCGTGTTCGCCGTCTTCCTGGACCCGGCGTACGGCGCGATCGTCGTCCCGGTGATCGAGCACCGGGTGGTCGCGCGGTCGGTCCTGCTCGGCCATTCGATGGGTCGGCGCGGCCCTCCTGGCACCGTTCGCACTGTTCCTGCCTGACCGGCATCTGGTCGGCGGGCTCTCTCTGATGTAACCAGCACCCCGTAGTGGCGGGGTGCGTCGGTGTGCGCTCGCGCGCGCCGAATTCGTTCAGTGCAGCGGTACCAGTACCGGCTCTCAGCCGGGTGAAGGGATCTTCATGTTCTCCCGCGTCATGCTCGTCGTTCTCAGCTTGGGCGCAGTGACGGCCACGGCCGCCTGCGGCTCTGAGGAGGCGTCCTCCGTATCAGCGGCTGCTTCGCCCGCTGCGGTGGCGGCCTCCCCGTCGTCCACCTCTGCCCCACTCAGCATCACCGACCCGTGGGTCAAGACCGCCAAGAAGGGGATGACCGCCGCCTTCGGCACCCTGGTCAACAACTCCGATTCGGACATCACCGTCATCGCCGGCAGCACTCCTGCGGCACCCAAGGTGGAGTTGCACGAGGTCGTGGAGTCCGAGGGGAAGATGGTGATGCGGCCGAAGGAGGGCGGTTTCGTGGTCCCCGCCCACGGCTCCCACGTCCTGCAGCCCGGCGGCGACCACATCATGGTCATGGACGTGCCTTCCGAGATCAAGCCAGGGTCCGAAGTGCCGTTCACGCTGGAGCTTCAGGGGGGCGGCACCTACACCTTCACGGCTCTGGGCAAGGACTTCGCGGGAGCCAAGGAGAACTACCAGCCGGGCGCCGACATGGGCGGCATGGATGAGTGAGCGGCTCAATGGGACAGATGACGTCTCCCGCCCGCGACTGAGCCGCAGGGCGCTGCTGTCCGGCGGCGCCGTGGTCGCCGCCGCCGCGACGAGCGGGGCCGTCGTGGCGCGGGCGAGCGCCGACGCCGACGACACGGGTACGGCGGGCCGTACCGCCGATCTGGACGTGAACTCGCCCCGGGCGACGGCGGTGGAGCCGTTCTACGGCGCCCACCAGGCCGGTGTCGCGACGACTCCGCAGGCGCACGCCGCGTTCGTGGCGTTCGATTTGCGGGCGGGCTCGGACCGGGAGAGCGTGGCGCGGCTGATGCGCGTGCTCACCGACGACGCCCGGCGCATCACTCAGGGACAGCCCGCCCTCGCCGACACCGAGCCCCATCTGGCCGTGCTGCCCGCCCGATTGACCGTCACCTTCGGCTTCGGACCGGGTCTGTTCGCGGCCACCAAGACCTCCGATCAGCGGCCGGAGTTCATCGCTCCCCTCCCCGCGTTCGGCATCGACCGGCTGAAGAAGCGGTGGACGGGCGGCGACCTGCTCGTCCAGATCTGCGCGGACGACCCGCTCACCGTCACCCATGCGCTGCGGGTGCTCGTCAAGGACGCCCGGTCGTTCGCGAAGGTCCGCTGGACCCAGCGGGGCTTCCGGCGGGCCGCGCACTCCCAGCAGCCCCACACCACCCAGCGCAACGTGATGGGACAGCTCGACGGGACCGTCAACCCCGTCGCCGGCACACCCCACTTCGATCGGGCGGTCTGGTTCGCCGGGGAGCAGGAGTGGCTGCGCGGCGGGACCACCCTGGTCCTACGGCGCATCCGCGCAGAGATGGAGACCTGGGACGCCGCCGACACGGTGGCCAAGGAGTTCACGATCGGCCGCCGCCTCACCGACGGCGCCCCGCTCACCGGCGCCCGCGAGCACGACGAACCGGACTTCGCGCGGCTCACCCCCGCCGGGCTGCCGGTCATCTCCGAATACGCCCACATCCGGCGAGCACACGTGGCCGACCCCGGCGCGCGTATCCTCCGTCGCATCTACAACTACGACGAGGGCGTTTCCCCCGACGGCACCGCCGACACCGGGCTGCTGTTCGCCTCCTACCAGGCCGACATCGCCCGGCAGTTCATCCCGGTACAGGAGCGACTTGCCGAGGCGGACCTGCTGAACGAGTGGACCACACCGATCGGTTCCGCCGTGTTCGCCATCCCTCCCGGCTGCGACCCCAATGGGTGGATCGGAGAAACCTTGCTGTCATGACGCGGTGCCGGCCAAGGCCGGGCGGATCGCCGCCACCCTGAATGCCCGCGGAGTGCCCTGCCCGTCCGCCCATGACCGCGCGCGGAACTCTCACCGCTCCGGCGAGATGCGGACGGACGGCACCACGTCCATCCTCCGCAACCCTCGCTACACCGGCAACCAGGTGTGGAACAAGCAACGCGCGACCGAGGTGCTGACCTGATGGACCCCCGTGGCGTCGCCACGGGGGTCCATCACGTCAGGCAGCGTGATCCCGGGTCCGCACGGACTTCGAACGTGTCCAGTTCGCTCCTGTGATCCTCGGTACACCACGGACCTATGCGTTCAGAGGGCTGCTGCGCTGCGGCCTCTGTCAGCGGTCCATCAAAGGGTCGCGGACCAACAACCGGTCCAATTATCGGTGCCGCCGGGGGTGTCGCGATACTGGCGCTGATCGCGGTGGTCGTGTCATTCAGGCACATGCACGAGCCCTGCCTCCGCCACTGTGAGGACCACCTCGCGGCCAGCAGGAAAACGCCGGCGATCGTCGTACGCTAGATCTGGCGTACCGCAAGGGAGTTCGGGGCCATCACTGCTCAGGCCTCCTCGTCCAGGGAGAGGTCAGCGGCAGCGATCCGCGCATAGTGATTTGATTCCAGACCCCCACCGACTCGAGCCCCTATAGAGCAAGATCATGGTGTGCTACATAGGTACACCGAACCTTCAGTGACCTCTGCCGCGTTCGAGGCGGGCGGCACTGATGATGAAGTCGGCCACGAGCTGGCGGCCGCCGTCGGACATCTCGACCAGGGCGCGGAGCGCCTCACGGTTGAGGCCAGACTCGCCGATTAAAGAGGACGCCACTACCTGGTCGGCCGTCGCCTCGGCATCCTCGTCGTCGCCGAAGTAGCCGATCGGCACGCCGAAGAACTTGGCCAGCGCCTTCAACGTCTTGAGCTGGGGGTTGTCCGACCTGCCCGTCCGCAGCTTCCAGATCGTCGTCGAGGACAGCTCCTCGCCCGTCGCCTCCGAGATCGCCGCCGCCGCCTCGAGGTTGTTCTTCGGCGGTCGACTACCTGCCGGCCAGCGGTTCTGGATCAACCACTCGATCTTGTCGGCAAGAGACCGCGTGGTGTTCGCCGCGCTTCGGTCGTCAGCCACTGCTCACCACATCAAGTTGGAGCGACACGCGCCCTGCTTCATCGCTTTTAGTTGACAGTCGGTGACGGAGAGTGCCTATCCTGCTCTCGTCATCAACTTTAGTTGATGGAGTCCGCCTCTCCACGCCCGAAGGTTACCGATGCGAGCCACACCGATGCGAGCACCTGACGAGAGCAAAGCTCGTCATGAACGACTCGTCCGCCTCGGCCTTGAGGTCAGCCGCCACCGGCCAGCCCGGCTGATCCGCCGCCGTAACGGCCAGTGGGCCCTCACCGTCGGCACCGAGACTGTGTACTGCGCGGGTGCCGAAGGCGTCTACGCCTATGTCACCCATCACGGCCTGATCCTCTCCCCCGCTAACGACGAGGGCGTCGCCCGAGCCGCGACCCACCTTGCAGAAGGTGGCGGCCGGTGACCCGCAACCTCACCCAGGCCGTCGCCCTGGCCGCGTGCGTCGTGGCTCCGCTCGTGGTCGCCCTGGCCGTACTCGGCGGGATCGGTTCTTTCGCCACCCTGCGTCACCTCGCCGAGCCGTGGTTCGGCCCGCAGGCGTGGATTGTCCCGATCGGCATCGACCTCGGCATCCTCGCCCTGCTGGCCTGGGACCTCCTCATGGAGTTCGCCGACCTGCCCTGGCCGGTCCTGCACTGGATCGCCTGGGCGTTCATCACCGTCACCGTCATCCTCAACATCGCCGCCGCGCACGGCGACCCGATCGCCGGCCTGATGCACGCGGCCATGCCCGTCCTGTTCGTCACGGTGATCGAGGGAATCCGCCACCTCATCCGCCGGTGGGTCGGCCTGGCCACGGGCACCCGGCGTGAGCGGGTACCTTTCTCACGCTGGCTCCTCGCCCCCGTCTCCAGCTTCATGCTCTGGCGGCGCATGGTGCTGTGGAACGTTACGAGCTACCCCCGCGGCCTCCAGCTCGAATACCTGCACCTCGAGGCCGTCTCCGCGCTCCACCAGGCGCACGGCCGCTGGCTGTGGCGGTGGAAGGCGCCCCTGTCCGAGCGGACCGCCGTACGACTTCAACTCGCGGGCGCGGCCTTTCCGACTCCGCAGATCCCACAGCAGCAGGACTCCGACGACCAGCTCATCCAGGCTGCTCAGGCCATCGTCGCCAGGGCCGAGCAGCGCGGCGTACGGCTGAGCCAGATGGACCTGGCCGCCCAGCTCCGTGCTCAGGGCCACCGCATCGCGAACGAGCGGCTGCGCTGGCTGGCCACCGCCATCGGGCTCCGCCGCGAGCCGGTCTAAGGACGCGACCTCATGCTCCTCGCTATCCACGAGCACGCCGAACGCTTTTTCCAGGCCCACGTCTCCACCAGCTGGGTCCCCGACTACCTGCGTCAGCGTGGATTCGACGACGACGTGCAGCGTCATTGGCGCATCGGCTACGCCCCGAACGAATGGCGAGCGCTGACCAGACACCTGCGCAGCCTCGGCTTCCCTGACACCGCGATCGAGGCCTCCGGCCTGGCCCGGCGGACCACCCGCGGCATGCTCATCGACTTCTTCCGCGACCGGGTCATGTTCCCCATCACCGAGCGCGACGCGACCACGATCGCCTTCATCGGTCGCAGCCGTACGAGCGAACCCAAATACCTCAACAGCCCGAACACGCCTGTCTACGGCAAGGGACGGGCGCTGTTCGGCCTGCACACGCTCAGCGCCGGGGCCAAGCCGGTCATCACCGAAGGCCCCCTGGATGCCATCGCCGTCACCGTCGTCGGCGGGGGTCGTCTGGCCGGGCTCGCCCTGTGCGGCACCAGCCTCACCCCCGACCAGGTCAGGGCTCTCGACGCAGCCGCCGACCTGCGCGCCGACGGTGTGCTGGTCGCCTTCGACGGCGACCGCGCCGGGCGGCAAGCCGCGGCACGCTCCTACTCGCTACTCAAAGACGCCGGTACGGCGGAAGCCTTCGTGCTCCCATCGGACTGGGATCCGGCTGCGGTACTCAGCGACGCCGGCCCCCAAAGGCTTGCGGCACTGCTTCGTGTGCGAGTACGGCCCCTGGCCGACCTGGTGACCGACGCCGCCATCGAGCCCTGGCACGACTTTCTGCAGTACGCCGAAGGGCGTGTCGGCGCACTTCGCGCCGCCGGTGCGGCTATCGCCACGATGGCACCCCGTGACGTCGCCCGGCAGGTCGCCCGTGTCGCCGCGCAGCTCAACTTCGACCACGCGACCGTCACCGAGACCACCACCGATTCGGTGACCGCCCAGCTGGCCCTCGCCGATTTCCCGACAGCGCCCACATCCGGCAGCACGACCACACGCTCGGGCGAGAGGAGAGCGAATGAACGACCACTACGCGGACCCACTCCGTGAGGCAGCCGCCCACGGCATGCAGAAGGTAGTGCAGGTCACCCCTACTGCCGCGGCGGCAGTTCAGGTGTGGCTGCACGTGAAGGCCCAGCGCGTACGCGAACAGGCCGAGCGGGAGCGTCAGGCAGCAGACGCCCTGCGCACCAAGCAACGCGCCGCCCATCGGGCGGCACGACTGCAGTGGCTGCCCGCCAACGACCCGGCATGGTTGCGCACCGCCGACCTGCTGCAGGTGAGCCGCGCCTGGGGAGCGGCCCTGCCGTACGCGACGAACGACCCGGGCGCCGAGCGCGCACTGTTGAGATGCGAAAGCCGACTGCGAGAGCTCCACCCGTACGCAATGAACCGCTATGACCGGCTGCGAGTCGAAGGACATACTCCCGAAGCGGCCATGCGGGAAGTCACCCCGTTGTTCGCCCGAGAGCCATGCCCACGAACCGGATATCCAGCGCCCGTTCGGCCTCAGCTGCCTCCGGTCGTGAGGCTCGCCCAGGAGGACTTCCCGCACACCATCGACAAAGTTGTCGAA
>NZ_JAATEK010000054.1:0-45709 GCF_012034195.1 Microbispora sp. CL1-1
ACCCTGGCCGGGTCCACCCTGGCCGCCCTGACCGGGTCCACCCTGGCCGCCCTGACCGGGTCCGCCCTGGCCGCCCTGACCGGACCCGCCGCCCCAGTGGCCAGAGCCGCCGGAGCCGCCCTGGCGGGGCCGGTCCCCGCCCCAGTTGTGGTCAGAGCCGCGGCCCCAGTCCCAGCCGTGGCCATGGCCGAACCCACCCCAGTTCTGGCCGAACCCGCCCCAGCCGCGGCCGCGCCCGTCCCATCTGTGGCCGAACCCGTCCCAGCGCTGACCGATCCCGAACCCGCGACCGGGGAGGCCGTACCAGCAGCCGGGCAGGTCAAGGGTCCGGTCACAGTTCCAGCGGCCGGGCAGGGGGTACGCGCGACCGTTGAGGATGTACACCGGAGTGCGGTAGCTGCACGTGGGCATGATGTACACCCCACCGTTCATGATGTACTGGCAGCCGGGCAGGACGTACGTGCGGCCATCCAGGACGTACTCATGAACAACGCGCTCGTCGAGCCGGTAACCGGGGAGGCCGTACCAGCGGCCGGGTAGGCCGGCGATGGGCTGCTCGTACCAGTCGCCGGGCAGGGCGTACGTGCGGCCGCTCAGGATGTAGACGGGACGGGTTTGGCTGCAGGTGGGCATGACGTACACCCCGCCGTTCACGATGTACTGGCAGCCGGGCAGGACGTACGTGCGGCCGTTCAGGATGTATTTGTGATCGCGGTCCCCGCGGAAGCGACCTTGCACGGTGTGCCTCGGGGAGTAACCGTTCCTCGCGCTGATGTGGGACCTGCTGCTGGCCGTGTGCGTGGTGGTGGTCGCCGCACTCGAGGCAGCGTGCGTGAGGGTGCGCGCCGCGCTTGTGACCGTGTGCGTTGTGCTCACCGCGCTTGCGACCTGGGTGGCCACCGCCGCAGTGGTGATCAGTGCAGCGGCGGCGAGGACGCCACCGGCAACGAGAGCTTTCTTCATCAGGAGATGATTCCTTTCGTGAGGTTCGCGGAAGGCGCCATGCTCTCTTCCTGATGGGGTCGAGGACGCATCCCGGGAGCCGACCGGCTGAGAATGGCGCGGCGGAACGTGTAGTTCTTCGGTCGAGATGGTGCGAATCGAACTCTCGATAAGAACCCATCCGAGGAGGTCAGGAATACGAATTCTCAACAGAAAGCACGATGAGTTCGCAGATCCATGGAAGATGAATGCATGGGTTGAACAGGTCGACAGTCTGCGCCCCCGCTGCTGTCGCGATGGCGTCCGCCGTGGTACGACGGCGCGTGCCTCGCTTGAACAGACCGTCAATGCACTGTCCGCTGGTAACGGCCGGGCAGCGAGCGAACTCGGTCACCCTGCGACCGAGTCCGACCATCAAGGCGCGCAAGAGCACCACGCTCCGCAGGTGCACCTGCGGCTTCCCGGCCATGGCCAACCTCTCCACGGAATAACTCGTCATCAGATTCTGCTGACAGTTCGACTGCGGGTCACACTGTAATGGGAACGGGTACGCCGGCGCCCGTAGAACTGAAAGATTTCTGTGTGCGTGTCTTAAGGCAGAGGTGCCTTGCGAGCCATCTCGCCGAAAATGCCGTAGCTGGTGATTTGTAGAGGATTTCGATCTATTGTCAGAATTCAGCGGGCATGATACGTAGTGGGAGTGTTGGCAAGAGGCCCTCCCGGAGCTACCAGGAGGGCCCGGCCAGGGCGAAGCGCTGGGCTCGCCGCCAACGGGCGCGCTAGCGTACGGCCCAATGAGCCGACTTTTCCAGGGCGACGTCGAAGGCCCCGCGCTGCTGCAACGGGCCTTCTGGATGTCGTTCGGACTGCTGTTCCTGACCCCAGTCGGGGTGGCGGTGGCCCATTACGAAGGGACGCGGCGCTGGCTGGGCCTGGCGGCCATGGTGGTGTTCGCGCTGATGTACTACGCGGCGGCGTTCGTACGGCGGCACTGGGACGACCCATACACGGTGCGGTCGGTGACGGTGCTGGCGACGTTCGCGCTGCTGGCGGCGGGGCTGCCACCGCTGTTCGGTCTCGACTGGCTGGGTCTGCCGATCTACCTGGCATTCGTGCTGGCGATGTCGCTGCCGCTGCGGTGGGCCGCGTACGGAGTGCTGGTGTCGACGGCCGTGATAGCCGTGGACGGGGTGCTGGTCGGCGCCCCGGCCCCGATGATCGGCGGGTTCGCGCTGGTGCTGCTGGCGTTCGGAATGTTGATGGTCGCGCTCCGGCACTCGCGGACGCTGGTGCTGCAACTGCGCGAGGCTCGCGGCGAGGTCGCCCGGCTCGCCGCCGCCGACGAGCGGTTGCGCATCGCCCGTGACCTGCACGACCTGCTCGGCCACAGCATGTCGCTCATCGTGTTGAAGAGCGAGCTGGCGCGGCGGCTGGCCGACCGGGACCTCGCCCGCGCCATCGCCGAGATCGGCGACATCGAGTCGGTGGCCCGGTCCTCGCTGACGGACGTGCGCGAGGCGATCTCCGGCTACCGGCGGCGTGACCTGAGCGAGGAGCTGGACGGCGCGCGGACGGTCCTGGCTGCGGCCGGAGTGGACACGACTGTACGGATGTCGGGAGCGCCCCTGCCGGATGCGGCCGACGGCGTGTTCGGCTGGGCGGTGCGCGAGTCGGTCACCAACCTCGTCCGCCACGCACGCGCTTCCCGCTGCGTCATCGAGGTAGGACGCGACGGCGACGACGCGGTGCTGGAGGTCCGCGACAACGGCCGGGCCAAGGGGAAGCACGTTCCGGGCAACGGCCTGAACGGCCTGTCCGAGCGCGTCGCTGCCGAGGGCGGCACGATGGAGTCCGGCCCGCTGCCGGGCGGCGGCTTCCGGGTAGCGGTCCGCGTCCCCATCGGGTCTGCCTCATGATCAGGGTCATGCCGGCGGAGAACACGGTGCGGGGCCCCGGATCCAGCGCGTACACATGCTGCGGAAGCATCTGGCGGCTGCGATAGCCTCCCGCAATGCCCTCCGCTTCAGTCGACTGGCCATCGGTCGCGGCCGCGGGTTTCCCCTTTCCCGGGGATGTGGCGGTCCGCCGCCTCGCGGACGAACTCTCGGCCATGCTCGTGTCACCGGATCCCGCGGTCCGTGACGACCACGCTTACACCGCGCTCGCCCGCTGGACCCGCGACGGGCACCTGGACGAGGTGCTCGCGGACATCGGAGACACGTCGGCCAGGCGTTTCACCCACCCGGACATCCAGGCCCGCTCCTTCGCCGCGCTGGTCCTCGCCCGCTGAACACAAGCGAACGGAACTGACACACTTCGCGCCTCGCCAGCGATCTCTCTAATAGAGATCAGGAGGCGAGATGGGCGGAACGCTGTGGATGGAAACCGTCAAGGCAGTTCCCAACCTTGCAGTTGCCCTATTAACCCTCACCCTTGGATGGTTGGTGGGCAACCGGCTCACCGCTCGATGGGACGAGCGGAAGAAGCGCCGAGAGCTGGATCTCCTGGCTCTCGGCGCTTTCTATGAGGCATACGGGCAGTTCTGTTCAATTTGGAAGTCCTGGGACGGCGCTCCTGCCAGTTTCAGAGAGGATGATCGTTTCCAAGCGGAGATGCTGAGCCGTGCTGCCGAAGCAGAGGGCAAAGTGGAGTCGCTCCTTGTGCGACTGGCCTCCGAGCACTCCCTGTCGCAGCGGGAATGCACCCTTCTTGGCTGTTTTCGACAGGCTTTCCAAAGCCTACGGAAGTCCATCCAGCGGAAGGTCCCCCTGCAGTCCCGTATCTATAAGTCCGGCACCCGAGAGATAGTGGCGCATCGGTGGACCAGTGCGGACGCTCCGCCCTACCTTGCCTTCAAGGCTCTCGCCGGCTTCACATCAGACCTCATGTCTAATAGCAGCCTATCAAGTCGTGAGCCAGAGTCCTCCTTCATCGCCTTGCGACATATCACAAGTAACGCTCTGGAGAGGACTTGGGTGGACGAGACGTTCCAGTTGCTTAGCCTCGGAAGCCGCACTTAGCCGATCAAGTGGGCAACTGTTACGAGGGTGTTAGCAAGAGGCCCTCCCGGTGATCCGGGAGGGCCTCTGTAGTGGAGCCGCCTAAGGGAATCGAACCCTTGACCCCTTCATTACGAGTGAAGTGCTCTGGCCGACTGAGCTAAGGCGGCACGCCGCGAACGGCTTCGCACAGTCTACAGGGTTGGCGCGGTTCTCGTGCACCCGTCGCGGCCCGGAGCGTCGCGATCTTCGAAGGCCCCCGGAGGGCCCACGGGCGCGGTCCGGGGGCGTGATCAGCGCGACGAGAGATCGGTAAAACTTCCCGAGCCGCCCACTGGGCCTCCCTTTACCCGATGACCAGCGGAGACAGGGCATACCAGGCGCATCTGTCACACGAAAAGCGCCCTGTCTCGTCCGACGGCGCCCTCGGGCCACCAGACATTTGACCTCATCCCGCACGGCTCTTGCCGGGTGGTCGCCGCCCGCCCGCGGCAGGCGGCATGCTGGTGCTCGTCACGCAGGCGACAGCAGGGGAAACGACGGGTATGCGATCGGCTGGGCAGAAAGCGAAGGTCCTACCGCCTCGTACGCGGTACGGCGGTGGTCAGAGCCGGCGAATGGCGATCGCGGCGCTGGCCGCGCTGCTGCCGTTCGCGGCGTGCTCCAGCCACGCTCCGGCCGGCTCCGAACAGCCCGGCGCGGGCGCGTCGGCCCAGCCGGCGGCCGAGGCGCCCTCGGCCGATCTGCAGCCGTTCTACGCGCAGCGGCCCGCATGGAAGGCGTGCGGCGACGGCTTCCAGTGCGCCAAGATCCAGGTGCCCCTCGACTACTCGAAGCCCACGGGCGAGCGCATCGACCTCAGCGTGATCCGGCTGCCGGCGACCGGCAAGCGCGTCGGCTCCCTGCTCATCAACCCCGGCGGGCCCGGAGGCTCCGGCATCGACTACGCGCGGGCGGCCCGATCCGTGGTCAGCGACAAGGTGCGCGCCCAGTTCGACGTCGTCGGGTTCGACCCGCGCGGCGTGGGCCAGTCGACCCCGGTCACGTGCATGACGGCCTCCCAGCTCGACGCGTACATCGGGATGGACTCCAGCCCGGACACGCCGGCGGAGGTCACGGCGCTCGACAGGGAGTCGAAGCTGTTCGCCGACAACTGCGGAGCCAAGTCGGCCCGGCTGCTCCCCCACGTCGGCACGGCCGACGCGGCCAGGGACATGGACGTCCTGCGCGGCGTCCTCGGCGACCGTGGTCTCACCTATCTCGGCAAGTCGTACGGCACCTATCTGGGCGCGATGTACGCCGACCTGTTCCCCAAGCACGTGCGGGCACTCGTGCTCGACGGCGCGGTGGACCCGGCCGTGCCGTCGCTGAAGTCCAACGAGGTGCAGGCGAAGGGCTTCGAGGTGGCGCTGAAGGCCTTCGTCGAAGACTGCTTCCTCGACAAGTCGTGCCCCTTCAAGAGCCGTACGGTGGACGGCGCGATGCAGGAGATCAGCGACCTGCTGTCGCGGGCCGACCGGCAGCCGCTGAAGAACGACCTGGGCGACGGCCGGCAGATCAACGAGGCGTGGGCGGTCATCGGCATCGCCACTCCGCTGTACGAGCGGGCGGCCTGGCCCCGGCTGCGGGAGGCCCTGGCCAAGGCGATGAACCAGGGCGACGGCACGGAGCTGCTCCAGATGGCCGACCTGCTGGTCGACCGGCGGGCCGACGGCAGCTACTCGAACCAGACCGAGGCCAACATGGCCATCAACTGCGTCGACCACCCGTTCCCCAAGTCGCTGGCCGCCTACCGGAAGGCCGCGGGCCAGGCCGCCAAGGCGGCGCCGCACTTCGGGCCGTTCGTGATGTGGGGTTCGCTGCCCTGCGCCTACTGGCCGGTGAAGTCGGTCGGCACCGACAAGCCGCTCAAGGCCGCCGGCGCGCCGCCCATCCTCGTCGTCGGCACCCTGCGCGACCCCGCGACGCCGTACGAGTGGGCGCAGGGGCTCGCCTCGGAGCTGACCTCGGGCGTGCTGCTCGGGTATGACGGCGACGGGCACACGGCCTACCGCAGCGGCTCGGCGTGCGTGGACAGCGCGGTCGACGACTACCTGCTCGCCCTGCGCACGCCCAAGAGCGGCACGATCTGCCCGAAGACGGGCTGAGACCGGAGACCGACGTAGCGGACGGGCCTTTTCCCGGCAAACCATCCGTCCATATCCCTACAATTCCGGCACATGGCTTACCGGTGGCGATCACGCGATCTGACTGTGCCTGTGACCATGGCCGCGGCCTTGGCCGTGTCCGGATGCGGGGTGCTGGGCATGCCCCGTGGGCCGGAAGCCGCCTCACCGATGCCACCTCGGCCGTCCGCCACGTCAGCTCAGAAGCCCACGTCGGCCGAGGAGCCCACGTCGGCCGAGAAGCCCACGTCGGCCGAGAAGCCCACGTCGGCCGAGGAGCCCACCGGGGCGTCTCTGACCAAGGAGGGGTGGTTCGGTCCCACCGGCCCCCTCCACGCGCGGGTGGAGATGCGCGAGGTGGAACGGCTGGCCGACCGGTCCGTCCTCCATTTCACGGTCACCTCGCTGGAGGACGAGCCACGCCACACCGGCAACGCGTTCGGGACGGCGGCCGGTGACTTCGGCAGCTACCGCATCCCGCTCGTCGATCCGGTCGGTGGCAAGGTCTATCACCCGCTGACCGACCAAATCGGAACGCTGGGCAGCAAACCGGGATATTACGAGCCCGGCGTGCGCTACGAGACCGTCGTCTACTACCCGCCGCTCCCGGCCGGCGTCCGTACGGTCACCGCGATCACTCCGGGCACGGCCGGGGAGTTCACCGGCGTGCCCGTGGTGGACGGCACCGGTTCCGGCAGCGCCATGTCGCCTACGACCGCCCCCGGCAGCACGCCGCAGCCCGGCACCACCGTGTCGTGGCCGGTGCGGGAACCCACCGGAGAGGTCACCAGCAGCGTCCAGGACCTGTACGGCATCACCGAGAGCCCGGAGAAGACGACCGACGCGAGCGGCGGCGACGAGACCGTGGGCCTGCGCACCGACGTGCTGTTCGCCTTCGACTCCGACCGGCTCACGGCACGGGCCAAAGCCGTGCTCGACGACGTCGCGAAGGAGACCCGGGAGAAGGCCGATCCTGACCGGCCTCCCATCCTCATCGAGGGCCATACCGACGGCAAGGGCACCCACGCGTACAACATGGCCCTGTCCCTGCGGCGCGCGGAAGCCGTACGCAAGGAACTGCAGGCGCGCCTCGGCGGGGCGTACCGATACCGCGCGACGGGCAAGGGCGAGACCGAGCCCGTCGCCCGCGAGGGAGGGGCGGACGACGAGGATGCGCGGGCCAGGAACCGGCGGGTGGAGATCTCCTACCGCATCAAGCAGCCGACCGGCGGCTCCACGGCCTCGGCAACCGAGGAGACCCGTGCCGACGAGCCCACCGCGGGCGGGGGACGACCGGCGCCGTTCCACGCGGACGACGGCGAGACCGTGGCCGGCCGGACCACCACCCAGAAGCCGACCGGGCAGCGTCTCCGCATCGACGTGAAGCCCTTCTATCGCGACGGCGCCTACCTCGTCGCGGTGTTCGACATCGTCAACCTCGGGCCGCGCGCCCTCGGCGCGGGGACCGGATATGGCGGGGACATCGCCTACATCGGCGGCTGGTACACCGGCTTCTCCGTCGTCGATCCCGCCTCGCACACCGTCTATCGCGCCGTACGGATGGGGCCTGACGACCCGCACGGCCCCGACGACTACGTGGACCCGGGCTGGGCGACGTTCAACGTCGAACCGGGCACGGGCAACCGCGGCTTCTTCTACGTGCCGGCGCCCCCTCCAGGCGTCACGAGCGTGACCTTCGACGCCGGCCCCTTCGGCAGGTTCGACAACATCCCCGTACGTTAACCCCGTACGTTAACCCGGACAAAGGTGAAAGTTTCACGATCGGCAGTTTCGTGATCGACACTCCGATGCCTGCTCGGCCCAGGTGATCAGGCCGCTGCCCGCTCGGCCGAGCAGGCCCGGCACCTTGACCATCCCTCGCGCATGGGGTCTACTCCGCCGCATGACACGGTCTCCCGCCGTGAAATGTTAGCGCTCACATTAACGTAACCCGCTCGGCGAGCGACCACCACTTCAGGAGGCGCATGTGAGATCCGCTTTATCGCCATACAGGCGCACGGTCGCCTGGATCGTGAGCCTGCTGTGCGTGCTGGTGCTGCTCCCGGCCGGCGCGGCCAGGGCGGACAACCCGATCGTGCAGACGATCTACACCGCCGACCCGGCGCCGCTGGTCTACAACGGCCGGGTCTACCTCTACACCGGGCACGACGAGGACGGCTCGACGTACTTCACCATGAAGGACTGGCGGGTCTGGTCCTCGACCGACATGGTCAACTGGACCGATCACGGCTCTCCGCTGAGCGTGTCCACCTTCAGCTGGGCCAAATCGGACGCCTGGGCCGGGCAGGCCGTCTATCGCAACGGCAAGTTCTACTGGTACGTCCCCACGACCAACCGGTCCACCGGCAGGATGGCCATCGGCGTGGCCGTATCCAACAGCCCCACCGGGGCCTTCAGCGACGCCCTGGGCCGCCCCCTGGTCGAGAACGGCGAGATCGACCCAACGGTCTACATCGACGACGACGGACAGGCCTACCTCTACTGGGGCAACCCCAACCTGTGGTACGTCAAGCTCAACAGCGACATGACCTCCTATTCGGGCAGCCCGACGAAGGTCAACCTCACCACCTCCGGGTTCGGCACCCGCACCGGGGACGCCAACCGGCCGACGCTGTTCGAGGAAGGCCCCTGGTTCTACAAGCGGGGCGGCCTCTACTACATGGTGTTCGCGGCCAAGTGCTGCTCGGAGTTCATCGCCTACTCCACCGCCCCCGGTCCGACCGGCCCGTGGACCTACCGCGGCACGATCATGCCGACCCAGGGCAGCAGCTTCACCAATCACCCCGGGATCATCGACTATCAGGGCAATTCGTACTTCTTCTATCACAACGGCGCACTGCCGGGCGGTGGCGGCTTCACCCGCTCGGTCGCGGTGGAGAAGTTCACCTACAACGCCGACGGCACGATCCCGACGATCAACATGACCACGACCGGCGCGCCGCAGGTGGGCACGTTGAACCCGTACGTCCGCCAGGAGGCCGAGACCATCGCCTGGGAATCCGGCGTGGAGACCGAGCCCTCCACCGAAGGCGGCATGAACGTCGGCTTCATCGAAAACGGCGACTACATCAAGGTCAAGGGCGTCGCCTTCGGCAACGGCGCGACGTCGTTCACCGCGAGGGTGGCTTCCGGCGCCAGCGGAGGAAACATCGAGGTGCGCCGCGACAGCGCCACCGGCACCCTCATGGGCACCTGCGCGGTCCCGGCCACCGGCGGCTGGCAGGCCTGGACGACCGTCTCCTGCCCCGTCACCGGCGCGACCGGCACCCACGACCTCTACCTCAGGTTCACCGGCGGCAGCGGCTATCTGTTCAACGTCAACTGGTGGCAGTTCAGCGGCGACGGCGGGCCACCCGCCAGCCCTTCGCCGTCCCCCTCCGCGCCCGCGTCGCCGTCCGCGTCGCCGTCCGCGTCGCCGACGGGCACCCCGCAGACGACGAGCGCGATCCGGGGCACGGGCTCGGGCCGGTGCCTGGACGTCACCGAGATGTCGCAGGCCAACGGGGCGCAGGTGCAGATCTGGGACTGCAACGGGCAGTCCAACCAGCAGTGGACCTCCACCAGCGCCGGTGAGCTGCGCGTCTACGGCAACAAGTGCCTCGACGTCAACGGCGCGGGCACCGCGGACGGCACCAGCGTGATCATCTGGGACTGCAACGGCCAGAACAACCAGAAGTGGCGCTTCAACTCCGACGGCAGCATCACCGCCGTCGGCGCGAACAAGTGCCTCGACGTGTCGAACTACGGCACCGCCAACGGCAGCAAGGTGCACATCTGGACCTGCCACGGCGGAAGCAACCAGAAGTGGACCCGCACCTGATTCCGTAGAGCTCGGGGACGGCGCTTCGACGCGCCGTCCCCGGCCTGCCGCACGTCACGCGCGCCGGCGGGCGGCCCTCTCGACGATCGCCGCCCCGGTCTCGGACTCCAGCGCCGGGGTGTAGCCCGCGGCGCGCAACCGGGCCAGGGTCTCCTCCTCGCCCCGCGCGCTGATCAGCACCGTCGGGGCGATCTTGCGCAGGCCCAGCGTACGCAGCGCCGCGGAGCGGGCGAGCTCCTCGACGAGCGCTTCGTCGTCGGAACGCAGGCAGCACCCGGAGCGCACCACCCGGACACGCCCGTGCGTACGGGCGGTGTCCTTGATCAGATATTTCAGCGGCTGCGGCAGGGGCGCCTCGGCCACCTCGGCGAGCCGCGCGAGCAGGGCGTCGGCCTCGTGCCCGCGGTCGAAGGCCCGGCGTACGGTCGAGCCGGAGAAGCGCCAGACCACGGCGTGCCCCTCCGACTCGCGGTCGGCGACGTCGTCGAGCAGCTCGGCGAGCTCCGGGCCGGGCATCCCGCGCACCACGGCCGTCAGGTCGGCCTGGAAGAAGGCGGTGGCCTGTGCGGGCGGGAGCATGGCCGTCAGGGCGGCGGTCAGCGCGGGCTCCGGCGACGTCCACGCCGCACCGCTGAGCAGCAGATCGCGTACGGCACGGCCGACGCCGGTGAGGGCGCCCCCGGCGACCACGCCGAGCAGCTCGGCCTCGCGCAGCACGGCGCTTACCAGGTCGTCGTCCGCCCCCGACTCCGCGAAGTGGAGCGGGCGATGCCAGGCCGCCCGTTCCGTCACGTACGGCAGGCCGTCGGCGGAGACGCCCTTGCCCGGGGGAAGCGCGGCGAGCGCGTCGAGGACGGCGCTCCTGATCCCGACCGCGTACGGATCGTCGGGCTCGATGATGGCGACCGGCGTCCCGGCCTCCTCGGGCCAGAACGTGTAGACGGCGGGGATGGTCGCCCAGGTGGCGATGATCGGCGTCAGCCGCTCGGCGGGAGACCGCTGCAGCCAGTCGTCGTACTCCGGCTTCGGTAGCAGGCTCACGACCGGATCCGGCAGCTTGCCGCGATGGCCCTTCGGCCGCTGCACCGGCTCGGCGTGCAGGCCGAGCAGCCCGGCCTGCATCGCCAGATCGAGCCAGAGCCGGGCGACCTCCTCGGCCACACCGGCCGCCTTGGCGATCCGCCTGGTGTCGCGGACCGCCAGGCCGCCGGCCTTGCGCAGGGCGGGAGGCTGGCCGGCGCACGCGGCGAGCACCCGCTCGATCTGGGACAGCGCGGCCGTGGCGGCCGCCTGGGCGGAACCATCGGCGCCGACGGCGTCGGGAAGGCCGGACGGAGGCCGCGGCGGCTCCGGCGTGAACGGCACACGCAACTCGCCGAGAACGGCCACGGCGACCTCGATCGGCACCTCCGCCGTGTCGTCCAGCCCGGCGGGCAGGAGGAGGCCGCGCGCGGCCAGCCAGTCGGTGTCCGGGTCGCCGGAGCCTCCCGGCCGGAAGGCGTACTTCAGCACCTGGTGATAACCGAAGACGCCGCGCGCCTGATAGGCGTGGGTGAGCACCCGCGATCCGCTCCCGATGATCTCCAGCAGCCACTGCCGGGCGCTCGCGGGGGCCTGCGCGAGCAGGGCCCGCACCCGCTCCTGGTCGGTGAGCAGGTCGAGCACGTTGCGCTCCGCGTCCTCCCGCATCCTGGCCTTCGGGAATCCCAGGGCCTCGGCGATCGCGTGGACCTCCGGAGCGTTGAAGTGAAGCCCGATGAGCTCCGCCGCCGGGCGGCCCAGCCCCGCCGTCTCGGCGAGGTGCGCGTGGACGCCCGTGGACACGATCACATGGTCGGCGTGCGGTGGAAGCACCAACGCCATGTCGGCGAGCGCGTCCAAAGTGGCGGCCGCGTGGTCCCGCAGGGCGGGATCGTCTCCGGCTAACAGGTCGAGCACGTCGGCGCGGGGCACGGCCCTCGTCACCGGGTCCCCGTCATGCCAGAGGTCGAGCAGCGGCCCGTGGCGCTGCGCCGCCAGCCACGCGACGGCCGACAGGGCCTGATGCTGGGGACGGGTGCAGAACCGCGCGAGCGCGAGCGCCGCACGCGGCTGCAGCAGCAGCCGGGCGAGGTCCTGCGGAGTCACGTCGTCGTCTGTGGTGAACCCGACCCGGGCGAGGATCAGCCTCCGGTCCTCTGGCGACTTCGTCTTCAGCCATGACGCCAGGCGCTGCCGAGTGCTCATCACCGCAGCGTATTACGCCGCGTACGGCGGCCGGGCCGGTCTCGGCGGTCCATATATGGATGGCGGCGGCTATCCGCGGGCGTGCTCCAGTGCCCAGGCGCAGATGGCGCCCAGCGGTTCGCGCAGCGTACGCCCCAGGTCGGTCAGCGCGTACTCCACATGCTGGGGCGCCGTGTCCTTGATGACCCGCCGTTCGACCATGCCGTCCTTCTCCAGGCCGCGCAGCGTCTCGGTCAGCACCTTCTGCGTGATGCCGGGCAGCCGCCGGCGCAGCCGGCTGTGCCTCTGGGGACCGGCCAGCAGGGCGTAGATCACCAGCACCCGCCACTTCGCCGCGAACCGCTCAAGGGCCTGCCGCGTGGCGCAGCTCTCCTCCAGCGTGTCGGGAATCACGGGATCCATGCGGCCCTCCTCCGTACGCCTGACTGATGGGCACCACAAAGTGCCTTCTGGCCCGAAGAATCCGGCACGCCTAGCTTCTCAAGCATGAGCGATCTCGTCATCCACACCTACACGGCGGCGGAGCCGGGCCTGTTCGCCAACAGCTATCTGCTGGAGACGGCCGAGGGGGTGGTCCTCGTGGACGGCAACCTGCTCGTCTCCGACGCCCGGGCACTCGCGGCGCGCCTGGCCGCGCTCCGCAAGCCGCTGCTCGGAGCGTTCGTCACCCACGCACACCCCGACCACTTCAACGGCCTGCCGTACGTGGTGGACGAGGACGTGCCGGTGCACGCCTCGGTCGCGGTGGCGGAGACGATCGAGCGGATCGCCGTGCCCAAGCGGGAGCAGTGGCAGCCGGTGTACGGCGACGAGTGGCCCGACCGATATCGGGTGCCCGACCACCTGCTGAAGGACGGGGATATCATCGAGGTCGCCGGCCTGCGGGTCCAGGTGCGTGACCTTGGGCCGGCGGAGAGCCATGCCGACTCCTATGTCCTGGTGGAGGCGGGCGGCGAACGGGTGGCCTTCACGGGCGACCTGGCGTTCGGCGGGACGCACCCCTACACCGCGGACGGACACTCCACGGCCTGGCTGCACGTCCTCGACCGCGTCATCGACGAGTTGGACGGCTTGGTCCTCTACCCGGGCCACGGCTCCCCGAGCGACACCGGCATGTTCCTCCGGCAACGGCGATACCTGCTGCTCTACCGGGAGGTCGTACGGCGGCTCGCCGGGGACGGCGCCCCGCTGACGGATCGGCAGAAGCAGGAGCTGACCACGGTGATGACGGGCTTCCTGCCGGACGCGCCCCTGGAGTGGCTCATCGGCCTGGGCGCCGACGCGGTGGCCGCCGAACTGTCCACCCTGGCCACCACGTCTGGGGAGGCCGGACGATGACGACCACGGTGCGGACCGAGCGGGTCGCCTTCCCGGCGGCCGGTGTCGAGCTCGTCGGAGAGCTCAGGGTGCCCGAACGGCGCGAACCCTCGCCCGCCGTCGTCCTCACCGGGCCCTTCACCGGAGTGAAGGAACAGGTCACGGGCATGTATGCGGAGCGGCTCGCCCGGGCGGGCCTGGTCACCCTGGCCTTCGACCCTCGGGGGTTCGGCGAGAGCGGAGGGCGCCGAGGGCACGAGGACAGCGCGGGCAAGCTCGCCGACCTGCGCGCCGCGGTGAGCCTGCTCGCCCGCCGGGCCGAGGTCGCCCCGGACCGGATCGGCCTCGTCGGGGTGTGCCTCGGCGGCGGGTACGCGGTGCGGGCGGCCGCCACCGACCCACGGGTGAAGGCGGTCGCCGGAATCGCCGGCGCCTACAACAGCCCGGCCTGGTTCGCCGAGCAGATGGGCGCCGACGCCTACCGGACCGCGCTCGCGCGTTTCCTCGACCGCTACGACGAGTATCTGCCCGCGGTGGCGCCCGGCGGCGGTGAGGCCGCGATGCCCGGTGACGAGCCGTACGCCTACTACGGCACCTCCCGCTCCGCCTCACCGCATTGGGACAACCGGGTGACCTGGGGGTCGCTCCATTCGCTGATGACGTTCGACGCACTCGGCGCGGCGCCACTGCTCGCCGCCACGCCGCTGCTCGTCGTCCACGGACGGGTCGACGCGTACTGCGCGCCCGAGCTGGCGGAGACCCTCATCCAGCGCAGCCCGGGAAAGAAGGAGACGCTCTGGCTCGACTGCCGCGAGCACATCGACCTGTACGACGTGGAGCCGCATGTCACGCGCGCCGCCGAGGCGACGGCGGACTTCCTGCATCGGCACCTGTGACAGCGAGGCCCGCCGTGTCAGGCGCTCGGGTCGCTCTCGGCCACCACCTCGGCGTCACCGTACATCGCGTCATGCTGCTTGCGCGGGGCGCAGACGCTGGCCTTGGAGCAGGCGCAGCGCCGGCCGCCCTCGTTGAGGCGGACGATGACGGAGTCGGACGGCACGTTGTGGCCCACCACGGTGCCGGGGCCCTGCGGGGTGTCCACCGCGAGGCCGGTGCGCGGCGCCGACGCCCGGAACTCCTGATAGAGCGGGTGCTCGTACTTCAGGCAGCACATCAGCCGGCCGCAGGCGCCCGCGATCCTGAGCGGGTTGACCGGGAGGTCCTGGTCTTTGGCCATCCGCACCGAGACCGGCTCGAAGTCCTTGAGGAACGTCGCGCAGCACAGGTCGCGCCCGCAGGGGCCGATGCCGCCCTGCAGCCTGGCCTCGTCACGGGGGCCGATCTGGCGCAGCTCCACCCGGGCACGCAGGTTGCGGGCCAGGTCGCGCACGAGCGCCCGGAAGTCGACCCGGTGAGGCGCGGAGAAATACACGGTGTAGACGTTGTCGGCGTCCAGGTAGTCGACGCCGACAACCTTCATCGGCAGCTCGTGCCGTTTGATGAGGCGCTTGGACACGCTGCGTGCCTCCGCCCTGCGGCGGCGGTTGGTCTCGTCACGGGTCAGGTGCTCCTCGGCCGCGATGCCCTGGCAGACGGGCAGACCCTCGACGTCCTCGCTCACGTATTGCGGCGCCCACACGCACTCGGCGACCTCGGGCCCGGAGTCGGTCGGCACGAGGACCTTGTCGCCGACCTTGGGCGAGTGGCCGCCCGGATCGAGGTAGTAGAGCCGTCCGTAACGGGTGAAGCTCACGGCCATCATCATGCCCAAGCGCCGGCCCTCCTCGATCCGTACGGCTAACGCGTCCGAACCCACCATACGTGCCGTACGGCACCGGCAATCATCGCCTGTGGACAACCACAGCCGGACCGGGAGCCCCGGGTCGCCCGCGCACCTACGCGGGCGAGCGGAGCGCGAGGGTCATGGCCTCGACCGCGATCTGCGGGTTCACGTTGGCCGCCAGCCGCTCCCGGCACTTCATGATCGCGTCCGTACGGCGGAGCGTCTGCTCGGGGGTGGACGCCCGTGCGACGGCCTCCACCTCGTGCCTGCGGTCCTCGTTGGCCAGCTCGACGGAGGCCCCGAACTGCACAGCCAGCACGTCACGGTAGAACGCCACGAGTTCGAGCAGCGCGAGGTCGAGGGAGTCGCGCTTGATGCGGGTCGCCCGCGATTTCTGCATGGTCTCGAGCTCCTTGAGCGCGCCCGCGCCGCCCCGCACGAGGCCCTTGTTGAGCCCCTTACCGGACGAGCCCTCGCCGTAGACCTTGCGCAGCTCGGCCGTCTCGACCTCGTTCAGCGCGGTCGTGGCCGCGTCGGCGTCCTCGGTGGAGGTCTTCACCAGCCGCTCGGCGGCGGTGATGCACTCCGCCACCCCGGTCAGCGACCGGGGGATCGACAGCACGTCGTCGCGCCGGCGTCGGACCTCCTCGTCCAGCGCGAGCCGCCGCGCCCGGCCGATGTCGCCCTGGGCCGCCCGCGCGGCGTCGAGCGCCACGTCGTGGGGCACCCCGTCGCGGGTCACCAGGACGTTCGCGACCGCCTCGGTGGAGGGCGTGCCCAGCGTCACGACCCGGCAGCGCGAGCGGATCGTGATGATCATGTCGTCCGGTGAGGGCGCGCACAGCAGCCACACGGTCCGCGGCGGTGGTTCCTCGATGGCCTTGAGCAGCGCGTTGGCCGCCGCCTCCGTCACCCGGTCGGCGTCATCGAACAGCACGATCCGCCAGCGGCCGAGCGTGGGCGCCCCCGCCGCCTTGAGCACGAGCTCGCGGGTCTGCCGCACGCTGTACGACAGGCCCTCGGGCCGGACGAACGTGACGTCCGGGTGCGAGCCGACCTCGACCTGATGGCAGTCGTCACAGTGGCCGCAGCCCTGGTCGGGGCAGAGCAGCGAGGCCGCGAACGCCGTGGCGGCCGCGGACCGCAGGGCCGGCCCGGTGAACAGCCAGGCGTGCGTCATGCCCGCGCCGCGGCCTCCGGCGATGACGTCGGCGGCGGCCGACGCGGCCCGACGCATCACGTCGATCGCCCGGTCCTGCCCGATCAGGTCCCCGAAGACGGTCATGCGCGGCTACCCGAAGTCGCGGATGGCGGGCATCGTGCCGGTGGCCTCCTCGGCCTCCTGCGGCACCGGGTCAGGGAGGATCTCCCGCACCCGGTCCTGGATCAGGCGCGTCACCTCCCGCTGGTCCAGCGTGCCGTCCACCACGAGATAGCGGTCGGGGTCGGCCGCCGCCAGCGCCCGGAACTCGCGCCGCACCCGCTCGTGGAACTCCAGCGGCTCGGCCTCGATGCGGTCGGCGGGCGAGGCCATCCGCCGCAGCCCGACGGCGGGCGGCACGTCGATCAGCACGGTCAGGTCGGGGACGAGGCCGCCCGTCGCCCACCTGTTGATCCTCGCGACGTCCTCCGGGTCGAGCGACCGCCCGGCGCCCTGGTAGGCGAGCGACGAGTCCACGTACCTGTCGGAGATCACCGTCGAGCCGCGCCGCAGGGCAGGCCTGATGACCTTCTCCACGTGCTCGGCCCGGTCGGCGGCGTACAGCATCGCCTCGGCCCGTGGAGACAGGCCCTGATGGGCGGCGTCGAGCAGGATCGCCCGCAACCGCATGCCGACCTTGGTCGAGCCCGGCTCGCGGGTCTGCACGACGTCGAAGCCCTGATCACGCAGCCAGATCGCGAGCAGCCGCGACTGGGTGGTCTTGCCAGAGCCCTCGCCGCCTTCGAACGCGATGAACAGACCACGCTCGGGGTCCGTCTCCTCCGGCTCGAACCGCTGCCCGCGCAGGGCGGTCAGCAGGTCGACCGTGATGGGGATTCCCGGCCGGTCGTCCATGTGCCGCAGCGCGACCACCCCGACGGCGACCGCCAGCAGCGCGCCCAGCAGCAGCACGAGGTTGGTGCCGTCGAAGTGGTAGCTGATCCCGGCGAGCCCGAGGTCGTGCGTGCCGAACAGCGCGGCCAGCGTCGATGCCACCGCCACGACCAGCAGCAGCACCACCCGGGCGAGCGACTGCAGGAAGGAGAACGTGCGGCCGCGCAGCCCGTCCTCCACCTCCAGGCCGATCACGGTGTAGCCGATGATCCAGGCGATGCCGGCGCAGGCGCCCAGCACGACGGTCAGCACGACCACGATCACCAGGTTCTGGATCAGCGCGACGGCGGCCAGCGTCAGCCCCGCGAGCACGATCGACAACCCGAACAGCCGCCGCCTCGACAGGCCCTTCAGCAGCCGCAGGCCGAAGAACATGCCGAACGCCATGCCGAGGAAGACGGCGCAGAACACCGCGCCGTAGCCCGCGTCACCGCCGCCCAGGGTCTGCACGTACGCCTTGGCGACGCCGATGACGGCGCCCCCGGCGGCGAACGCCCCGAGCATGCCGATGATCAGGCCGCGTACGACGCGGTTGCCGCCGACGAACCGCCACCCTTCGGTGATCTGCCGCAGCACCGAGGGTGTGGACACGTGCCTGGTGTGGTTGTTCGGAATCGCCCGCAGCGTGAAGACCATCACGGCGGAGGCGAGATAGGCCAGCGCGTTGGCGTACAGCGCCACGCTGGTGGCCGCGACGTCGAACGAGGGCGCGGCGGCCGAGATCGTCGTGACCACGCCCGACACGATCGCGAACAGCGCCGCCGCCACGGGAGCGGTGCCGTACGTCACCAGGAGGTTGAGCTGGTTGGCCTCCTCCAGCCGCTCCTTGGGCACGAGGTTGGGCACCGTCGCGTCCTTGGCGGGCACCCAGAAGAGGTTCACGCACTCGACCAGGAACGTCGCGATGATCACCCACTGGTAGTTGCCGACCAGTGGGATCGACAGCACCACCGCGAACCTGGCGAGGTCGGCGACGACCATCGTCAGCCTGCGGTCGAACCGGTCGGCGACCGCTCCCGCGAGCGGGCCGAGCAGGATCGCGGGCAACATCTTGGCGACGAAGACGCCGCCGATGGCGAGGCTCTGCGCCTGGAAACCGGACCCCGCGGTCAGGTTTCCGGCCAGAGCGGTCAGCGCGATGATGTTGAGCCAGTCACCGAGGCTGCACGTCGCCATCGCCGTCCACAGCCTGCGGAACGACGCGTTCGCCAGCACGTGCGGCTGCTTGCGTCGCGCGGCGGCCCGGCCAGGGGTGCTCATGATGTCAGCGTATCCAGGTGCTCGCTGGGCTTGGGATGCGGACGAGCGGGCCGCTGGGGCCTGCCCGTCGCCTGAGGGTATTACGTCCGCCTCGTCCTCGCTGTCGAGATGGGCCCAATGCTCTATCCGGTTCCACTTCCGATGCCCCGGCGCGGTCAGCCGGGCAGCTCAACGAGAGGACGCCAACCCCGTGATCGGTCCCGCTTCCGCGGATCCGGCGCGGCCGGTCGGCAGCTCGGCGAGGCGGCCCCAACGATCTGTCCGATGCCGCCTCCAGGGTCCGGCGCGGTCAGGCGTGTAGCTCGATGAGGGTGATCTCGGGGGGCGCGCCCACGCGGACCGGCGGCCCCCAGAAGCCCGCCCCTCGTGTCACGTACACCTGGGTCTGGCCGCCGCCCGTGCGCGGCACGCTCGCCAGCCCCGACACCACGGGCTGCTGCAGCGGAACGAGCAGGTTGAACGGCGCCATCTGGCCACCGTGGGTGTGCCCGGACAGCTGGAGATCGACGCCGTGCGCGGCGGCCTGCGTCACCTGGACGGGCTGATGGGCCATGAGCACCACGGGCCGGTTCGCGTCGCGGCCTCCGAGCGCCTTGTCGAGATCCGGGCCGTCGCCGGACGGCACGCCGTTGAGGTCGTTGACGCCCGCGAGGTCAAGCACGGCTCCCCCGTGCCGGATCTCGACCCGCTCGTTGCGCAGCGGCCGGACGCCCAGCGAGCGCAACTCCTCGATCCATTCCTGGGGGCCCTCGGCGGTGTAGTACTCGTGATTGCCGGTCACGAAATATGCGCCATAGCGGGATTCGAGGGACTTGAGCGGCGTGGCCAGATGACCGAGCTCGGCGACCGTGCCGTCCACCAGGTCGCCCACGATCGTCACCGCGTCGGCCTCCAGGCCGTTGATCATCCGGACGATTCGCTCGGTGTGCCCCCGGCCGGTCAGCGGGCCGAGATGGATGTCGCTGACGACCGCGATGCGCAGCCCGCTCATCCGGGGATCGAGCCGGGGCAGGCGGATCGGCACCCGCTCGATCACCGGATCGCCGAGGGCCTCGCTCACGCCATAGCCGACGGTCGCGAGCGCTCCCACGGCCACGACCGCGGAGGCCGTACGGGAGATGAACAGCCGCCGGTCGAGCGCCGGCGGGTCCGCCTCGACCCCCTCCGCCACCGGCCTGCCGGTCGTGGCCGTGCCCTGAGCGGTGGCGCCTCCCCCTGCCGTCGCACCGGCGAGGACCACCTCGTCCACCGGCGCCGCCAGGACCGCCTCGTCCACGGGTGCCGCCTCTCCATCGGCCCGCTCGGCCGGAACGGCGGCTTCGGCCGTACGGCGGCGCCTGGACACGACGAACGTCGCGACCGCCCGGGGCACCTCCATCACCAGGCCCAACACGAACAGGTAGAACATGACGGCCAGCCACAGATAGCCGGGCCAGGCCACGACCCGCTCCACGTCCATGCCGAGGCCGAGCCGGCTCCCGCCGAAGGTCACCACCATCAGGGCGGCGAGGACCACGAGCCCCCACGTCAGCACCCGGCGCGAACGTGATCCCGGCGTCGTCGACGCCCTGACCAGCCTCCGCCACAGGTAGGCGTGCACGACCACGACGGCCACCAGAATCATGCCCACGAACCCCACGAGAACTCCCCTCGACCGGCGGCGATCAAGGGCCGGCTGACGACGATGCTATGAGCTCGCAGCGACAGCCGCGTCCGTTGTCCACAGCCGGGCTCCATCTGTGGACAACTCGCGAAGCCCCGCCGGGGCAGGCCACCGCGCCTGTGACGGTCCCTGGGCAGGCCACCGCCTGCGGGAAGGGCGCGCGCGGCCTCGTCCAGGCAGGACACCCCGCCCGGGACCTCGCCCGGGCGGGGAACCTCACACCGCGCTCAGGGCAGTGCCATCACGCGCGAGCGCACCTGAGCGGGGCGCCCGCCACCGCGCCCGGGCAACCCACCCCGCTCACCACGGCACGTGCGACGGCATCAGCCACCGCACGTGCCACCGCAGCAGAGAACGCGCGAACCGCGCCCCTGATAGGAGCGCGGTTCGCGGTGACAGGCGACCGGCGAAGACCCTCGGTCAGTGGAGAACCGGGATCAGTGGAAAACCGGTCAGGACTTCGCTGCGGGCTTCTTCGTGGTGGTCCTGGCCCGGGTCGTGCGCTTGGGGGCAGGTGCCCGCTCCCGCCGTTCGGCCAGCAGCTCCGCCGCCCGCTCCAGCGTGATGTCCTCGACCGTGTCGCCCTTGCGCAGGGACGCGTTGGTCTCGCCGTCGGTGACGTACGGACCGAAGCGGCCCTCCTTCACCACGACCGGCTTCTTGGAGTTCGGGTCCTCGCCCAGCTCACGAAGGGGCGGCGCGGCGGCGGCACGGCCACGCCCGCGGGCCTTCGGCTGTGCGAACAGCTCCTTGGCCTGCTCGATCGTGATCGTCAGCAGGTCCTCCTCGGACGGCAGCGACCGCGAGTCGGTGCCCTTCTTGATGTAGGGCCCGAACTTGCCGTTCTGCGCGGTCACCTCCTCGCCGTCGATCTCGCCGACGACCCGCGGAAGCTGGAGCAGCTTCAGCGCCTGCTCCAGCGTGATCGTGTCCAGGTCCATCGACTTGAACAGCGAGCTGGTCCGCGGCTTGGGAGCGTCCGCCTTCTTCGTCCGCTTCTTGCCGTCCTCCGGCGCCGGCTCCTCGGGCAGGATCTCCGTGACGTACGGGCCATAACGGCCGTCCTTGGCCACGATCTTCCGGCCGGTCGCGGGGTCGACGCCCAGCTCGCGGTCGCCGCTCGGACGCGAGAACAGCTCCTCGGCCTTCTCGGCGGTCAGCTCGTCCGGCGCCATGTCCTCCGGGATGTTCACCCGGGCGCCGTCGCGGTCGAGGTAGGGCCCGTAGCGGCCGACCCTGATCACGATGTCCGTCCCCTTGATCGGGAACGAGCTGATCTCCTTGGCGTCGATCTCGTTGAGGTCGGTGACCATCTCCTTCAGGCCCTCGTCGCCGTCCTCGCCGCCGAAGTAGAAGCGGCGCAGCTCGGGCACCCGCTCGGCGCGGTTGTTGGCGATGTCGTCGAGGACCTTCTCCATCTCGGCCGTGAAGTCGTAGTCGACCAGGTTGCCGAAGTGCTGTTCGAGCAGGTTGACCACGGCGAACGCCAGGAACGACGGCACCAGGGCGGTGCCCTTCTTGAACACGTAGCCCCGGTCGAGGATCGTTCCGATGATCGACGCGTACGTCGACGGACGCCCGATCTCCCGGTCTTCCAGCTCCTTGACCAGCGACGCCTCGGTGTAGCGCGCGGGCGGCTTGGTCGAGTGCCCGAGCGCGCTCAGCTCGGCCGCCGTGAGCCGGTCGCCCTCGGCCAGCGCCGGCAGGCGCTTCTCCGAGTCGTCCCGGTCGGTCGAGGGGTCGTCCGCGCCCTCGACGTACGCCTTGAGGAAGCCGTGGAAGGTGATCGTCCGGCCGGTGGCGCTGAACTCGACGTTCTCTCCGGCGCTGGACGTGCCGCCGACCTTGACCGACACCGACTCGCCGACGGCGTCCTTCATCTGGGACGCGACCGTACGCTGCCAGATCAGCTCGTACAGCCGGAACATGTCCCCGGACAGGCCGGTCTCGCCCGGCGTGCGGAACTCCTCGCCGGACGGCCGGATGGCCTCGTGCGCCTCCTGGGCGTTCTTCACCTTGCTGGTGTATACGCGCGGCTTGTCCGGCACGTACGCCGAGCCGTACAGCTTGATCGCCTGGCTGCGGGCGGCGGCGACGGCGGTCTCCGACAGCGTGATGCTGTCGGTTCGCATGTAGGTGATGTAGCCGTTCTCGTAGAGCCGCTGGGCCACCTGCATCGTGTATTTGGCGGAGAAGCCCAGCTTGCGGCTCGCCTCCTGCTGCAGCGTGGTCGTCCGGAACGGCGCGTACGGCTTGCGCGTGTACGGCTTGCGCTCGACCGACCGCACGGCGTAATCCACGCCCTCCAGCCGGCCGGCGAGGGCCGTCGCGGCGGCCTCGTCGAGGTGGAGGACGTCGGAGCTCTTCAGCTTGCCGGTGGAGGCGAAGTCGCGGCCCTGGGCCACGCGCCTGCCGTCCACGCCGGTCAGCGTCGCGGAGAACGTCCGGGGGTCGTCGCCCGCCCGGCCGGTGTCGAACAGCGCCTGGAGATCCCAGTAGTTGGCGGCCGTGAACGCCATCCGCTCGCGCTCGCGCTCCACCACCAGCCGGGTCGCGACCGACTGAACACGACCGGCGGAAAGCCGCGGCTTGACCTTCTTCCACAGGACCGGGCTGACCTCGTAGCCGTACAGGCGGTCGAGGATGCGCCGGGTCTCCTGGGCGTCGACCAGACGGAGGTTCAGGTCACGGGGGTTGGAGACCGCGTCCCTGATCGCGTGCGGGGTGATCTCGTGGAACACCATGCGGTGCACGGGGATCTTGGGCTTCAGCACCTCGCGGAGGTGCCACGCGATGGCCTCGCCCTCCCGGTCCTCGTCGGTCGCGAGGTAGAGCTCGTCGGCTTCCTTGAGGAGCTGCTTGAGCTTGGACACCTGCGACTTCTTGTCCGGGTTAACGACGTAGAGCGGCTCGAACTCGTGGTCGACGTTCACCCCGAGGCGGGCCCAGGCCTCCTCCTTGTACTTCTCCGGGATGTCATCGGCCTTCTCCGGAAGATCGCGGATGTGGCCGATGCTCGACTCGACGATGTAGCCGCGCCCGAGGTACCCGGCGATCGTCTTCGCCTTCGCGGGCGATTCCACGATCACCAGGCGGGTTCCGCCGGCGTTGCCGTTGTTGGCTGGCACGCTGCTTCCTACCTCGCTGTCCGCTGTCATTCCCCGTGCTGCCGGGCTTCGTACTCCCGGCTCATGACACCCTCGTCGTCCGGGCCGGAGGCTCCTACCCCCTGGGGGCGCCGACGAGGCGCCGCTTTGAAGGTACCTGCCGCCGCACGTTCCTCCCCCTCGGGCTACCCGGTTATGTCCGGGAATGTAACCCGCCTGGCGCTGTTATCCACGGAGACGCAGAATAGAGCCCAACGAGTTCCCTAGCACGCCCCGGAGACCAATGGCAGTGCTCGACTACTCCTATCTGGACCTGTATCTCCCTCGGGACACCCCTCGCGAGGCGGCGAGGCAGATGCTCACGGAGCATGCCGAGCACGGAGATTGGGAGCTGGAGCGGTTACGCCTTTATCCCGACGGCAGCAGGCGCGTCCGGCTGCGTCGGAAGATCATACGGGCCGCACGGACCATGTGACCCCAGGTGCCGCGGACGCCACGGTCAAAACGGCTTTGCTCATCCGCAATCTCGTTGCAGTCATGGCCGTAAGTGCTCCCATCTGTCTTGAAACAGTACCGGACAAAAGGGCTTTGCCCGCCCCGGGCCGCGCCCCCGGAACGGGCAAAGCGATCATGCCTCCTCCACTGGTGGTGGGGGGCGTCCTGGTCGCCCGCGCCGGAAGCGTCTGGCAGACGCTCCCCGGCGCGGGCGAGTGATATCCCTCGCCTCCGTCAGCCGCGCGCCGCCCGATCACTCCGTACGGCCGTCGCCGCCGGAGGCGTTCCGAGCCGTCACGCGCGGCCGTACGACTACTTGCGGCCGAACCGGAAGCGGCGGGTGACGGCGAACAGGCTCGCCGAGGCGGCGAACATGGCGCCGAGGGCCAGAGCGAGGAGCGACGCCGGGTTCATCCCGGTCAGGCCGACGGGCTGCTCGGCGCTCATCAGGTTGAGCCCGCTCAGCTTGCCGAGCGGCAGCAGGCCGTCGGTGCTCTTGCCGAGGTCGCCGGTCGGGAGGCCGCGCGTCGCGTCCTCCAGCGTCTTGGCGGCGGGCAGCGAGCGGGTCGCGCCGTCGAGCGTGCCGCCGACCTTGGAGACGGCCGCGGGGGTGCTGCCGGCCTTCTTGCCCTTGGCGTCGGAGACGACGGGCAGGCTCGGCGTCTCCGGCAGGCCCAGCATGTTCGGCAGGTCGCCGACGACGGGAGCGGTCGGGGTGGCGGCGGCGCTCATCGGCTGCACCGTCTGCTTGCCCGACAGCACCGACGCGCCCGGCATGGCGGGCATGACCCCGGCGCGGGCGGCCTTGTGCTGCGGGAAGCCCCCGGAGCCGTGACGCTTCCAGCCGCCGCCCACCTGGGCGCCGCCGAGGCACCCCGCGGCGGCGTCGCCGAGCACGGCCACCGAGTTGCCGCAGATGTTGATCGGAGCGGTGATCGGGGCGACGATCTGGTTGCCCGCGAGGATCCCGTGCCGGCCCGAGGTGATGTTGCCGCCCGCCCCGGCGCCGCCGCCGAGGACCGAGGCGCCGCCCTGGCAGCCCGCGTGGGACTTGCCGATGACGGCCACCGCGTTGCCGCAGACGTTGATCGGAGCGGTGATCGGCGCGACGACCTGGTTGCCGCCCAGGATCGAGCCGTGGCCGGACGTGACGTTGCCGCCCGCGCCCCGGACGCCGTGCTTGCTCCAGCCGCCGACGATCGTCGCGCCGCCGCGGCAGCCCGCGAAGGCGTCGCCCGCGATCGCGATGGCGTTGCCGCAGACGTTGATCGGCACCGTGATCGGCGCGACGACCTGGTTGCCGCCCCCGATGCTGTGCACACCGCTGGTGCGGTTGCCGCCCGCGCCTCCGCCGGACCAGCCGCCGTGGCCGCCCTTGCCCCAGTGACCGCCCTTGCCCCCGTGGCCGTGGCCGCCCTTGCAGCTGCCCGAGCCGTTGCCGCAGACGTCGATCGGCGTGATGATCGGCGAGATCACCTGGGTGCCGCCGCCCACGGCGTAGCGGCCGTCGGTGTCGTGGCCGGTCGATCCGGGACGGTTCCAGTGACCGCCTCCCTTGTGACCGCCCCCGTTGTGACCGCCGTACCCGCCGTGGCCGCCCTTGCCTCCGTGGCCGTGACCACCCTTGCCCCCGTGGCCGCCCTTGCCGCCGGAGCCGCCCACGGACGAGCCTCCGGTGCAGCCCGAGAACGCCTTGCCGATGGCCGCGACGGAGTTGCCGCAGACGTTGATCGGAGCCGTGATCGGCGCGACGACCTGGTTGCCGCCCAGGATCGAGCCGTGTCCGCTGGTGCGGTTGCCGCCGGCGCGGACGACGTCACGGCCGCCGCCGACGAAGGCGCCGCCGCGGCATCCGGCGGTGGCGTTGCCGAAGACGGCGATCGAGTTGCCGCACAGGTTGATCGGAGCGGTGATCGGCGCGACGACCTGGTTGCCGCCCCCGATGCTGTGCACACCGCTGGTGCGGTTGCCGCCCGCGTTACCGCGCCGTCCCGGGCTCTTGACGGCCGCGCCGCCACGGCAGCTCGCGTCCGACTTGCCGATGACCGACACCGCGTTGCCGCAGGCGTTGACCGGGATGTTGATCGGCGCTTCGACCTGGTTGCCGCCGAGGATGCTGCCCGCTCCGGAGGTCTTGTTCTCTCCGGCGCCCACGCCCGCGCCCTGCACGACCGCGCCGCCCTGGGAGGAGGCCCGTGACTGGCCGATGACGGCCACCGCGTTGCCGCTGATGTCGATCGGCAGGGTCACCGGTATGTCGATCTGGTTGCCGCCGAGCACCGAGTGACTGCCGTCGGTGTCGGCGAGAGCCGTACCGCTGCCAAGGGCCATGACGCCGGCGGCCAGAAACGCCGCGGAGGTCGAGCCCTTCGCCCACGTTCGCATGATGAATGCTCCTAGTGGTTCTTCTTAGGGGGTTACCTGACAGCTCGTGACGCGAGTCCGGGCCGCATGAGCACAGCGGAGCCGTAGGACGGTCACGAGGATGGGAAATTCCGCGTCACCCGCGGGAGCCTGCCGCCCGGGCACCACGAGCGAGGGCAGGCGGTGGCACCGGTCGCCGTACGACGGGGACCGGCGCTGAAGCGGGATCAGTCAGGAGAGAAAGACGGGTCGTCCGCCGCTGTGCGGACAACCGGGGGAACAACCGCCGCCAGAGGGGCGGGCAGCTTGGTGAAGCGCGGTTCGAACACTTCCCGCGCGACATCCCCGAACAGGATGCTTCCACCGCTCGACTGCGGGACCAGGCCCTGGTCTGCGGGCGCGTGGTCCGCGGTGGAGGGTGGGGGGAGCAGCGGCTTCGACTGGCTGGTGAGCCCGTCGACCGTGCGCCCCGCCATCGCCTCGGCGTTCACCGAGACGTCGTGCGCCACCGTGGGGAAACCGTCGGTGATCTTCCCGTGGGACCCGGCCCCGCCCGGCGAGGGCGGCAGACCGAGATCCGGACCTGAGAGACGATCGGGAAGAACCGACCCGGCGACGTCATGTGAGGGTGTGGTCCCGGCCACGGACATCGCCGTGCCGAAGACACCGAAGAACAGGCCGAGCAGCCATCCGGCGGCGATCAGCCCGCCGACGACCAACAGGCGACCCAGACGGGAGCCGGCCGCGAACCGCGCCATCCGGCCCCGCTTCGCAGAGCCGGGAGACGTGACGCGCACGCCGGGAACGGCGGAGGGCGAGCCCGCCCTGCGCTGTTCCTGCGACGTGCGCGTCACGCGACCTCCCCAAACCGCTGAGTCAACAGTCCGCCGGGCCTATCCGGTGCGGATCAACCCCCAACGGAGAGTTACTTTAGCGGCACGGCACGTGATCGCAAGAGCTTTCTCAGCAGTATTCGAGGAAACGGTCAAGGACCCGGACGCCAAACCGGAGAGAATCAACCGGAACCCGCTCGTCGACGCCATGGAACATCCCGGAGAAGTCCAAGTCTTCGGGAAGCCGCAGCGGCGCGAAGCCGTACCCGCTGATGCCGAGGCGGCTGAACGCCTTGAGGTCGGTGCCGCCGCTCAGCGTGTACGGCACGGCCCGCGAGCCGGGGTCCTCCTCCTGCAGCGCGTCGGCCATCGCCTTGACCAGCGTGCCCTTGAAGGGGGTCTCGACCGCCACGTCGTGATAGACGAACTCCCTGGTCACGTTGGGCCCGAGCAGCTCGTCGACGGTCTGGAAGAACTCGTCCTCATAGCCCGGCAGGAACCTGCCGTCCACGTGCGCGGTCGCGATCTGGGGGATCACGTTCGCCTTGTATCCGGACTGCAGCATGGTCGGGTTGGTCGTGTTGCGGAGGGTGGCGCCGATCATCCGGGCGAGCGGCCCGAGCGTGGCCACCGCCGCCTCCGCGTCCTCCGCCTTGACCTCCTTGCCGAAGACCTCCTCGAAGAACGCCTGCACCGTGGGGGTGAGGCGCACCGGCCACTTGTGACGGCCGATCCGGCCGACCGCCTCGGCGAGCTCGGTCACGGCGTTGTCGTCGTTGAGCATCGAGCCGTGCCCGGCCCTGCCCCTGGCGGTCAGGCGCATCCAGGCGATGCCCTTCTCCGCCGCCTCGATCAGGTAGAGCCGGCCCTTCTCGGTGGTCACGCTGAAGCCGCCCACCTCGCCGATGGCCTCGGTGCAGCCCTCGAAGACCTCCGGATGCCGCTGCGCCAGCCACTGGGCGCCGTAGTGGCCCCCGGCCTCCTCGTCGGCGGTGAAGACGAGGACGACATCCCTGGGCGGCCTGCGCCCCTCGCTCAGGCGCCGCCGTACGACGGCGAGGATCATCGCGTCCATGTCCTTCATGTCGACCGCGCCGCGGCCCCAGACACAGCCGTCGGCGATCTCGCCGCTCAGCGGGTGGTGGGTCCAGTCGGCCGCGTCGAACGGCACGACGTCCAGATGGCCGTGGAGAACGAGGGCGTCCCTGCTCGGGTCGGCGCCCTCGACGCGGGCGACCACGTTCGCCCGCCCGCGGTCGGATTCGAGGAGCCGCGGCTCCAGGCCGACCTCCGCCAGCTTGCCGGCCACGTATTCCGCGGCCTCGCGTTCCCCGGGCCCCGCGTTGTCCCCCGCGTTGACCGAGTCGATGCGGATCAGGTCGCGGCACAGCTCCGCGACCTCGTCCTCCCCGTAGCGTGGGGTCATTACGCCTCCTCCTGCCGGGCAGGCCCATGCGGGGACCGGCCCGCCTTTCCCGTCGTACGGCTCGCGCCTCCATCCTGCCGCCGTACAGGGGTGACGTTCACCCCCGGGCTCCCGGGAACCGCGCCGGAGCGGATTCCCGGTATGAAGCAGGGCGCAGAGAGTGCTAACCTGTATCAGCCGACGCGGGATGACGATCCTGCGTGAGGCACCACGTCCGGGTGGCGGAATAGGCAGACGCGCTAGCTTGAGGTGCTAGTGCCCAGTGATGGGCATGGGGGTTCAAGTCCCCCCTCGGACACGCACTCTGGTACATGTTGGGCCTGGCCTCAACTGCGACCACTCTCTCCAGGGGGTCGTAGACGAGGTGCAGGCCCATCTGCGTATAGAGGTCGTTCCGGTCGGCAGGGTCCGCCTTCTTGATGACCTTGGCCATCTCGGCCAACCGAGGGATCATCTCTGCGATCTCCTTTTCACTGATCTCCCTCTTCCTGGTAATGGCCCGTAGCTGGCCCTCTGCCTTCAGCCGCTCGGCTCGGGTCTCGGCCATCCACTTGCCGATCTCCTGGGGGTCTCCACCCGCGTCCAGAGTCGTCCGGTAGCGGGCCATCCGACGGTCGCAGTCATCGATGGTCCGCTTGGCTGTATCGATGGCGACGCGGTCTGCCTCGCTGTTCTGGACATCGAGCAGGGTCTCGACCGTCCGCTGAAGGTTGGCTGGTGTGAAGATCCGGCAGAGCCAGGGGTCCAACTCGTCGAGGATCTGGTCCTCCCGGACATAGACCGTGCGCGGGTGGTCGATCTTGTTGGCCACCGCGTATTCGGTCGGGAACTTGCACCGGTAGTGCGGCCTGCCGTTGTTCCAGCTGCCTTCCATCCGCCGCGTGCAGACGCAGCAGTACAACAGACCGCGAAGCACGTACGGGCGTGGAGTGCTGCGGGGCTTCCGTTGGTCAGCGGTGCGCCCCTTCGCCGACAGGAGTGCTTGGACCCGCTCGAACGTCTCGACGTCCACGATCGGCTCGTGGACAACCTTTTCGGACCAGACCCACTGGCTCGCCGGGTTCCACTTGAGCTTGGTGGTGTGGCCCTGGGTGACATCGTGGACGTCCAGGAGTTCTTCCTGCTTGCGCTGCTTGTTCCAGACCTGGCGACCGGTATAGCGAGGGTTGAGGAGGATGGCCTGGATCGCCGACTTCGACCAGGCGATCCCGCTGCGATGGCGGTTTCTGGCCCGGTCGTAGGCGGAGGGGCACGGAATGCCCTCGCGGGTGAGCCCCTCGGCGATCAGGTAGAGGCCCTGGCCGTGGAGGAACTCCCAGAAGATCCGGCCCACGATGGGAGCTGTGGTCGGGTCGGGCTCCAGTCGGCGTAGGCGCTTGCCGTCGGCTGCCTTGCTCGGATTGGGATGCGGTCCGACGTCCACGAGGCGGTAGCCGTATGGCGGGCGGCCCCCGAGGAAGCGGCCTTCGATCTTGGCCTGGGCTTCCATGGTGGTGCGGACTCGCATCTTGATCCGGTTGCGCTCGCCCTTGCTGATCCCGCCGAACATCAACATGATCAGCTCATGCGCTTCGTTGGTCGGGTCGATCGGTCCGCCGACCTCCGGCACCCACAGGGGCACCCCGTAGTGGTTGAAGAGCTCGAAGGTATTGCCGAATTGGTTGCCGTAGAAGGCGCGCTGCGGCTCACCGACCACGACGGCGTCGAACCCCCGATTGGGGTTGCGCAGCTCGTCGAGCAGGATCGCGGCCTGCGGCCTGCGCTGCGGCGGGATCGATCGCGACTTGTCGATGTCGAAGAACTCCGCGACGATCACGCCGCCGCGTGGTTCGATCAGTGCCTGCGACCGGGACAGTTGCCAGTTCCGTGACGAGGCCGGGTCCTGGTTGTCCTCTGTGGACACTCGCCCCCAGAAGGCGAATGGGATCATTCGGCGTTCCTCTCTTCCCGCTGACTCTTGGTCAGCTCCGCGTGACTTTTCAGAAGGATGCGCAGGAGCACTCGCGCCGCCCCTGGGGTCAGCTGTGGCGTTTCTGCGGGCAACACCACGGTGACGACGCGCTTGCTCTTGGCCCCGGCCTCCCGCGATTTGGGCTTCTTCTCGCGGTCGGCCGGGCCTGCAGGGTACGCCTGGAAACTCGATTCCGGAGGCCCTGAGCAGGCCCTTTGTGGCTGTTCAGTCACCCTCGCCTCCTGCCGGGATTGCCGTGCCGGCGGCAGCGAGGAGCCGGTCTTGGGCGAGCTGGCAGTAGTCGGCGTTGAGCTCGATGCCGGCGAACTGCCGGCCGAGTTGCCGGGCAGCAATGCCGGTGGTGCCGCTGCCGGTGAACGGGTCCAGGACGGTGCCGCCGGGGCGGCAGCCGGCGGCAATGGCCCTGAGCGGGATGTCGATCGGGAATGCCGCGAAGTGCGCCGCCCGCAGTGGCCGGGTGGGGATCGACCAGACATCCCCGGGATTCCTGCCGTTCGGGTGCGCGGCGGCATGCCGCGCACCGGTGGGCCTCATCGCCGCGCCATGCCGCGGGCCGGCCGCGTCCTCACCGTCACTGCCGTACTTGCCGAGCGGAGGCCAGGCCGTCTGGATGCTGTTCGCCTTGTTACCCCCGGAGCGTGCCCGCCTGGAAATCGGACGGTCGCCGGTGTAGGGCTGACGGACCGGGTCGAGGTCGAACCAGTACCGCTGCTGTTTGACGAGCAGGAAGATCAGCTCGTAGCGGTTGGACATCCGGTCCCGGACGGACTGCGGCATCGCATTGGGCTTGCTCCACACGATGGCGTTGCGGAGGATCCAGCCGTCCTCCTGGAGGGCGAAGGCGACCCGCCACGGCATGCCGAGCAGGTTCTTCGGCGGCACGGCCAGCCGCGCCTTGGGCCGCACCTCCGGCTGGCGCGGGTTGTAGTCCTTGCCCCGCGCCCAGCCGTCGGAGTTGGCCGCATAGCAGTCCCCGAGGTTCAGCCAGCAGGTGCCGTCGTCGGCGAGAACCCTCCGCGCCTCGGCAAAGGTGGCCCGCAGGTTCTCCACGTACGCCTCCGGCGTGGGCTCCTGCCCGTACTGGCCCTCGCAGTAGTTCCGAAGCCCCCAGTACGGCGGACTGGTGACAATGCACTCCACCGAGCCCTCGTCCATCTCTGCCAGCACCGCACGCGCGTCCCCTTGGTAGAGCGCCGCATGCTCGTCGTGCCAGTACGGCTCGCGCAGCCCGCTCATCGGCCGCCCCCGACGGCCCGGATCGCCCACAGGACGCGTGCGACGTCGTCGGCTCGGCTGACGGTGTGCCACCCGAGGGGCCTGGGGACGACGCGGAACCCGGCGTCCCACAGGTCCATGCCGGACTCCTCGATGCGGGTGTAGGCGATCAGGCGCCGGTAGCCCATCTCGCGGGCCAGGGGCCAGACGGCACCCAGCAGCGGTCGGCCGACATCGGGTGTGCCGTCGGTGGCCAGGGCGAGGACCTCGGCGGTGTCGCCATCGTCGAACGCCCAGGCGATCGGCCAGCCTATGAGAGCGACACCGACGAGGATGCCGTCACCGGTCTGGGCACCGAGAGCGAACGCGGCACCGGCCGGCGGAGCGAGGCGGGGCTGGGTCCAGGCGATGAATGCCCGCGCGGTCTGGATCGGCACTGGAGAAATCACCAGCCGCTGATTCTCCAGACGCTCCGAGCTGTTCAGGCCCTGGCGCTCGTTGGCGATTGTCTTCTTGTCATTCCTGCTTTCCATCGTGTAGTCGGGACACGTTTCTCCGGATGCGTGCACCGTCAGGCCGCTGTGCGGCCCGAGGCGCATGACCAGGGATAGCCAGCGGCTCAGAGACCGCTCAGAAAGGTCCTCCTCGGACCAGGATCTGAGCGAGCTATGCGACCTCTGCACAGCTCAGAGATCGCGGACAGTCACCTATGCGAAAATCCTGAAGCAGAACTCTGACTCGAATATGAGTAAATTCTGAAGTGCTCAGCCGGAAGTAATGACACTCGTGTCAATGGAGGGGGCCGCCCCTCGCCACTCCGGCGTAGTCGGCCCCTCGGCCCCAGGGAACCGGCTGAGGAGGGCCCCGCATCCGCGACGGTCTGCGGCTTGAGAGAGGGAACGGGCGCAACGCCGTCTGTTGCCGTCAGATCCCGGCGTGGATGTGGGCCGCCCACATGCTGGGGCTGGCGGTGAAGTCATCGCGGAGCCGGCGGATGGCGTAATGCAGCGCACCCGCGGTTTGCCCGGTGCGTGGCGTGGTCGTTCCCCGCTCGGTGAGGTGAACATAGACGTCGTTGGCGATGCGGACGGCGGCGGCCTCGTTGACGGGCCACAGGGTGCCGATGACGTGTTGGTAGCCGGCGAGCTGAAAGGCAGCGGTGATGTGCACGGCTTGGTCGGCCAGGCGCTGGTTGCCGGAGGTGGTGCTGCAGGCGGACAGGTATGCCAGGCTCGCGCCGGTGAGGCGGAGCCGGGAGATGGCCACGACGGTGAGCGGGTGGGTGGCGTAATCGTTCAGCAACAGCATGCTGGCGGCGGGGTCGTCCCAGTCGCTGAGCCCGTGGCAGGCCAAGTGGGCGATGCGATGCTCGGGCAGGGCGGTCAGCACCGCGTCACGGGTGGCCTCCGGGCCGGTAAGAGTGAGGGAGCCGGGCAGTAGGTCGGCCAGGCGTTGGGCTTCGGCGAGAGCGCCTGACAGCGGTGGAGCGTCAGAGGTCTTGGGCATGGCGACGATCACGGCTGTTGGAGCGGTTTGGGGGGATGCCGGTTCGGCGGGGGTGGTGTCTCGGTTGTGGCGGGCGTAGCCCAGGGCGCGGATGGTGGGGGTGTAGGAGGAGACGACACGGTCCAGCACGGTGCGCGGAGCCCTGTCGGCAGTGTCGGTGTCGGTGTGGTGGCCGGCGGCGTGCAACGGCAGGAACGCCGTCTCGCCGATGGGGCACCACCAAAGTCGCGGCCAGGCCTGCCCGGGCCGGGGTGGACCTGCGTGACCGAGCTCGGCCAGGACCGGTGCGGTGATGCGGTCCCATAACCAGGCCAGGATCGTGTGCATCTGCAGGTGGCCACCTGGCCGCTTGGCAAGGGACCGGCCGGTGGCGGCGTCGATAGCGGCCCGAAAGCGGTTGAGCTCGTCGATCACGTCGTCCCAGGTGAGGTCGCGAAGCGGGACAACCCGTACGGGGTGGTCGGCCTCGCTGGTGAGGATCAGCGCATCACTGCGGTATCGGCTGACGTTCACCAGCACCACCGCCCCTTCGGCGGCATGGCGTCGCAGGTCCTCAATCGGTGGCGGCAGCAGGAACCCCTCCAGGCCAGGCAACCGGCGGATGCGCGTCAGCAGGTCCTCCCACTGCACGGCCAGTTGATGGCGCCGCTCGGCGAGCCGCCGCGCGGCTGCCTGGGCTGCGTCGACCTGCTGTGAAGTCTGGTGGCCAGGGTGGGGCGATGGGCCGGGCTCGGCGGGTGGCAGGTCTGCGACCAGTGGGTCCAGGCTGGTGTGTTCGGCGGCATCCAGGGCATCGCGCAACTGGGTGAACTGCGCCGCCAGTGCGGGTGCAAGGGCCTGCAGGGTGCTGAGGTCGCCACGGGTCTCCATGACCTCGGCCAGCAGCACTCCACGTGCTTGTTCCAATAGTTCCACCGCGCGTTCGGGCCGGCCCGCGGAGATGGCAGCCGATGCCGCTTCAGCGGCCAGCCCGGCGGCTTCGCCGAGACCGTGTTCGCGGTCGGGGCGGGCCAGGTGACGTGGTGCGATTTGCGATAACAGCGCGATCGCGTCCTGGTAGGCGGTCAGCGCCGCCTCGTTGTCACCCGCCGTCATGGCTGTCTGCCCCAGCCCTCGGTTGGCACCGAGCCGCACGTTAATGGGCCCCGTGGTTGACGTTGCCGCCTCGGCCCATCTCCCCCGTGCCTCGGCCAGCGCGTCCAGGTCGCCGGTCTGTTCGGACAGGGTGTGCAGGGCGGCCCCGAGTTTGGACAGATACATGGCGCGGTTGGGGTGGCCGGACGGAGTGGCGGTGACGGCCTCCCGTCCGGCTTGCACCGCCTCGGTCAGCACATCCAGCTCGCCGGTCTGTTCGGAGAGGGTGTGCAGGGCGTTTCCGAGGTTGGACAGATACAGGGCGCGGTTGGGGTGGCCGGACGGAGTGGCGGTGACGGCCTCCCGTCCGGTTTGCACCGCCTCGGTCAGCGCGTCCAGCTCGCCGGTCTGTTCGAACAGGGCGTGCAGGGCGATCCCGAGGTTGGACAGATTCATGGCGCGGGTGGGGTGGCCAGGCGGGGTGGCGGTGACAGCGTCCCGTCCGGCTTGCACCGCCTCGGTCAGCACATCCAGCTCCCGGGTCCGCTCGAACAGCGTGTGCAGGGCGATCCCGAGGTTGGACAGACACTTGGCGCGGGTGGGGTGGCCAGGCGGGGTGGCGGTGACAGCGTCCCGTCGGGTTTGCACCGCCTCGGTCAACGCGTCCAGCTCGCCGGTCTGTTCGAACAGCGTGTGCAGGGCGTTTCCGAGACTGAACAGACACCTGACGCGGTCGGGATGGCCGGGCGGGGTGGCGGTGACAGCTTCACGTCCGGCTTGCACCGCCTCGGTCAGCACATCCAGCTCCCCGGTCCACTCGAACAGGGTTCGCAGAGCGGCCCCGAGGTTGGACAGATACCTGGCGCGGTTGGGGTGGCCGGGCGGGGTAGCGGTGACGGCGTCACGTCCGGCTTGCACCGCCTCGGTCAGCACGTCCAGCTCCCCGCTCCACTCGAACAGGGTGTACAGGGCGTTTCCGAGGTTGGACAGATAAATGGCGCGGTCGGGGTGGTCGGGCGGGGTGGCGGTGACGGCGTCCCTTCGGGTTTGCACCGCCTCAGCCAATGCATCCAGCTCGCTGGTCTGTTCGAACAGTGTTCGCAGGAAACCCCCGAGGTTGGACAGACACCTGACGCGGTCGGGATGGCCGGGCGGGGTAGCGGTGACAGCGTCCCGTCCGGCTTGCACCGCCTCGGTCAGCACATCCAGCTCCCCGGTCCGCTCGAACAGCGTGTGCAGGGCGATCCCGAGGTCGGACAGACACTTGGCGCGGTCGGGATGGCCGGACGGAGTGGCCGTGACAGCTTCACGTCCGGCTTGCACCGCCTCGGTCAGCACACCCAGCTCCCCGCTCCACTCGAACAGGGTTCGCAGAGCGGCCCCGAGGTTGGACAGATACCTGGCGCGGTTGGGGTGGCCGGACGGGGTGGCGATGACGGCCTCCCGTCCGGCTTGCACCGCCTCGCTCAGCACATCCAGCTCCCCGCTCCACTCGAACAGGGTTCGCAGAGCGGCCCCGAGGTTGGACAGATAAATGGCGCGGTTGGGGTGGCCGGACGGAGTGGCCGTGACAGCGTCCCGTCCGGCTTGCACCGCCTCGGCCAGCGTGTCCAGGTCGCCGGCCTGTTCGGACAGGGTTCGCAGGGCGTTTCCGAGGTTGGACAGATAAATGGCGCGGTTGGGGTGGCCGGACGGGGTAGCGGTGACAGCTTCACGTCCGGCTTGCACCGCCTCGCTCAGCACATCCAGCTCCCCGCTCCACTCGAACAGGGTTCGCAGAGCGACCCCGAGGTTGGACAGATACATGGCGCGGTTGGGGTGGCCGGACGGGGTGGCGATGACGGCCTCCCGTCCGGCTTGCACCGCCTCGCTCAGCGCGTCCCGCTCCCCGGTCTGTTCGGAGAGGGTGTGCAGGGCGTTTCCGAGGTTGGACAGATACAGGGCGCGGTTGGGGTGGCCGGACGGGGTGGCCGTGACAGCGTCCCGTCCGGCTTGCACCGCCTCGGTCAGCACATCCAGCTCGCCGGTCCGCTCGAACAGGGTGTGCAGAGCGGCCCCGAGGTCGGACAGATACATGCTGCGGTTGGGGTGGCCAGGCGGAGTGATGTCAAGAGACCGGCGGAACAGGCGCACCGCGTTATTGAGGAGGCTGAGATCGCCGGTGCGCTCGTAGCGGGTAGCCAGCTTGAAGCCCTGCCGGCTCCATCGGGTAGGGCCGCCAATGGCCTGCAGTCTTTGGAGACGGTGACCGATGGCGGCCAGTAGACGTTCTCGCATCCGGGGGCCTCTCCAACGTTCATGCGATGGCGCGCACCCGTTCCAACAGGTGTGCTCCCTGTCCGAAGTCCCAAGTCAGCCCTAGGTGCTGCCACCGCGATGCCCACCTCACTGTTGTGCGACGGTCAGCTCCGCGGCAAAGGCCTGGTTGATAACAGATTCGCCGATCTACACTAAGTCGACCACAAAACCTCCGGGCCGCAACTCATATGCCAATAAGGAGCGGTGCGACATGCGGAAGGCGCGCGAGCCCGTGTCGGAGATAGCCGAGCGAATTGAGCGAGTGTGCACGCTACTCGGCGATGGGGAGTTGGAAGCGTGCGCCGACCAGGCCGGCGCGGGGGAGATATTAACGCGGATCTTGGCGGCTCTGGGTGACAGTGAGTATGACGATCCGGCCTTGGTCCGGGATCTGGACGCTCTGGACGGGGCGATGGCCGAATGCGGGTTCGGCGCGGTGACCCAGCCTGAGCGCGTCTACCAGCCGCTCGATGGCTCCGGCGCAGGGCATCCAGTAGTGCAGGCGTGGGTCTGTCCAGCCCACAGGCGATGCAGCCGCGTTGAACCCGTCGCCGGCACCCGGCAGCCGCCGATGTGCGCGGCAACCAGACACCAACTCGCGCTGGTACGCGTGGCGTCGTGACCGGGTTTTTGGACGAACTGGGCAAGAAACTGGCCGAACGGTGGCTAACCCTGTTGGTCCTTCCCGGACTGATCTATCTGACCTACCTGGCTGCCGCGCTCACCCTCCATCAAAGCGGCACACACGCCTTCGACGTGGAGGCCCTACGGAACGCCATCGATCGGCTAGCGACCCGACCGGCCACCGCCAGCACCGCCGTCATAGCGCTGGCAGCCACCGCCGTCCTGGCAGCAGCTGCCGCGAGTGGATTGGCCGCGGCCGCACTGGGCCGCCTGATCGAACGCGCATGGGTGATCGAAGGGCGCCGGTGGCCCGCCCGTCTGCTCACCGGAAACCGGCAGAAACGCTGGAAAAAGGCCGATGATCGTGTCCACCAGCAGACCAAAGCCGCCGTCCGCGCCCACGCCGATCCCGTCGCCGGCCCGCCCGCGGCCGAACTCGTCAGAGCCATCACCAAGCGCGCGGCGATCAGCCTGGACGTCCCGCAACGGCCGACCTGGATCGGCGACCGGCTGCGCGCGGTCGACCAGCGCCTGCTGACCGCCTACGACCTGGATCTGACCAGCGCCTGGCCGCGGCTGTGGCTGACGGTTCCTGATGTCGCCCGCACCGAGCTGGCCGCTGCCCGCGACGCGATGGCCGCGGCGGCCCGCCTGGCCGGATGGGCTCTCCTCTACCTGCTCTTGGCTCCTTGGTGGTGGCCGGCGCTGCTGATCGCCGCTGTAATCATCCTCACCGCCTGGATCCGCGCCCGAACCGCCACCGCCGCTCTTGCCGACCTGATCGAAGCCACCGTCGACCTGTACGGCCGAGACCTGGCTACTCAACTCGGCATCCCAGTCCCTGCCGATGGCCCACTGGCACCGGAGATCGGACTGAAGATCACCACCATTCTGAGGAAAGACCCGGAGACCTACCGTCCCACTAGCTGAGACGCCGAGGTCCACGACAACTACGGCACTCACTAGACTGCGGCGATCAAGGCGTGGCTGAAGCGCCATCCGCGGTTCCACATGCACTTCGCCCCCACCGGGCCCTCGTGGATCAACCAGGGCCGGTTGTTGCTGACCGTGAGCGTAGCTGGGCGGAAGACGTCCGGTTTTGTTGCTGCCGAGTGACGGCGTCGGGATAGTACGACGGTGTACGCCTGGGACTACATCAGGACATCTCGTCAAAGCAGCAACTGGCGGTTCTCCGGACGCTCTGGACTGATCTGAGCCTCACGCTGCTGAAGATTATCTGATTCTCATTCCTGCTTTCCATCGTGCTTTCGGAACAGGTTTATCCGGATTCGTACGCCGCCAGCCCGCTGAGCGGGTCAGAGGGTGTATGACCAGAATAAAAGCAAGATCAAATACCTCTCTGAGTGCCCCCTCAGACCTGATTCCGAGCGAAATCTGAGGCGGGCTGTATGCGCCCTGAGCAGCTCAGAGATCACGGACGGCAGATTATGCGGGAAATCTGAAGCGGAACTCTGAGCAAATTATGAGGCGGTGCGTAGACCAGTTTCCGAGACCAACGAATTCCTCTCGGACTGGAGCAAGAAAATGAGCACCGATCCCGTCACCGGTTCCCCGCTGGACACCGCGGAGACCTCGTTCCGGCTGCTGACGACAGGGCCGGGTGCCCTGTCCTTGGACTGCACCGCGTTCGCTCCCGCCCTCCCCAGAGGCGAGGTGAACCTCGCGGAGCTGCGGATGCTGCTCACCAGCCGGCATGTCAGCGACGAGACGCGTGACGCCGTCTGGCGGGAGCTGGTCACGCGAGCACGGGTGCGTAAGGGAGCGTGGACGGTCGCCGCCGTCGGCATGGCGATGCCTGCCCTGCGCATGATCGCCGCGATGCTCACCCGGGGCCTTCCCTACGGGGACGCGGCCGACGTGGACTCCGAGGTCCTGGCCGGCTACCTGCGGGCCCTACGCCGCCTGGACCTGGACACCACGGCCGTACGCGCCCGACTGTGCCAGGCAGCCCGGTGCGCGGGCGAGCGCGCCGTACGGCACGGTGCCCGAAATCGCCGCCCTGGCGCACCTTCCCTTGGACGCCGCCGTACCGGGTCTGAGCCGTGCCGGGGCCAGGTCGGTGCCGCCCGCGCCGCAGGTCGCCGCGAGGGGCAAGGTGCTCGGCTTCTGCGACGCCGGGCACGTGCGGCCGGTCGCGCTGCGCGTGGCCGACTCCTTCCACCACGTGCACGTCCTCGGCCCGAACGGCACCGGCAAAAGCACGCTTCTGGCCCAGATGATCCTGTCCGACATCGAGGCCGGTCATGGCGTCGCCGTCGTCGACGCCAAGGGTGACCTGGTCACCGACCTGCTCGGCCTCATTCCCGAAGAAGCGGGCGAGCGCATCGCTTTGATCGACCCGGACGACCGTCATCCCCGGCCGGCGCTCAACGTGCTGAGCGGCCCGGACAGGGAAACCCTCGCGGACAACCTCGTCGGTATCTTCCACAAGATCTACGCCGACTCCTGGGGCCCGCGCAGCGACGACATCCTGCGCGGCTGCGCCCTCACCCTGTCCCGCAACGGCGGAACCCTCGCCGACATCCCGGCCCTGCTCACCGATCCCCTCTACCGAAAAGACCTCACCGAACGGCTCGACGACCCCTTCCTGCTCGGGTTCTGGAACTGGTACGAGCACCTGTCCGAGCAGGCCCAGGCACACGTCACCGCGCCCATCATGAACAAGCTGCGGGCGTTCCTGCTCCGCCCGTTCGTCCGCGACATCCTCGGCTCAGCACAGTCCACCTTCGACGTCGGCGACGTGCTGGACGGCAAGATCCTGCTCGCCCGCCTCCCCAAGGGCGTCCTCGGCGACGACACCGCCCGGCTGCTCGGCTCCCTTCTGCTGGCCCAGGTCTGGCAGGCCGCCTCTCACCGCGCCCGGCTCGGCCGCAGCCGCTCGCCCTCCGCCTTGTACGTGGACGAGACGCAGAACTTCCTGAACCTCCCGCACGCGCTGGCGGACATGCTCGCCGAAGCCCGCGCCTACCGGCTGTCGATGGTCCTCGCCCACCAGCACCTGGCCCAACTCCCCCGCGACCTGTGCCAGGCCATCAGCTCCGACGCCCGCAACAAGATCTACTTCTCGCTCTCACCCGAGGACGCCCGCGAAGTCGAGCACCACTTCAGCCCCTACCTGACCCGGCACGACCTGGCCAACCTCGGCGCCTTCCAGGCCGCCGCCCGGCTCGTGGTGCGCTCCGCGGAAACCCCGCCCTTCACCCTGCGCACCCGGCCCCTGCCCGAACCCGACCCCGACCTCGCCGCACGCATACGGCTCGCCGCTGCCCGCGCCCACGGACGGCACCCCGCGGCCGGCGACCCCCTTCCAGAAGGAGACCCCCGCACCCAACCAAAAGGAGACGAATGAACCAGCACTACACGCCTCGCGTCCTCAACTCGCTCGTCATACGGCTCACGAGCCACGACCGGCGCCTGCTCCGCATGGTCTGGACCCACGAGGTCCTGACCACCCACCAGCTCCTCCAGGCGGCGTTCGACAACGACCACACCGGCCGCCACCGCCTGGTCAAGCTGAACCGTCTCGGCGCGCTCGACCGCTTCCGCCCGCGGCCCCCTCTCGGCTCCGCACCCTGGCACTACGTCCTGGGAGAGGCCGGCGCCGCCGTACTGGCCCTGGAAGACGGCGTCACCCTGTCGGAGTTCGGATACCGGCGCGGCCAGGCCCTGTCCATCGCGTACGGCCAGCGGCTCGCGCACACCATCGGCGTGAACGGCGTCTTCGCCGCCCTGTCCGGCCACGCCCGACGCGCCGGCGACTGCCGCCTGGACACCTGGTGGACCGAGACCCAGTGCAAAGCCATGTGGGGCAAGCACGTACGGCCCGACGCCTACGGCCGATGGACCGACAACGGCCTCACCCTGGACTTCTTCCTCGAATACGACACCGGCACCGAAACCCTCGATCGCGTCGCCGCGAAGCTCAGCGGGTACGCCTCGCTGGCCGCCGCCAGCGGCATCAACACCCCGGTGCTGTTCCTGACCAGTGGCGCGCGGCGTGAAGCCAACCTGCATGACCGGCTGCGACTCCGAGGCGCTCTCGTGCCGGTACCCGTCGCGACCGCCACCGAGGGCCAGGAACCGCACGACGCCGTCTGGCTTCCGGGCAATCGTACGGACGGGCGGCTGCGCCTCGCCGAACTCGCGCGCCACTTCGGCCAGCAGAGGCGCGCTTGATCGCAGAGCTCGGGGTCGGCAAACTCATCGCGGCCGGCGGTTGCCTGGTATGCGGCGTCGTCGTCATCGCCGCCATCGGCGGCGGAGCCAAGTACGCCTTCACCGCCGGCGACACGGCCAAGCTCCGAGCCGCGATCTGCGCCTATGCCGCCCCACCTGGCGCGATACGGCGGGTGCCCGCTTCCCGCTTCGGGCTCTCCTCCCAGCAGATCGCGAACGCCCGACAGATCGTGAACGTCGCTGCCAAGCTGGGGCTTCCCAAGCGAGCAGCCGAGATCGCCCTAAGCACCGCGATTCAGGAAAGCAGCCTTACCAATTTAAGGACCGGCAACGGCTCGTACGGGCTGTTCCAGCAGCAGCCATCCCAAGGCTGGGGGACCAAGCAGCAGGTCACCGACCCCTCCCACGCGGCTCGCTTCTTCTACACGCGCCTGGTCGAGATCCCCGGCTGGGAGCACATGCCGCTCACCCAGGCGGCAGCGCTCGTCCAGCGCCCTCGCGAGGACCTACGCGACGCCTACGCCAAACACGAACCGCTCGCCAAAGCGCTGGTCGCCCTGCTGTGGAAGGGCAGATCGTCCGGGCGAGCGGCCGTGGACACGGTCACGAGCGACGACATGCGGGTCCGTATTCAAACCGCAGCCGGGCTCGGCGTTCCACGTGACGAGCTCGTGGCCAGCATCGCGGCGGACCTGGCCAGCCAGAAGTCAGGCGAGCAACTCGACCCTGACGAGATCAGGAAGCGCGCCGACGACATCTTGACCACGGTCGCGGGCCAGCTCTGCGAGGAACTGAAACTCCGGGCGAACAACCCTGCCGACGAGACGACCTCTGACGGAAACGCGCTGATCGAGGGCCCCGCTGGGCGTGGTGCGATCGCGGTCAGAGCCGCGCTAGCCATGATCGGCGTGCCTTACTCCTGGGGTGGCGGCGGACCCGGCGGGCCGAGCTTCGGCACCGGCCGGGGCGCCAGGACCAAAGGCTTCGACTGCAGCGGCCTCACCGAGTACGCATGGAGCAAGGCAGGAGTCAGCATCGGTTCCTCCACCGGCCCCCAGTGGCACTCGGGCAAGCACGTCGACCGCTCTCAGCTCCAGCCGGGCGACCTGGTCTTCTTCGCCTACAACCCCCGCGATCCCAGCACGATTCACCACGTGGGCCTCTACATAGGCGAGGGGAAGATGGTCCATGCCCCACATACCGGCAGCCATGTGCAAATCGCACCGATGTCCCGAAGCGACTACGCCGGGGCCGTACGACCGTCTTTAAGAGGGCGATTTGATTTGAACTTCTCGTCCTAGCCTCGATCTTTCGCGCCCATCTGGTGGCTGGCTGAGCGGTTCGGCTGGAGTGTGAAATCGCGGTCGTGGTCAGCCTAGTGGCCCGGCTGTCGCGCCGGGTGGGCGGGGTTCCACGGGCCCGTAGGGGTGTCCTTCCTGGATTGTAGGGGCGGCTTTGTGCCGGCCAGGTCGGTGCCGGGAACGCCTCCTGGCCCTGGGCCGGCCAACTGCTCGCCGCCGTCACCCGGCTTCAGATGCGGTGATGCGCAGGCGTAGTCGTCCTCCGCCGCGGACCAGGCGGGCGGCGACGGCGAACAGGCGCAGCGTCAGCCGTTTCGGCTCATACCGGCGGGCCGGTCCGTCGCGGGCGAGCATCGCCAAGGTGATGTGGCGGTGCCGGGCGTCATAACGCCGGATTTGGTAGTGGTCCAGGCCGGTTCCGTTCTGAGGTTGTCCCGTAGCTCGTAGAACTTGAAGTGGCGGTCCCCGCCTCGGGCCCTACCTGGTGGTAGGTCTCGAGCAATCGCCAAATCACTCCGAGTAAGGAGACGGGGACCGTGAGCAAGACCTACCAGAACAACCGCCGACGCGCCCAGCAAGCCGCCGAAGACGTGGCCGTTCCGCATACCGTGAGCGTGGCCATGGAGCAGATCGCCGCCTCGATGAAGGACGGCCTGCTCGCGCTGGCTGTGCAGTCCGGCCTGGCCGTGATGTTCGCGATGCTGGAGGAAGACGTCACCGCGCTGTGCGGTCCCCGGGGCAAGCACAACCCCGACCGCCTCGCGGTCCGGCATGGCAGCGACGCCGGATCGGTGGTGCTGGGCGGCCGCAGGCTGCCGATCCGCCGCCCCCGGGTGCGCACCGCAGACGGCGCAGGCGAGGTCGCCATCCCGGCCTATGAACTGTTCTCCTCCACTGAGATCCTCAATGAGATGGCGCTCGGCAAGATGCTCGGCAAGCTCTCCACCCGCCGCTACCGGCTCGGGCTTGAGCCGGTCGGCGGCGCCGTCGAGCGCTCCTCCACCGGCACGTCCAAGTCGGCGATCTCGCGACGCTTCGTCGCCGCCACCGAGCGCGCCCTGGCGGAGTTGATGTCGGCCGATCTGTCCGGGCTGGATCTGGCCGCCCTCATGCTGGACGGGGTGCACTTCGGCGAGCACACCTGCATCGTGGCGCTGGGGATCGGCATCGACGGCACCAAGCACCCTCTTGCGTTGGTGGAGGGCTCCACCGAGAACGCCACCCTGGCCCGCGAGTTGATCGTCGGCCTGCGTGAGCGCGGCCTGAACGTCACCCGCCCGATCCTGGTCGTGCTCGACGGCTCCAAAGCGCTGCGCCGGGCGGTACTGGATGTGTTCGACCACCCGGTGATTCAGCGCTGTCAGCTCCACAAGATCAGGAATGTCCGGGACAAGCTCCCTGAGAAGCTACGCGCTGTGGCCGAGAAGCGGATGCGCGACGCCTACCACGCCGATACCCCGCTCGCCGCCGAAGCCAAGCTGACCACGCTGGCCGCTGAACTGGACAAGAAGTATCCCGGAGCCGCGGCCTCGCTGCGAGAGGGAATGGACGAGACGCTGACCATCCTGCGGCTGGACGTGCCACCGACACTCGCACGCTCGCTGCGCTCGACCAACCCCATCGAATCGATGATCTCCATCTGCCGCGACCACGCCGCCAACGTCAAGAACTGGAAGGACGGGCAGATGGCGCTGCGCTGGTGCGCGGCCGGCATGACCGAAGCCACCAAGCAGTTCCGCCGCGTCAACGGCTTCCTGCACCTGCCCACACTCCGCAGCGCGCTTGACCGGCACGTCGCAGCCCAGAACCCGACCTCAAACTGCTACAACGAGAACGTCGCCTGACCGCGGGACCGCCGATCAAGTTCCACGAACGTCGGGACATCCTCTCCGTTCTTGGCGGACTGGAAACACTCCTCGATCGCCCAGCGGGAGCCGGCGACGGCGATGAGATCCTCCAATGTGGTGCCGACTGGTGCACACAGGTAGTAGGCCAGCTCAAGCCCGCCCTTGGCGTTGGGGGTGAGGCTGTGCCGGACGAGTAGCCACCGCTGTTAGCCGGGCTCTGCCTCAAAGATCACCGTGGCGAGTGCCCAGTCATACAGGCACATACCTTTGGTGCCGTCGCCACAGGAACAGCGCTTCCACGCCTCGAGCGGAGCCTGGGCGGTCGCGGTACCGACTCGGATCCGTCCGCCCCGTCCTGCGCCGATCCGTTGGCTCTTGGGCACCGCCACCACATAGCTCAGGTGGTGCTCTTCTAGGAAGCGCCTGAACTTGTTGTCGGTTGCGTCCACGGGAGTGGTGTAAGAGTTTCCACTGGTAGAGGCGTGGCGTCGTGAAATGAGGACGGCCATCGCGTGATCCTTCGTGATTGCGAAGTCAAGATCGAAGGAGAACAAAGGCGATGGCCGTGAACGACAGTGTGGACCCTGCCGCCTGGCTGGCGGAGCAGATCCAGGCGCAGGATCCGGATCTGTTGCGATCCATGGTGAAGACCATGGCCCAGGCGTTGATGTCAGCCGAAGCCGACAACCTGTGCGGTGCCTCCTACGGAGAGCGCAGCAGCGAACGGACCAACTCCCGCAACGGCTACCGCAAGCGCGAGTGGGACACCCGCGCCGGCACCGTCGAGCTCGAGATACCCAAGCTGCGGCAGGGCTCCTACTTCCCCGACTGGCTGCTGGAACGCCGCCGGCGGGCCGAACAAGCCCTGATCAGCGTCGTGGCCACCTCGTATCTGCTGGGTGTGTCGACGCGGCGGGTGGACAAACTGGTCGAGCAACTGGGGATCGGCGGCATCTCCAAAAGCCAGGTCTCGGCCATGGCCAAGGTGCTCGATGAGCAGGTGGAGGCCTTCCGCACCCGGGCGTTGGACGGCGGCCCGTACACCTTCGTGTGGCTGGACGCCCTCACCCAGAAGGTCCGCGAGGGCGGGCGGACGGTCAACGTGCACGCCCTGGTCGCCACCGCGGTCAACGCCAACGGCCGCAAGGAACTCATCGCA
>NZ_JAATEK010000055.1:0-45276 GCF_012034195.1 Microbispora sp. CL1-1
ACCACCCCACCAGCACAAACCCCCGCAGAAACCCCGGCACAACCAACCCGTAGGCACACGACCCAGACACCCGACGCGGACAGCCCCGACACGGAGGAACACGACAACGCCACACCACAGGACGAATCAAGAGGAACACTCATCCAACGCGACCTCGAGGCACCGCCCTTTTGACGCCCCCTCCTCGCCCCCGACACTGTTGGAGGGAGAAGCAGTGTCAAGACGCGGCCCGCATCCCGTTCGGCTGCTGAGCCACGCCGGGTGCCACACGCAGCACTGACCCGAATGACGCTGACTTCACGGTGATGAACTGCGCTGTGCCGAACTGTGCGCTGCGACGGAACTGCGCGGCGGTGAACTGCGCGGCGCTGACCCGCATAGGGCCAGCCTGCGCGGTGGTGGATCGCGCTGCGGTGACCCCCGTGACGCTGGCCCGCGCGACGGCGGCCGGCGCGGTGGCAGATCACGCGGCACTGACCCCCGTGACGCTGGCCCGCGCGGTGGTGAGCTGGGGGTGAACTGCGGGCGGTGAACTGCGGGCGGTGAACTGCGCGCGCCGGCCCCTACGGCGCGGGCCTACGCCGCCCACGCGGGGCGTACGGGGCGCGGTGCGAGACCGGCACGGACATTAGGGATCTCCCTACTGTGCACCGTCCGCCTAGAGGATCAGGCTCTTGACATGGAATCACCGATCCTTTCGTACGCCGACGAGGTCTGGCGTGGTTCGGTGCGCCCCGAGGACGTGCCCTACGCGGAGCTGCGCCGCGACGGAGTGCAGGAGATCGCCTACGGCGTGGCGATGTGGCCGGCGTGCGGCAACGTGTACGTGGTCCGTGGCGAGGACGGGCTGGGCCTCTTCGACACGGGCGACGCCCGCGAGGCCGAGCAGTCGTACCGTGCGATCAGGAAGTGGTCGTCCGAACCGCTCAAATATGCGATCTTTTCCCGCAGCCGGGCCGACCGGCTGGCGGGGATGGAGGAGTTCGACGCCGAGCCGGGCCCCCGCCCACTGGTGGTGGCGCAGGAAAGGCTGGCCCTCAGACTCGCCCAGCAGGGCAGGACCGCCGGATACAACGCGGTCGTCGACCTGCGCGAGCGCGGCTTCCCCCGGCTGGTCTGGCCGCCGCCGCAGCGGTTTCCCGACCTGACCTACCGCGACCGGCTGTCCCTGTCGCTGGGAGACGTCACGTTCCAGCTCACCCATGCCTGCGGCGACACCGACGACGCCACCTGGGCGTTCCTGCCCGAGCGGGGCGTGCTGATGACCGGCGACCTGTTCGCGTGGTCGGTCCCGGGGGCGGGCCACCCGCAGCGGATCCAGCGCTATCCGGACGACTGGGCGGTGGCGCTGCGGGCCATGGCCGCGCTCGACGCCGACCTGCTGCTCCCCGGGCGGGGGCTGCCGATCCGCGGCCCGGCCCGGGTGCGCCGGGCGCTCACCGACACGGCCGACTATCTCGACAGCCTGGTCGAGCAGACGCTCGATCTGATGAACGCCGGAGCACGCCTGGACGAGATCCTGCACTCGGTCAAGCCACCGCCCGCGCTGGCCGGGCGGCCCTACCTGCGTGAGCGCCACGACGAGCCCGAGTTCATCGTGCGCAACATCTGGCGGCTGCACGGCGGCTGGCATGACGGCAACCCCGCCAATCTCAAGCCCGCACCGGACGCAGTGTTCGCCCGGGCGGTCGCCGAGCTGTCGGCGGGGGCGGCGTCGGTCGCGGGCCGGGCCGTCGCCGCGGCGGCCGACGGTGATCTGCGCCTGGCCTGCCAGCTCGCCGAGCTCGCGGCGCAGGCCGAGCCGGAGAACCACAAGGTGCACGAGATCAGGGCCCTCGTCTATGCGATGCGGGTCCAGCAGGAGAGCGGCTCGATCGCGCGAGGCGTGTACGCCTGGGCCGCCGCCGAGTCGCGCAGCAAGATCACCGGCATGGATCTGCTCGACGTCTACCACGACATCGCCGAGGGACGGATGTGGTGGCTGCCGAGCAAGGCCAACTGAGCCGGCCGAGCGGAGCCGCCCAGGTGGCCGGCGGGCGCGAGGAGGGGAGCGCCCGCCGGCCCTGCCGGTAACCTTCCTTCCGTGCTCGAACAGATCACGGCGACCCGGTATGTCGCGCCCCTGCGCGAGGGCGGGTCGCTGCCCGGAGTCGTCGAAGCCGACGACCTCGGCACGTACGTCGTGAAGTTCCGCGGTGCGGGACAGGGCAGGCGGGTGCTCGTGGCCGAGATCGTCTGCGCCGAACTCGCCAGGCGGCTCGGCTTCGCCACGCCGGAGCTCAAGGTCATCGACCTCGATCCGCAACTCGGCGTCCGCGAACCCGACGAGGAGATCCAGGACCTGCTCACGGCGAGCGCCGGGCACAACCTCGCGATCGACTTCCTGCCCGGTGCGCTCGGTTTCGACCCGCTCGCCTGGGAGCCCGACGCCGAGTTCGCCTCCCGGGTGCTGTGGTTCGACGCGTTCGTCCACAATGTTGACCGGAGCTGGCGCAACCCGAACCTGCTCGTCTGGCACGGCGGGGTGTGGCTGATCGACCACGGCGCCGCCCTGTGGTTCCACCACAACTGGCCGACGGCCGACCCGCGCCGCCGGTTCGACGGCCGCGACCACGTGCTCGCGCCGTTCGCGACGAAACTGGAGCAGGCCGACGCCGACTTGGCCGGGCTCGTCACCCGGCCGCTGCTCGACGAGGTGACCGCGCTGGTCCCGGACGAGTGGCTGGAGGACGAGCCGGGCTTCCCGGACGCCGACGCCGTACGGCAGGCCTATGTCGAGCATCTGCTCGCCCGGGCCGCCGGCCCCCGCGACTGGCTCCCCGACCCCGCCGCTCCCGCTCCGCGCAGGGGCGGGCCGAGCGCGACGATCGGCGGCTTCTGGCGTGCGGCGCGAGAGGGCGGCCGATGAGCGACGTCTACGAGTACGCGGTGATCCGCGTGGTGCCCAGCGTGGAGCGGGGCGAACTGGTCAACGCCGGGGTCATCCTCTACTGCCAGCCGCGCGGCTACCTGTGCGCACGGGTGGAGCTGGACGAGACCCGGTTGCTGGCGCTGGGCGTGCCGGTGGACCTGCCCGGCGTACGGCTGGCCCTGGCCGCCTACGAGCGGGCGTGCGGCGAGGAGGCGGGCCCCCTGTGCGGGGAGCCGCTGGGCGCCCGGTTCCGCTGGCTCACCGCACCGCGCAGCACGGTCGTGCAGACCGGGCCGGTGCATGCCGGGCTGACCGGCGACCCGGCGGCCGAGCTGGACCACCTGCTGACCCGGCTGGTGCGCCCCGTGCAGGCCGGCCTCGGCACTGGTTAGTGCGCCGCCCGCCGACGTTCACCGGGTTCGGGAAGCGGAGCGAAAGGGAGCGAGGACCACAGCGAAAGCCCGGCGGAGCGGGCTTCGCGACGACCGGGGTCCCAGGACCGGCTAGAACAGCACGGACATGAACGTGTCGACCTCCTGGAAGCCCACCTTGCGGTAGACGGCCCTGGCCGGGAGGTTGAAGTCGTTCACATAGAGGGTGACGACCGGGGCGAAATATTTCAGCGCCTGCTCGACCACGGCGGCCATGCCCGCCGCGGCGTGACCGCGTCCGCGTAGATCGGGGTGGACCCACACGCCCTGGATCTGGCACGCCTGCGGTGTGACCGCGCCGATCTCGGCCTTGAAGACCACCTGGCCGTCGTCGATCCGCGCGTACGACCGGCCGATGCGGATGAGCTCGGCGACCCGCGACCGGTAGAGCGCTCCACCGTCGCCGTTGTCCGGGGAGACGCCCACCTCTTCGGTGAACATCGCCACGCAGGCGGGCAGCAGGATGCCGAACTCCTCGGGACGGACCCTCCGTACGAGCGGGTCCGGGTCGACTGCGGGCGCGGAGGTCGTGGCCATGACCGGCTGGGCCCACCGGATCGCCCGGGCACCGCCCCAGTGCGGCTCCAGCCGCTCCCAGAGCTGTTCCACGGCGCCGGCCGGGCCGACGATGGACGAGCAGCGGCGGCCCTGCTTGCGCGCCCGGTCGGCGAACGCGTGGATGGCCTCGCGGGTGGCGTTCACGGGCACCAGGTTGGCGCCCGCGTAACACAGGGACACCAGCCCTCCGCGGGGGCCGTAGCCCCACATCTGACCGCCGAGCCGTGAAGGGCTGAGGCCGACGGCCCTGACCCGGGCCGCTACGAACACATTGGCGACCGGATCGGTGTCGAGGAGTGCCAGCACCTCGTCACGATCGTTGTCGTCGAGCACGCGCGACGCCGATGTTCGCAGCATCACGGGCCCAGCCTACGCGAACGGTTAGCGTTTGGGAGGTATCGGCCGGGCCGGGCTACCGCCGTTTGGCGGAGGTGTGGGACGCCGTTCCCTGCCCACCCTCCGTGACCTTCATCAGCGTGGCCCGCGGCTCCGGTTCGCCCGGGCAGGTCGCGTCGGCACCCCGCGTGCCCCTGCGCTGCGGCGACAGCACCGCGTCGCGCAGATAGGCCGACAGTTGCCGGTCGACGCACGCGTTCCCGGCGAGCGACACACCATGGTTGCCGCCGTGCGAGACGAGCAGGCGCGAGGTCGGGAACAGGCTGCGCATGCGCAGCGCCCCCGCGTACGGCGTGGCGGCGTCGCGCTCGGCCTGGATCAGCAGGACGGGCGGTAGGTGCGACGTGCCCACCTTGACGGGGGTGCCGCCCTTCTCCGGCCAGAAGGCGCACGGTGCGTTGTAGACGGCGTTGGGCCAGGCCATGAACGGCGCCTCGGCGTGCTCCTTGCGGGTGTCGGCCCGCCAGCGGTCCCACGACCGGGGCCAGGCCGCGTCGCGGCACTCCACGCCCAGGTAGACCGCGTAGGAGTTCTCCTCCTCCTCATCGATCTCGGCCACCGTACGGAACAGTTTCACCAGGACCGAGGAGTCGCCGTTGCGGACGTACGCCGAGAAGGCGGAGCCCAGGTAGGGCCAGAGGCGGTCGCTGTAGGCGCCGTTGGAGAAGACGTCGTCCAGTTCGCTCGGGCCCACGACCCCGCCCGCGGGCCTGTCGCGCAGGCGGGAGCGCATGGAGTACCACGCGAAGGACACCGTCGCCTGGGTCGTGCCCAGCTTGTAGACGTCGTTGTGCTCGGCCACCCAGGCGAGGAAGTCGCGGTGCCGCCGGTCGAAGCTGCGGTCCTGGGCGATGTTGGCCTGATACCAGACGCCGGCGGGGTCCACCACGCTGTCGAGCACGAGGCGGCGCACCCGCTGCGGGAACAGCGTGGCGTAGACCGCCCCCAGGTAGGTGCCGTACGAGTAGCCGAGGTAGCTGATCTTCTCCTCGCCGAGTGCCGCGCGCACCGTGTCCATGTCGCGGGCGGAGTTCTCGGTGGTCAGGTAGGGCAGGAACCAGGCCCAGCGGTTGCCGCACCCCTCGGCGTACTGCTTGGCCCGGCCGACCAGCACCCGCTCCTCGGCGTCGTTCTTCGGGACGTTGTCGGGGCGGGGCGGCGCGTAGAAGCGGGCCGGGTCCACGCACGACATGGCGGGCTGGCTGGGCGCCACCCCGCGCGGGGCGAACCCGACGATGTCGAACCGGGCCGCGACCTCCTTGGGCAGCTTGGCCGCGACATACCTGGCCAGGCTGAGCCCCTCGCCGCCCGGTCCGCCGGGGTTGACCAGCAGCGTGCCGAGGTGGTTGCCGTCACGTGAGACGGTGCCCCTGATGCGGTTGAGCGACAGGGTGATCTGCTGGCCGTACGGCTCGCGGTAGTCGAGCGGGACACGCAGCTCCGCGCACTCCTGCACCGGCTCCCGCCGACCGGCCCGGCGAGCCGGCGCGGCCGACGCGAAAGGCTCGGCCGGCCCGCTCGACGCAAAAGGCCCGCTCGACGCAAAAGGCCCGCTCGACGCAAAAGGCCCGCTCGATGCGAAACGCCCGGTCGATGCGAAAGGCTCGATGGACCCGATCGGCCGGGCCGAGCCGAGGCCGAGCAGGCCGCCGGAGGACGATTTCTTCTCCGGCGGGCACTGCTTCCACTCGAGCGGACGCTTCGGCGGCCCCCAGTGCCCCGGCCGGTCCGTCCCGGCTGCCACACCTTCCGGCCCGACCAGCCCGGCGACCAGCACCGCCACGCCCGCGACCACACCAACGACCCGCTTCACCGGCATTGCTCCTCTGCTTCCGAACAGCAGAGGACAGCTTCGCGATGTGATCGACCGAGTACGGTCCGTACTACCCGTTCATTGCCATTGTGTAGTCAGAGCATTGCGAACTGTAATGCCAGGGTCAGCTGACGACGACCTCCGGACCGGCGTCCTCGTCGTCGAGGTCCACGTCGACGCCCATCTCCTCGGCCAGGCGCAGGGCCTCCTCGATGAGGGTCTCGACGATCTGCGACTCGGGGACGGTCTTGATGACCTCGCCCTTCACGAAGATCTGGCCCTTGCCGTTGCCGGAGGCGACGCCGAGGTCGGCCTCCCTGGCCTCGCCGGGCCCGTTGACCACGCAGCCCATCACAGCCACGCGCAGCGGCACCTTGAGCCCGGTCAGCCCGGCCTGCACCTGCTCGGCGAGGGTGTAGACGTCCACCTGGGCACGGCCGCAGGACGGGCACGAGACGATCTCCAGGCCGCGCTCGCGCAGGCCCAGCGACTCGAGGATCTGCGTGCCGACCTTGACCTCCTCGACCGGAGGCGCCGACAGCGACACTCGGATGGTGTCGCCGATCCCCTCGGCCAGCAGCGCACCGAACGCCACGGCCGACTTGATCGTGCCCTGGAAGGCCGGCCCCGCCTCGGTCACGCCGAGGTGCAGCGGGTAGTCGCAGCGCTGGGCGAGCAGCCGGTAGGCCTGGACCATGACGACCGGGTCGTTGTGCTTGACCGAGATCTTGATGTCGCGGAAGCCGTGCTCCTCGAACAGGGAGCACTCCCACAGCGCCGACTCGACCAGGGCCTCGGGCGTGGCCTTGCCGTACTTCTGCAGCAGGCGCGGGTCGAGCGAGCCGGCGTTGACGCCGATCCTGATCGGCACACCGGCGTCGGAGGCCGCGCGGGCGATCTCTCCGACCTTGTCATCGAACTTCTTGATGTTCCCGGGGTTCACCCGGACGGCGGCGCATCCGGCGTCGATCGCCGCGAAGACGTATTTGGGCTGAAAATGGATGTCGGCGATGACGGGGATCTTGGACTTCTTCGCGATGGCCGGCAGCGCGTCGGCGTCGTCCTGCGAGGGGACCGCGACGCGGACGATCTGGCAGCCGGCGGCGGTGAGCTCGGCGATCTGCTGCAGGGTGGAGTTGACGTCGGCGGTCAGGGTGGTGGTCATGGACTGCACCGAGACCGGCGCGTCCCCGCCGACGGGGACCGAGCCGACCATGATCTGACGTGACACCCGCCGCTTGGCGATCGGCTGGGTCCGTACGGCGGGAATCCCGAGATCAACAGACATTTCTGCACCTTGTTGTGATAGGCGACGCCCGGTGGGGGCCCTCCCAGTCTAAGGAGTGCCGCGACGCCGGGCGGGCCGAAAGCTTTTCACGATGAATGAAGGTTTCATGACCCGCGGCTGAAGGAAGAGCCGCCACCTGCGAGGACGGGCGCGGCGGCCATCGCGCGGGTGGGCAGGGGGCGGAGGCCGACCTAGAGTCCGAATCGCGTGAGCGCTCTCGCACCACCTGGTTGGTAAGTCAACGGCTGTCCCCCCGGGCCGACGTGCTCGCGCCGTCGGCGGTGCCGTGCTGCACCACGAGTGCGGCAGCCATGACCACGCGAAAGGGTAGCCCGTGGGTAGACCACGAAGAAAACTGTCGACAGCGACGATCGCACTGATCGTCGCCGCGCTGTCCGCCCTCGTCTCCGCCGTCGTTCTCGCCTCCCCGGCGTCCGCGCACGGCGCTCCGATGATGCCCGGCAGCCGCACCTACCTGTGCTGGAAGGACGGCACGACCTCAAGCGGAGCCATCCAGCCGAAGAACCCCGCCTGCGCGGCCGCGGTGGCCAAGAGCGGCACCAACGCGCTGTACAACTGGTTCGCCGTGCTGCGTTCGGACGGCGCGGGCCGGATGTCCGGCTTCATCCCGGACGGGCAGCTGTGCAGCGGCGGCGCGGTCGTCTACGACTTCAGCGGTTTCGACCTCGCCCGCGACGACTGGCCGGTCACCCACCTGACCTCCGGGGCGACCATCCAGTTCAAGTACAACAAGTGGGCCGCGCACCCGGGCACGTTCCGGTCGTACATCACGAAGGACTCCTGGAGCCCGACCCGCGCACTGGCCTGGAGCGACCTGGAGTCGACGCCGTTCGACAGCGTCACCGACCCGCCGAGCGTCGGCTCGGTGGGCACCGAGGACGGCCACTACTACTGGAACGCCCGCCTGCCCTCGGGTAAGAGCGGCCGCCACATCATCTACACCGTGTGGCAGCGCTCGGACAGCAACGAGACGTTCTACAGCTGCTCCGACGTCGTCTTCGACGGCGGCAACGGCGAGGTGACCGGCGTCGGCGAGACGGGCAACCCGCCCGTCAGCCCGTCCCCCAGCCCGCGCGTCTCCCCGTCGCCCGGCACCACGCCGGACACGTCGCCGAGCCCGCGGGTCAGCCCCACGGTGAGCCCGACCCCCGGTGGCAACGGCGGAGCCTGCTCGGCCACCTACAAGGTCGTCAGCTCGTGGGGCAGCGGATACCAGGGTGAGGTCACGGTGACGGCCGGCTCCTCGTCCATCGGCAGCTGGGCGGTGAGATGGACCCAGCCGAGCGGCGCCACGATCACGCAGGTCTGGAACGGCACGCTCAGCCAGTCCGGCAGCGAGATCACTGTGAAGAACGTCAGCTACAACGGCAGCGTGAGCGCCGGCGCCTCGACCACGTTCGGCTTCCTGGCCAACGGATCGGGCAGCGGCACCCCGACGCTGACCTGTTCGACGACCTGACCCGACCGGCCTCGGCGCGGCCCGCCTGACCCGGATCGCGCCGAGGATCGGCTCAGGCCGTGAGCTCGGCCGCCCGCGCTCTCGCCCACGCGTCCGCCGCGAGGACCTCCTCGACGGACGCCGCCGGGCCGGGGGTGTGGGCGGCCACCACGCGTTCCACCGTGTCCACGATGCCGAGGAACGGCAGAGCGCCCTTCAGGAACGCCTCCACGCATACCTCGTTCGCCGCGTTGTAGACCGCCGGCGCCGTGCCGCCCAGGGCTCCGACGTGACGGGCCAGCCCGACCGACGGGAACGCCTCGTCGTCGAGCGGCTCGAAGGTCCAGGTGTGGGCCGTGGTCCAGTCGACCGCACGCGCCGCGCCGGGCACCCGCTCGGGGTAGGCCAGCGCGAGCGAGATCGGCAGCCGCATGTCGGGCGGGCTCGCCTGCGCGACCGTCGAGCCGTCGGTGAACTCCACCATCGAGTGGATCATCGACTGCGGGTGGACCACCACCTCGATCCGGTCGAACCCGATGTCGAACAGCAGATGGGCCTCGATCACCTCCAGGCCCTTGTTCACGAGCGTCGCCGAGTTCACCGTGATGACCGGCCCCATGCTCCAGGTCGGGTGGTTGAGCGCCATCTCAGGGGTCACGTCCGTCAGCTCGGAGCGCTTCCTGCCCCGGAAGGGGCCGCCGCTCGCCGTCACGACCAGCCGCCGTACGGCCACCGGGTCGGCCCCGCCCGGACCGGCCGCCCACAGGCACTGGGCGAGCGCGGAGTGCTCGGAGTCCACGGGGATTATCTGCTCCGGCCCGGCCAAGCGCTTGACCAGCGGGCCGCCCACGATCAGCGACTCCTTGTTGGCCAGCGCGAGCACCCGGCCCGCCTCCAGCGCGGCGAGCGTGGAGGTCAGCCCCAGGGCTCCGGTGATGCCGTTGAGCACGATGTCGCAGGGCGACGCCGCGATCTCCGCCACCCCTCCGGGACCCGCCAGCACCCGCGCCCGCGCGCCCGCCGCCGCCAGGGCCTCGCGCAGCGCCGGTACGGCCGAGGGGTCGGCGACCGCCACCGCCTCGACCTCGAAGTCGGCCGCCTGCTTCGCCAGGAGGTCGACCCGGCCGCCGCCCGCGGCGAGCGCGGTCACGCGGAACCGTCCGGGGGCGTTGGCGACGACGTCGAGAGCCTGGGTGCCGATGGAGCCGGTCGAACCCAGCACGACGACAGACCGGGGCTGCGGCAGGGATTGGGAGCTCATTCCCTCATTGTCTCCGAGACGGTCCGCGGGCCCGCAACGGCACGCGGCCGTACGCGGAGGGTCCGCCGAGGGGGCGGGTGCCGCGTCCAAAGATGCTGGGGAGAAACAAGCACATATATGCCCGAATCTGCCCATAACCGTATCGGCAGATCGTGAGAAATCCAGTTGAAGGCGTCGCTACTTTCCCGCGTCAGGACATCCCGACACGGAGGTAGCCGAGCATGCACCCCAGGGCACGACGTCTCGCCGTTCTCGCGGTCCCCGCCCTCGCCGCGGCGGGGGCGATGCTCCCCGCCGCACACGGCGCCGCGGCGACCGGGACAGGAACCGTCACGCGGTCGGCCGCGGCCCCACGGCCCGCCGTGCACGAGGCGGCCGACACGGCGAAGGAACAGACCACGGTCAAGAAGTTCTGGACCGTCGCGCGCATGAAGGCCGCGAAGCCGCTGGACGCCCCCGGCACCGGCGACCGGCACTTCGCGGCGGCCGGCTCCGCGACCGGCTCCGCGACCGGCTCCGTGACCGGCTCCGCGGGCGGCTCGACGGCGGCCACGGCGCGGTCCATGACCGTCTCCCCCACGCAGATCTCCGCCACGCAGACCTCCGCCACGCAGACCTCCGCCACCCTGACCGCGGCCACGACGTCCGCCGCGGCCCAGCCCTCGTCGCGTACCTCCGGGTCGTCCTGGACGGCGGGCGGGACGGTGGCGAAGACGACGGGCAGGGTGTTCTTCACGGTCACGGCCGGATCGGACGCCGGGCGCAACGCCTCCTGCTCGGGCACCGCCGTCACCAGCGCCAACAAGAGCGTGGTCATCACCGCGGGGCACTGCGTGAAGCTGAACGGCGCCTTCCACGCCAACTGGGTGTTCGTCCCCGGATACGACCAGGGCAACCGGCCCAACGGCACCTGGCCGGCGACCACCCTGCTCACCACCCCGCAGTGGAACTCCGGCGAGAACATGAACTTCGACATCGCGGCCGCCGTCGTCGCGCCGCAGGGCGGCAAGAACCTCACCGACGTCGTCGGCGGCCAGGGCGTCGCGTTCAACCAGCCGCGCGGGCAGCAGACGTACGCGTTCGGCTACCCGGCGGGCGCGCCGTACGACGAGTCCAGGCTGGTCTACTGCGGCGGGCGCACGTTCGACGACTACCTCAGCTCGCAGGACCAGGGGCTGAGCTGCGGCATGACCGGCGGCGCGAGCGGCGGCCCGTGGTTCGTGCGGTTCGACACGCGCACCGGCAGCGGCCTGCTCAACTCGGTGAACAGCTTCAAGTACAACTTCGCGTCCTACTGGATGTTCGGGCCCTACTTCGGCCCGGAGGCCGAGGCGGTCTACAACACGGCCCAGAAGACGGCCCTCACCTGATTCACGGAAAGTAGCGGCAAGAAGACGCCGGGTGGTCCACACTCGGGAGCCATGACTCCGAGCCTCCCCTTGCTTGTCGTCACCGCCCTCGTCACCGGACTCCTGAGCGCCCCCGGCCGGGACATCTCCCCTGTGGGAGACGTCGTGGAGCACGTGGCCGGGCATGTTTCCGAGACCTACTGGACGCCGCAAAGGATGGCGGGCGCGGTCCCGATCGGGCTGCTGGGGGGTCTGCAGAAGATCGCCGCCGCCCGGCCCGCCGCCTCCTCGGTGCTGAAGCCGGCCGCTCCCCCGGCGTCCGTGCTGCCGCCCGTCGCCCGGGCCGCCCTGCTACCGGCCGCCGGCGTGGTCCTCGCCTCCGAGCAGGCGGCGCGTACCTCCACCGGAACGGCCAGGACGGGCACGACCAGCAGGACCGGCAGGACGGCCAGGGCCCGGCAGGCGGCGGCGATGCCCCCGGCGACGACGAGCGGCACACGCTGGGCGGCGGGCGGCTCCGTGACGAGGACCACCGGCAGGGTCTTCCTCACGCTGAACGGCGTGGACTTCTCCTGCTCGGCCAGCGCCGTGCGCAGCGCGAACAGGGACCTCGTCGTCACCGCCGGGCACTGCGTCAAGGACGGCGCAGGAGACTGGGCGGAGAACTGGACCTTCGTCCCCGGATACGACGGCGGGCGGCAGCCGTACGGCTCCTTCCCCGCACGGCGGATGTTCGTCGCCGGGCCCTGGTCGCGGTCGGGCAACGACGACTACGACGTGGGCATGGTCGCCGTGGACGACCTCGGCGGGCAGCACCTGACCGACCTGGTGGGCGGGCAGCCCATCGCCTTCGACCCGCCCCGGGGCCGCCGGACCTACGGATTCGGCTTCCCCGCGGATCCGCCGTACGACGGCGAGCGGCTGCTCTACTGCGCGGGCGTCCCCCACGGCGACCCACAGAGGCAGACCCGCGACCAGGGCCTGCGCTGCGACCTCACGGCGGGGGCCAGCGGCGGGCCCTGGCTCAGCGGCTTCGACCCCGCCTCCGGCCGGGGCACGCTGACGTCCGTCAGCAGCTTCAAATACAGCAACGACCACCGCACGATGTACGGCCCCTACTTCGGCTCCGCCGTACGCGACCTGTTCCGCACCGCCGAGCGGGCATGACGGGCTAGAAGAAGACAGGGGTACGCGCGTCGATCCGGCGGAGGAAGGCCCACCAGGTCCACGCCTGGACCGCAGTCACGAGCGGAATCACGACCACGAGGAACGCGGCCAGCGCGTCCAGAGCGGGCCCGGCGGCGAGTGAACGCGCGGCGGCCGGTTCCAGGCGGAGGCCGACGGGCACCGCCGGGACGGCCGCCGCGAGCGCGGTCAGGGCCGGCGCGATGCGGGGCCGGGCCGCGACGATCCTGACCGAGGCGACCAGGGCGACCACGGCCGTCGCCTCGGCGGCGACCGCCCCGGTCCCCTGCGAGGGCGATCCGGTGAGGAGACCGGCGCCCAGCAACACGGCGTACGACGCGGCGGCGGCAGGGGCCAGGCGGCGGACCACCCGCAGCGGACCCCCGATCAGGTCCGCGGGCAGGCGCACGACGAGAAACGCGGCACCGTGGACGAGAAAGACGACGGTCACGGTCAGCGCCCACAGCAGCGGATGCCAGCCGAAGGGCATCCGGACCGGCTCCGACCCCGGCGGCGTGGTCACCACGTTGCCTACAAGGAGTCCGAACGCCGCCGCGAAGGCCGTGCTCGCCCCGGTGAGCACGCGGTCCCACCCCCGCCGCCAGCCCGGCCTCTCCAGCCGGCTCCGGAACCAGACGGCGGCGTCCCTGATCATCCAGATCACCAGCACGGCCGCGATGAGGGGGTAGTGGGTGCGGAACAGCGCTCCCTCTAGACGGGGCAGTACGGCCAGGAACGTCGCCACCGTGACCACCAGCCACACCTCGTTTCCGAGGAAGAACGGGCCGAACGCGGTGACCGTGGCGCGCCGCGCCCGCTCCCCGGATCCGCCGGCGCGCAGCAGCATGCCGGCACCGATGACCGTGCCGTCCAGCATCAGGTAGACGCCGAACAGCGCACCGAGCAGGCAGAACCAGAACGTGTTCACATGTGCTCCCGGATGCTCGACGATGTCAGATCACGGCGGTGCCGACCGGCCCGGCCGGTTCGGCCTGGCCGAGGGGCGTGCCGAACGCGCCGTCCTCCGGTCCCCGCCGGGCGAAGCGGGCGATCAGCAGGCAGCCGGTGACCGCGAGCACCAGCATCACTCCGGCCGTCACCAGGAAGGTCGTGAGAACGACGTTCGCCGACATGGGCGTCACCGCCTGCTCGGTGGTGAGCAGGCCGTAGACGGTCCAGGGCTGGCGGCCCACCTCGCGCACCAGCCAACCGGCCACGACCAGCCCGAACGGAACCGGGATCGCCGCGACCAGGACGCGTAGAGGCACGCGAAGCCGGATGATCCAGTCGCGGAAAAGCAACACCGCCAGAGCCACGGACAGGAGCACCAGCCCGAATCCGGTCCGCAGCATGACCTGATAGGCGACGCCGATCCATTCCGGCGGCGCGTAGTCACCGGGACGGATCGCCTCCAGCACCGCGAGCTTCATCGGCTGGATGTCCTCGATGACGACGAGTTGCAGCATCCCCCAATGAACGGTGGCGAGCGTCCCGACGGGCAGGACCGCGACGGCCATCCGCAGCGAACGCCGGAAGAACGCCGCCTCGCCGGTGCGCCTGAGCAAGTGCCAGGCGCTCACGCCTGCCACGAACATCGAGCCGACGATCAGCGAGGCGAACACCACGTGCAGGAAGGCGTCCCCCAAGGCGGGGTTGCCCAGCAGCTCTCCGAACCCGGCGAGCGGGCGGCCGTCCGCGTCCCGCGTCCCGACCGGGTGCTGAAGAAACGCGTTGGCGGCGAGAATCCACAGCGCCGACGCGTAGGCGGAGATCCCCACCAGCCAGATGAGGACCAGGTGGGTTTTCCTGCCGAGCACGCCCCAGCCGAAAACCCAGGCGCCGAGAAGCGTCGACTCCACGAAGAAGGCGGTCAGGGTCTCCAATGCCAGAGCGCCGCCGAACGCGTCGCCGAAACCCTTCGTCAGGGTGCCCCAGTTCAGCGCGAATTGAAGTTCGACGACGATGCCGCCGATGACGCCCACTCCGTAGTTGACGACGTACAGCCGGCCCCAGAACTTCGCCATACGCTCGAACGACGCGTTGCCCGTGACGACGTACGCGGTCTCCATGGCGATCACGAAAACGACGAGGCCGAGCGACAGCGCGACGAAAAGGAAGTGGATCGACGCGGTGGTCGCGAACTGCAGGCGGGCGATCGTCGCCACATCCATCATCCCTCCGGCACGGTCACCTAGTCGGCGCCGTCACACAGTCGGCACAGCTTGCGCGGCTTGCGCGGTTTGCGCGGCTTGCGCGGTTTGCGCGGGGAAGCCTCCTGGTGACGAGGCTGCCGCAGGCCCGGATGCCCGTCATCGCGCCGTGGGCGCCCGGCGCGTACGACCCGGGGAAGGATTTCGCACCCCCGCGATGTCCGGCAGTCGTACGGCGGATAATCCCGCGGGATGATCCGCACGCGCCTGCGACGTCGTACGGTCGATTGAGTGGGTCGCGAGAGCTTGCGCCGGATGCCCAGGGCGTTCGTCGTCGACTGTGCCTTGTCCTTCGCCGTCGCCGTCTCCACCGTCCTCACCAGCGTCACAGCCGGAGGCCGGGCGGAGCAGGGCCCGCCCGACTGGGTCGGCCACCTGCTGCTGGTGGTGGCCGCCGCGTTCCTCGTGGCGCGACGCCGATATCCGCCGCTGGTGATGGTCCTCACCATGCTGGTGTCGCTTGTCTATTTCGGCCTCGGATTCGGAACCGGCGCCTTCACCATCGCACCCGCCCTGGCCGTCTACACCGCGATCACCGCCAAGCACAGGATCGCCGGATTCGCGGGTGCCGCCGTCTACCTCGTCATCGTGCTGCTGGCCGACAGCTCTCGCGGACCGCAGGACGTCTCCGAGGGCCACGTCTGGCTGGTCATCTGGATTTTGGTGATCGTCGTGGCGGGCGAGGTGTCGCGCAGCAGGGCCGAACACCTGCGGATGATCGCGGAGCAGGCGGCACGGGCCGAGCTCACCCGCGAGATGGAGGCACAACGGCGGGCCGATCAGGAGCGCCTGCGCATCGCGCGCGAACTGCACGACGTGCTGGCGCACAACATCTCGGTGATCAGCATCCAGGCGGGCGTCGCCGAGCATCTCCTGCGCAGGGATCCCGACAAGGCCCACGCCGCGGTGACGACGATCAAGCGAGTGACCAAGGACGTGCTGGTCGAACTCCGCTCGATCCTCGACGTGCTCCGCCGTGTCGACGAAGCCGGCGAGATCTTCCCTCCGTCCGGCATCGAGGACATCGAGCGGCTGGCGGGCATGGCGGCCGCGGGCGGCATCACGGTCGACCTCGACGTACGGGGCCAGGCGAGCCGCGTGCCCGCGGACGTCGGCCTGGCCGCCTACCGCGTTGTTCAGGAGTCGCTGACCAACGTGATCAGGCACTCCGGTGCGGCACACGCGAGTGTCGTCGTCCACGTGAACGAGGCCGACGTACTGGTTCGCGTGCGGGATGACGGGCGGGGCGCCTCGGGGGACGATGTCCGGGCCGGCAACGGAATAGCGGGGATGACGGAGAGGGTGAGAGCGATGTCCGGCACGATCACGGCCGCGCCCGCGGACGGGCGCGGCTTCGTGGTGGAGGCGTGGTTGCCGCTGCGACGGCCCGAGCCATGATCCGCGTCCTGCTGGCCGACGACCAGCCGCTCGTGCGCATGGGACTGCGTACGCTGCTCGACTCCGAAGACGACATCGAGGTGGTGGGTGAGGCGAGCCGGGGCGACCAGGCGGTCGGGATGACCGTGGCGCTCCGGCCGCACGTCGTCCTCATGGACGTCCGCATGCCGGGAGTCGACGGCATCGAGGCCACCCGCAGGATCGCGAGAGACCCGCGCCTCGACCATGTCCGTGTCGTCATCCTCACCACGTTCGAGAACGACGAGTACATCTTCAGGGGGCTGCGTGCGGGAGCCGTCGGGTTCCTGGTCAAGGACATAGAGCCGACCGGCCTGCTGGAGGCGGTGCGAGTGGTCGCCGCGGGCGACGCCCTGCTGTCCCCCACCGTGACCCGGCGGCTGATCGAGGAGTACGTCGACCGCAGCGGCGACCCTGTGCACTTCCCGGAGCTGCGGCACCTCACCGAGCGGGAGCGTGAGGTGCTCGTGCTGGTCGCGCGTGGACTGTCCAACAACGAAGTGGCCGACGCCCTCCGGTGCAGCCCCGCGACCGCCAAGACGCACGTCAGCAGGATCATGACGAAGCTCGCCGCCAGAGACCGGGTCAGGCTCGTCGTCATCGCGTACGAGTCGGGCCTGGTCCGGCCGGGGTGGAACGTCGGCTGAGGGGTCTAGAACGGCGACAGCGGCTCGGCGTTGTCCTCGTCCACGATGTCGGCGGCGGACACGACGGAGGCGTCGCGAAGCTTCCGCAGCTCGATCTGCGGCAGCCGCTTGTCCCGCCGGGTCTCGTCCGCCCGGCACCGCCGTTCGCGTCCCTCAGCGGGAGATCTCGTCGAGATGGGCGGCGACGTCGGGCGGCAGGACGAGGTCGAGCCCGGCGAGGTTGGCGCGCAGCTGGTCGAACGTACGCGGGCCGACGATGACCGAGGTCACCTCCGGCCTGCTCCGCACCCAGGCCAGCGCCACGGCCGCCGGGGCGACGCCGAGCTTTGCGGCGGCGTCGGCGACGTGCGCGGCGATCGCGAGGTTGCGCTCGGTCAGAAAGCCCTCGGCCCAGGTGCGGGCCGCGGGGATGGGCGACGCCATGAGCCGCCCCAGCCGGGTGTCGGCTCCGGGGGTCTCGCCGCTGCGGTAGCGCCCGCTGAGCACGCCGCCGCCGAGGGGCGACCAGACGAGCGTGCCGAGCCCATACCGCTGGGAGACGGGCAGGATCTCCGCCTCGATCCCCCTGGCAACCAGCGAATACTCCGGCTGGAGGCTGACGAACGGCGTCCCGCCCACGCGCTGCGCGGCCCACTGGGCCTCCACGATCTGGGCCGCGGTGAAGTTCGAGCAGCCGATGTATCGCACCTTGCCCGACCGCACGAATCCGTCCAGAGTCGCCATGGTCTCCTCGATCGGAGTCGAGTCGTCCCAATGGTGGCATTGGTAGAGATCGATGTGGTCGGTCCCGAGCCGGCGCAGGCTGTTCTCCAGCGCCCTGGTGAGGTGGGCCCGGGACAGCCCGTGGTCGTTGGGACCGGGCCCCTGCGGCAGGAACGCCTTGGTGGCGAGCACCACCTCGTCCCGCCTGCCCCGCACGGCCCGCCCGACGATCCGCTCCGACTCTCCGCCGGTGTAGGCGTCGGCGGTGTCGATGACGTTCCCGCCCGCCTCCAGGAACGCGTCCACGATGCGGGTGGCCTCCGTCTCGTCGCAGCCTCCGGGGGCGCCGAAGTTCATCGTGCCGAGGCCGGCTGTGGAAACCCGAAGTCCCGAACGGCCGAGCGTCGCGTACTCCATCACGTATCCTCCCGTAGTATCAGGAACACCTGTTCCGGTTGATTCGGGACGATACGGAACATGCGTTCCGGATGTCAAACGTGCGAGGAGGACGATGACCGGCGAAGCAAGGCCCCGGCGTGCGGACGCGCAGCGCAACCGGGAGCGCATCCTGGAGGCGGCCGAAGCCGTGCTGGCCCGCGAAGGGACGTCCGCGTCCGTGCGCGCGGTCGCCGGGGAGGCAGGGGTGGGGCTCGGAACGATCTACCGGCACTTCCCCACCCAGGAGGCGCTCTACCAGGCGGTGATCGTGGACCGTACGCGACGGCTCCTCGCTGAGGCGGACAGGCCGTCGCCGGATCCGGGCACGGCCTTCTTCATGTTCCTCGAGCGGATCGTGGCACACGCGGCCCGGACGAAGACCGCCGCCGACCTGCTCGCCGAGTCCGGGGCCGATCCCAAGGCCGGGACGGCCGACGTCAGCCGCGACATGCGACAGGCGATCGGGCGGCTGCTCACGGCCGCGCAGCAGGCGGACGCGGTGCGGCCCGACCTCCGGACGCCCGAACTGCTGGCCCTGCTGTGCGGGGTGTGCCTGGCGGCCGAACGCGACGAGTGGAGCGACGAACTGCGTCGTCGCGCCCTCGCCGTCTTCTTCGACGGCCTGCGCCCCCGTCCCTGACCACGCCCCATGTCCCGGGGCGACAGGTCCTGGGGCGGCCTCTCATGAGGCGGCCGCTGTCATACGGCGCCCGCCGGGAACGTCACGGCGACGTCGAGGCCGCCACCGGGATTCGGGCGCGCCGCGACGGCGGCCCCGTGCGCCGCCGCGATGGACGCGACGATCGACAGCCCGAGCCCCGCGCCCTGCCCTCGCGTCGTGTGCAGGCGGCGGAAAGGCGCGAAGAGGTCGCCGAAGCGTTCGGCAGGCACCTCGGGGCCGGTGTTGCGGACCCTCAGCACACCCCCGGCGAGCGTCACCTCGACGGAGCCGCCGGGGTGGTTGTAGCGCACGGCGTTGTCGACGAGGTTGGTGACGAGCCGGTTCAGCAGCACCGGGTCGCCGTGGACGAGGAACGGCTCGACGCGCGCCGTCACCGTCACCTCGCCCATGTCCGTCATCGCGCCCATGTCCGTCACCGCGCCCGTGTCCGTCTCGGCCAGGACGAGCCGTACGACCTCGTGGAAGGCCACCGGATCCCGCCTCTGCAGGCCGTGCTCGGCCTGGGAGAGGACCAGCAGGGCGTCGATGAGGCCCTCGATGCGGTGGTTGTGGACCAGGAGCGTGTCGCGGATCTCCCCGACATCCTCGGGGAGGCCGACCTCGATCGCCGTCCGCTGCACGGCCAGCGGGGTCCGCAGTTCGTGGGACGCGTTGGCGATGAACCGCCGCTGCCCCTCGACCGAGCGCTCCAGCCGGTCGAGCATGGCGTCGAAGGTGTCCGCCAGCTCCTTCAGCTCGTCACGCGGCCCGGTGAGGGCGATCCGCTCGTGCAGGGTGGACAGGGACAGCCGCTGCGCCGTGGCGGTGATCCGGTGGAGCGGCCGCAGGATCCGTCCCGCGATCAGCCAGCCCACGACCACCGACACAAGGGTCAGGACCCCGATCGCCAGCGCGCTCACGTCCCACTGATAGTGGATCAGGTCCCTGGCCAGCTCGGACAGGGGCGGGAGCGGCTCCACCCCGGCTTCGATGTCCGGGGCCGGCGGCGCCACCGGCGCCTCGCCCGGCGGCGGCGCCACGAGGCGTTCGATCCGCGCGTGCAGCGCCTGGCGCAGGAGCGTGTTGACGATGACCAGCAGCACGACGGAGGTGAGCAGGAAGAGCCCCGAGTAGATGAGCGTCAGCCTTACCCGGACCGTCGTCACAGCAGATATCCGGCGCCGGGAACGGTCTGGATGCACGGCGGTTCACCCAGTTTGGCCCGCAGGCGGCTGACCACGACCCGCACCACGGTCGTGAAGGGGTCGGCGTTCTCGTCCCAGGCCTCCTCCAGGAGCCGCTCGGCGCTCACCACCGCGCCCTCCGCCCGCATGAGCACCTCCAGGACGGCGAACTCCTTGAGCGACAGGTGCAGGTGCCTGCCGTCCCTGGACGCCTGGAGCCGATGCGTGTCGAGCACGATCCCGTGCCGGGTCAGCACCGGGGGCACCTGGTCGCGGCTGCGCCGTCCCAGCGCCCGCACGCGCGCGACCAGTTCGGTGAAGTCGAAGGGCTTGGGCAGGTAGTCGTCGGCCCCCATGCCGAGCCCGGCGACCCGCTCCGGCACCGACGACGCCGCCGTCATCATGAGGATCCGCGTACGGCTCCCGCGCGCGACCAGCTCGCGGCACACGAGGTCGCCGTGCAGCCCGGGCAGGTCGCGGTCGAGCACGAGGACGTCGTAGTCGCTGACCGCGAGCCGCTCGGCCGCGGCCGTCCCGTCGTACACGACGTCGACCGCCATGGCCTGGCGGCGCAGGCCCATCGCGACGAGGTCGGCCAGATCACGCTCGTCTTCGGCCACGAGAATCCGCATGCGAGCTTCGTATCCGAAGCGGGGTAACAGCGGCGTTAACGGTGTCGTTCACGGCCGTGCAACCCGTCGGTGGCCACGCTGACCGGCATGATCAGAACTCTTCCCGCCGCCGTCCTGCTGACGGCCGCCGCCTTGTCCACCGCTCCCCCGGCCCCCGCCGCGCAGGCCGGACCAGTGCAGGCCGGAACAGCGCGAGCCGGAACAGTGCGAGCCGAAACAGCGCAGGCCGAAACAGCGCAGGCCGGAACAGCGCGAGCCGGAACAGTGCGAGCCGAAACAGCGCAGGCCGAAACAGCGCAGGCCGAAACAGCGCAGGCCGCTGTCACGCGGGCCACTGCCAGTGGCGGCGCGTGTGCCCGGATAACCTCGCCGCCATCCGAGTCCGCGCCGCCGACGTCGGTGAACACGCTCCGGCAGGCGTACGAGTGCGTGCTGGACAACTACTACGGCGGGCCCGCGCTGGACCCGAGAGTCCTGTTGCGGGACGCCCTCTCCGCCTACACCCGGGAGCTGATGCGGCGCGGGGCCGACAAGCCCGGCCTCCGCCTGCCCGCGCTGACGGGGAACCGCGAGTCCGACTGGGCCGCGTTCGCCGGGATGATCGGCGCCGGCGACCCGGACGCGCTGCACGCGGCGATCACCGGCATGGTCGCGGGGCTGCACGACGACCACGCCGGGGTGGAGAAGATCACTCCCCCGCCGGAGGGCGGGCCGGTGGGGACGGGCATCGCCGGTCTGTCGGCCGCGCAGGGCCCGCGGCTCGACCCGGCCGCCCGGCCTCCCCTGTTCATCACCCGCGTCCTGCCCGGGAGCCCGGCGGACAAGGCCGGCATCCGGCCCGGCGACATCATCGAGAAGGCCGACGGCGTCCCGGCGTTCATCGGGAACACGGTGAACCAGAGCCTCGCCGACGTGTTCGCCTCCCACACCGTACGGCTCACGCTGAGGCGGCCCACGACGGGACGCGTGCGGACCGTGACCCTCACCGAGGGTCCCCTCCAGGAGCAGGAGCGGGCGGTGACGTCGAAGAAGCTCCCCGGCGGCGTCACCTACGTCGCGGTGCCCGGCTTCTTCCAGGGCGTGGCCGACCAGGTCATCGCCGCACTGAAGGGCACGTCCAAGGCGGCGGTCATCGACCTGCGCGGCAACGGCGGCGGGTCGCCGCGCGAGGTGACCCGGCTGCTCGGCGCGTTCGCGCACGGCAAGGTCACGAGCTACTTCTGCCCGTTCACCGGTGACTGCACGGCCAACCGCACCGACGACACCGTGCCGCTGCTCGGGCTGCGCCTGGTCGTGCTCACCGACCGCGCGTGCGCCTCGGCCTGTGAGGACTTCAGCGCGGCCGTGAAGGACAACGGCCTGGGCACTCTCGTCGGGACCCGCACCGCGGGGGCCGTCTCCGGGCCGGCCGAGGCGTATCTCCTCGACGACAACAGCGTGCTGCTGCTGCCCAGGGTCCGCCACCTCGGCCCGGCCCGGGAGATCATCGACACCGTCGGCGTCCCCGTCGACCATTACGCCCCCATGACGGCACTCGACCTGGCCAAGGGCCGCGACCCCGGCCTCGCCAAGGCGCTGAGCCTCCTCTAGACGGGGCTCCTACGAACGAGGGGTCCGGGGGACGGCGGTCCCCCGGACCCCTCGGACGCGTGGGGCTACAGCGTGAGGCCGGTGAGCACCATGACCTTCTCGTAGGTGTAGTCCTCCATGGCCGAGCGCAGCCCCTCGCGGCCCACGCCCGACTCCTTCACCCCGCCGTACGGCATCTGGTCGGCCCGGTAGGAGGGCACGTCGCCGATGATGACGCCGCCGACCTCCAGCTCGCGGTTGGCCCGGAAGGCGACGTCAAGGCTGCGGGTGAAGACCCCGGCCTGCAGGCCGTAGCGGGAGTCGTTGACCGCCGCGAACGCCTCGTCGACCGAGGCGACCCGCTGCACGATCATGACGGGCCCGAAGACCTCCTCGCGGGCCACCTTGGCGTCGGCGGGCACGTCGGCCAGCACGGTGGGGGCGAAGGCCGCGCCCTCCCTGGTCCCGCCGATCAGCAGCCGCGCCCCGGCCGCGACGGCCTCGTTGACCCAGCTCTCGACGCGGATCGCGGCGTCCTCGCTGACGAGCGGGCCGACCTGCGTCTTGTCGTCCGCGGGGTCGCCGGTCACGAGCGCTCCGACAGCGGCGACGAGCTTGCCGGTGAACGCGTCGGCGACCGCGTCCTCCACGATCACCCGCTGCACCGCGATGCAGCTCTGCCCCGCCTGGTAGTTGGAGAACAGCGCCACGCGGCTCGCCGCCCAGTCGAGGTCGGCGTCGGCCAGCACGACCGCGGCGGCGTTGCCGCCGAGTTCGAGCGTGACGTGCTTGCGCGGCACGCTGTCCATGATCGAATAGCCGACCGGGCCGGAGCCGGTGAAGGAGATGACCGGCAGCCGCGGGTCCTCCACCAGCGCGGACGCCCGGTCGTTGGGCACCGGCAGCACGGAGAACATGCCCTCCGGCAGGTCGGTCTCGGCCAGGATCTCGCCGAGGACGAGCGCCGACAGCGGGGTCGCGGGCGCGGGCTTGACCACGATGGGCGCGCCCACGGCGATCGCGGGAGCGACCTTGTGGGCCACCAGGTTGAGCGGGAAGTTGAACGGCGTGATCGCCAGCACCGGGCCGTACGGCACGCGTGAGACGTAGGCGAGCCGCCCCTGCGCGGCGGGCTCGGTGTCGAGCCGCTGCACCTCGCCGCTGAAGCGGCGGGCCTCCTCTGCGCCGAAGCGGAACGTCGAGATCGCGCGGCCCACCTCGCCACGCGCCCAGAAGATCGGCTTGCCGTTCTCCGCGCTGATCAGGCGGGCGATCTCCTCGGCGCGCTCGGTCAGCCGCCGGGCCACGTGGGCCAGCGCCTCTGCGCGTACGTGGATGGGCAGCGCGGCGGCCTGCTTGCGCACGGCGTCGGCGGCGGCCACGGCCTGCTCGACCTGCTCGGGGGTCGGCACCGAGTGGACGCCGACGACCCGGCCGTCGTGAGGATTGGTCACGGGCTGCTCGGCGTCTCCCGTCGCGGGGCGCCCGGCGAGCCAGAAGGGGCGGGGTTCGGAAGTGCGGCCTACGTCCATGTCTTCACGCTATGCCGGCTGGTGTGAGCCGGTCGTTACTCCGGACGGGCCAATCGCCACCCTCCACTGCGCCATCATGGACAACTCCCCGGATGTCACAGATGCGCGGCAATTTCATGATGTTTTCTGTTTCATCGCGGTTTGAAAGGCGAGCAGCATGGTTAAGTCATCATCCGGGTCTGTCGCGGGACCCCCAATATGAGAAGGGCTCGTCGCTGATGGGTACGCCGGCGCCGCTCGGTCTTCAGGGTGCCTACGCACGCGGCCATCGCAGCAACTATGACGAGCTGCGCACCCGTCTTCTCGATGTCGCCAACGACCTGCTCACCAAGGCCGGGCCGGAGAGTCTCACCGTACGCAGGATCGCCGCCGAGGCGGGCTGCTCCACCCAGGTCATCTACACGATGTTCGGCAGCAAGGAGGGCCTGGCCGAGGCGCTCTATCTGGAGGGCTTCGAACGGTTCCGGCGCAGGCTGGAGGCCGTGCCGCACCGCAGCGACCCGCTGGAGCACCTGAGCCTGCTCGGTCCCGCCTACCGGGAGGCGGCGCTGGCCGAGCCCGGTTACTACAGCCTCATGTTCGAGCGGGCCATCCCCGGCTTCGTGCCGAGCGAGCGCGCCCGCACGCTCGCGCGGGCCGCGCTCAACATCGTCGACCGGGTGATCGCCGACTGCATCTCCGCAGGTCACCTCGTGCCCACCCAGCCGAGGAAGATCGCCGACGCGCTGTGGGCCGCGGCCCAGGGCGCGCTCAGCCTGGAACGTGCCGGTCACCTGCCCGACGGCAAGACCTACGAGATCGTCACGGAAGCCGCCATCCGCGCCTTCCGCACGCATCCCCCGGCCTGAGCTGCACTGACAAGCACAGGGGTCAGAGGCACAGCGCGATCCACAGCTCGGCCCGGACCGCGGGGTCGTCCAGATCGCGTCCGAGCAGCTCGCTCACCCGCTTCATCCGATATCGCAGCGTGTGCCGGTGCACGCCCAGGCGCTGGGCCGCGGCGTCCCAGTGGCCGTTGCTGGCCAGGTAGGCGCGCAGCGACTCGACCAGGTCGGCGCGCGAGCCGTACTCGCGGAGCGGCGCGAGGATCGCCGCCGCGAACGACGCGGCGGCGGCGGGATCGAGCAGCGACAGCAGCCCGCGCCCGGCGAGCTCGCTGAAGCGCGCGACCGGCGAGGCCGAGACGAGCGCCCGCCGCGCCTGGTCGAGCGCCCGGTCGAGCGCGGCGGCAAGGGCCTGGTCGGGGACGCGATCGGGGACCCGGTCGGGTGCGCGGTCAGGTGCGCGATCGGAGACACGGCCGGAGACACGATCGAACCCGTCGGCGGCAACGGGACGGGACGCGCCCCGGTCGGCTGATCCGGCCGCGGCAGGCCCCACGCGGCCGTCCGTACGGCTGTCCATGCGACTGTCCGTACGGCTGTCGCCGCGGCTCTCGGAGCGGACGATCTCCACGCCGGGCGCGCTGACCCCGACCCGGCCATGCTGGGCGGCCAGCGCCACGACCTCGTCGGCGTACGAGTCTGGGGCGAGCACGACGAGCATGCCTTCCCAGGGCGCGGTGAAGATGTCGTCATGCCGGCGGCGGGGGCCCGACACGGCCGCGAAGGCGCCGCGCGGGCCGGGCGCCGCGCCGGTCGGGGCCCCCGTCTGGGCCTGTCTCGGGGCCCCCGTCTGGGCCTGTCTCGGGGCGCCGGTCATGGCCCCCGTCATGGCTTCGGTGAGCGCCTCGGCCAGCGCCTCGGGATCGGAGGTGTCACAGGCGAGGACCGTGACCGGCTCCCCCGGCAGCCGCAGGCCCAGGGCCGCCAGCGTCTCCACGGCGGCCCCCGCCTCGCCGGCCAGCAGCAGCCGGAGCACCGCCGACCGCACCCGCGCCGCCGCCGAGCGCTGCTCCCTGCCCTGTTCCAGCGCCAGCGTCAGCAGCGACCCGGCGGCGTTGACGACCGTGTGCGCGATGGGCGAGAACGGCCGGGACGACCCCACTGCGAAGAACCCCCTGCGGCCCAGCGGCTGGACCACGACGTGCTCGTCCGGGGACGACAGGGCGAGGCTCGCCAGGGACGGCGCGGTCCGCAGCCGGGCGATCTCGGGCTCCAGCCACCGGGCCGTCTCGCCCGCCCAGTCCTCCGCCGTCCGGTCCTGCGCCGTCCGGTCCTGCGCCATCCAGTCCTGCGCGGCGCAGCCCCCCGCGGCGCGGTCCCCGGCCGCGCCGCTCCGGCCCGCCGTGCCCGCGTGCCTGTCACCCGGGCCCGCTCTCCCCGGCCCGGCATGGCGGCCGGTCGCGTCGGCGGCGTGCCGTACGGCGCCGGCGGGGTCGAGCAGCAGCGCCCAGCCGCCGATCTCCCTGGCCAGCCGGTCCACCACGGCCGGCGGCCCCTCGCGCTGGAGGGCGGCACGGGTGAGCCTGCCCTGTGCCGCGAAGGCACGGCTGATCTCCTCGTACTGTTCCCCCGCGAGCAGCTCGCTGACGGCCTTGCCGATCGCGATGAAGGGCGTGTCCCTCGGCACCTCGACCAGCGGCAGCCCGGCGGCCTCGGCCGCCTCGGCGAAGCCGGGCGGCACGGTGTCGTGGCTCAGCCCCACCCCGAACCCCAGCCCGGTGACGCCCCGGGCCACGAGCCGGGAAACGTACGGCACGGCGTCGCCGGCGGACAGCCGCATGCCGGTCGTGAGCACCAGCTCGCCGCCCTCGAGGAACGGCGTGGGGTCCTCCAGCTCGCTCACCGCGACCCAGCGGACCGGGCGGTCGAGACCGTTCCGCCCGGCGAGAACCTCCAGGTGGAGCGGTACGATCGCGGTGATCCGGCGCAGCGTGGGTGCCACTGCTCTTTCCCCCCGAACGGCCGGCTTGTCCGCACCGGCCAAAAGTACGCCTTCATTCTGACATAGCGGCATATCGGCTGGTGGCGACGGCGGCCGTACCGTCGGAGATATGAGCACTGCCACCACGCACGGCGGCCCGCAGCTTCCGCAGGAGCGCCGCCTCGTCACCGAGATCCCCGGTCCGCGGTCGCGCGAGCTGCTCGCGCGCAAGCAGTCCGCCGTGCCTCCGGGCATCGGCACCACGCTGCCCGTCTTCGTGACCCACGCGGGCGGCGGTGTGATCGTCGATGTCGACGGCAACTCGCTGATCGACTTCGGCTCCGGCATCGCCGTCACCAACGTCGGCAACGCCGCCCCCAGGGTCGTCGAGCGCGTGCAGAAGCAGGTCGCCGACTTCACCCACACCTGCTTCATGGTCGCCCCGTACGAGTCGTACGTCGCGGTGTGCGAGAAGCTCAACCAGCTCACGCCCGGCGACCACGAGAAGCGGACGTTCCTGGTCAACAGCGGCGCCGAGGCCGTCGAGAACGCGGTCAAGGTCGCCCGGCACGCCACCGGACGGCAGGCGGTCGTCGTCTTCGACCACGGCTACCACGGCCGCACGCTGCTGACGATGACGCTTACGGCCAAGAGCATGCCGTACAAGCACGGGTTCGGGCCGTTCGCGCCCGAGGTCTACCGGGTGCCGCTCGCCTACCCGTTCCGCTGGCCGACCGGCCCGGACAACTGCGCCGAGGAGGCCGCGGCCCAGGCGATCGACATGATCAACAAGCAGATCGGCGCGGAGAACGTCGCGGCGGTGCTCATCGAGCCGATCGCGGGCGAGGGCGGCTTCATCGAGCCGGCCCGCGGCTTCCTGCCGAAGATCGTCGAGTTCTGCCGCGCCAACGGCATCGTCTTCATCGCCGACGAGGTGCAGACGGGCTTCGCCCGCACCGGCAACATGTTCGCCTGCGAGGACGAGGACATCGTCCCCGACATCATCACCACCGCCAAGGGCATCGCGGGCGGCCTTCCGCTGGCGGCCGTGACCGGCAGGGCCGACCTGCTCGACCACGTGCACAGCGGCGGCCTGGGCGGCACGTACGGCGGCAACCCGCTCGCCTGTGAAGCGGCCCTCGGCGTGCTGGAGACCATCGAGCAGGACAAGCTCGTCGAGCGTGCCCGGCACATCGGCGCGACCATGCTGCCCCGCCTGCGCGCCATCCAGGAGCACAACCCGATCGTCGGCGACGTGCGCGGGCGCGGCGCGATGATCGCGATCGAGCTCGTCGTCCCGGGGACCAAGGAGCCCTACCCGGCCGCCGAGATCGCGCGCAGGTGCCACGAGCAGGGCCTGCTCGTGCTCACCGCCGGCACGTACGGCAACGTGCTGCGCTTCCTGCCTCCGCTGGTGATTCCGGACCACCTGCTGGAGGAGGGCCTCTCCATTCTGGAGAAGGCACTCAACGTAGCGTAGAACGTTTGATAGACACCAAAAGGGGCACCCGGTCTGTTCCGAGGTGTCCCTTTTGTTGTTATACGGCTTGCGTTATGCCTCGATTTAACCATCGCTTGGCCCGACTCGCGCCGATCACGAAGGGTAACCGCGTTATAACGGTTCCGATAGGCGATCGAGGGGGGACTTTGATGGGCTGGAACCCGAACGGCGCCGAGCGGCTCATGCTGACGTTCGACCCTGCCGGCCTCACCACCACGCAGCGCGACGGCGACGCCTGCGTCGTCTGCCACAAGAAGTGGCCCCGCCCCCGCGTCAAGGTCGGCATGCTCCCCGACAACGCCCCCGTCCACGCCTGCGACGACTGTGCCGAGGCCCTGCTGCCCGCCCCCGAGGGCAAGGTGCCGCTGCCCCGCCGCTCCCGGGCGGCCATGTCCTGACCTCAGTTCGCCGGTGGAGGGCCTTGGTCACCTACTCGTCGTGGTCACGGCGATCCTCCAGCAGGCGCGGCAGGATGCCCAGCACGCCGCCCCCTGCAGCGCCGCCGCCGAGCAGCGCGGTGGGCCAGGGGGCACCGGCGGCCAGGGCAAGCGCGCAGGCGATCGCCGCCACCAGGGCGGCACAGACGAGCAGGACCAGCAGGGGCAGAGGAATCATGTCTGTCGCTCCTGAAGCGGGTTCAGGGTGCCGGCGGTGTGGTCGTCGGCCCAGAACTCGATGAGTTCCGAGCTGGACAGCTCGCAGGGCGGCCGGTCGGGCGGGATGCGCCCAGTGGCCAGCACCCAGGTCGACACCAGCAAGATGAGCAACTGCCGCTCATCACACCGGCCCCGGTCAGGTCGAGGGCCGGGTCGCGCGCCAGCGCAGCGCGGAGATGCGTTCGGGGCGGCACGCAACATGGGCTCGACTTTCACTTGGGGGATTGGACGGGCCCCACCTTGACCCGGCCAGGCTGGGGCCGCCACCGCTTCGGCACTGTCCGGACAACTCCGGATCATCTGGGCGCCACACGATCGCCGCCCGTACGCCACCGCTGATTCACCCCTCCCGAGGGACGAGCCCGCCCCGCCCAGTTCGAGATCATCCGCTCCCGTCCTGTCTTATCCGGAGCCGTCCGGAATCATCCGGCAACGTTCGGAACCGTCTGGGTCCTGCCGGCGCGACAGGCTCAACAGAATTTCCGGATGAGGTGGGATATGCCAATCATGCGAACATCTGTCCCGCCCTGATGCCACCATGACCATCAGCAAGCGCTTCCGTAATTTGTGGATCTCTCTCCTTGCGGCTGAGGCGATGACCGAAGAAGCTCGCGTCGCGGCGTGCCGCGCCTTCCTCGCGCAGCTGAATACGCTGCACGAACAGGCAGGCTCCCCCACGATGTCCAAATTGGAAAAACTATCGGGCGGTACCGACAATAACGGACACCAACCCCGACTTCTTACCAGGAGCACCACACACGACATATTGCGCGGAAAGCGGAAGAAGGTTCCCAGCTGGCCATGGGTTGCCTCGTTCGTGACCGCCTGTCACGCCGCAGCCGAGCAGACCGGTCTGCCGACCGAAACGATGGGCACACTGACGGACTGGCACGCCCGCTGGCGCGCCGCCCGGGGCGACCAGCCGGCCGTCGCCCTGGACAGCGAGGCGTCGGAAGAGCCGCTGGCGGAACCGTCGAGGGACCCAATGCCACCCGTGCCTTCGTCGCCGACTCCCGCGTCCGACGACGATCCCCTGCTGCCCGCCGAGGACGCGGGACAGCCGGACGAACACGCCCAGCGCATGCTGCAGGTCTACGGCAGGACGGGGGTGCGGTTGATGAAGGACTGCCCGTTCGACGTCAAGGTCGGAGTGAGCCTGGCGGTGATCGCGTTGCTGCGTGGACACGCCCATGAGGGCGTCCAGCGACTGAGGGAGGCCGCCCAGGCCGGCCACCGCGACGCCCTGGAGCTGCTGTCGCATCCACGCCGGCAGCAGATGGCCGCCGACTACGCCTACCGCTGCGGCCTCGGCTACCAGCGCGCCGACCGAACCGAGGTCGCGATGTTCTTCTACAGGATGGCCGCCGACCCGGGAGGCCATCCCGAAGCCGCCTACCAGCTGGCGCTGATCCATCGGGACAAGGGCGAGGGCTGGTCGGCCGCCTACTGGTTCCGCATCGCGGCCGCGAAGGGCCATCACCTGGCGACCGCTGCCTTCGACGGAATCTCCGAAGAGCTCAGCCATGCCCATCCCGGTGAGAGCTGGATGCTGCCGACTGACATGGTCGATTCGTCCCAGCCGCCGCCTCCATCCCTGACCGGCGACCCACCCGCACCGTTGATTTGACGCCCGGAATCTCTTCTCCGGCACCATTTCTATCGGTAGTGATGAGATCACTTCCCGTGAATGGCGGATTTCGCGTTCGCCGCGGCGGAAGGCCCGGCGCGCTTCCTCAGGTTGCCAGGTCGTCCAGATGAGCGGCCAGCACGGCGCTCGTACGGTCAGGGTGCATCGACTCCGGCCGGGTCAGCATGTGGATGGTCAGACCGTCGATGAGGGCGTGCAGCCGCGCCGCCTCGAACTCGGCGTCCCGATGGGCCGCGAGCTCTCCCTGCTCGGCGAGGGCGCGGACGGCCAGGGCCGTCGCCTCCGCCACTCCGTCGTCCGCGCGGCGCAACCAGGCGACGGCGGCCGGGTCGCCCTGGGCCCGCGCGGCAAGCTGCAGCCAGACCTCCGCCTCCGCGCGCCGCTCCTCGTCCATGGGCAGCAGCTCCTCCAGCAGGCGGCGTACGGCGACGCGCACGGGTCCGTCATAGACCGTGCTCTCGATACGCGCGCGAGCCCGCGCGATGACGTGCTCCATCGCGAAGGCGAGCAGCTCCGCCTGGGTCGAGAAGTAGTGCCGCAGCGCGCTCGGTGACCAGCCGGCCTCGGCCGCGATGCTGCGGACGGTGGCGGCGGCCACGCCGTCCCGGCGCACGACCCGCCACAACGCCTCGGCGATCTCCTCGCGCCGCACCTGGTGGTCCACGATCTTCGGCACAGCTACCTCCCGCCACGCACCCGCGCGCTTTTTATAGCACACTGTGTGATAAAGGTTAGTAGCACGCCGTGCGAAAAAGGAGCCGGGATGCTGTTCGGACTGATCGTCGCCTGCGAGATCGCGTTCTGGGTGCTGCTGGGCGCGGGGCTCGCCGTCCGTTATCTCCTGCGCAAACAGCGGCTCGGCGGCCTGCTGCTGCTCGCCGTCCCCCTGGTCGACCTGGTGCTCCTCGTCGCGAGCATTGTCGACCTCCGCACCGGCGGGCGGGCGGATTTCACGCACGGGCTCGCCGCGGCCTACCTGGGGTTCACCGTCGCCTTCGGCCACGACATGGTGCGATGGGCCGACGTCAGGTTCGCCCACCGCTATGCCGGAGGCCCGCCGCCCGACCGGCGCAAGCGTTACGGCAGGGAGCGGGCCCGAGACGAATGGCGCGCCTGGGGCAAGGGCATGATCGGCTGGGCCGTCGCCTGCGGCCTGCTGCTGGCCGGGGTCGTGGCCGTCGGCGACCTCGAACGCACGGCGGCGCTCCTGGAATGGGCCGGCCGCCTCACGTTCGCCATGGTGGTCTGGCTGGTGTTCTGGCCGCTCGCCTGCACCGTCTTCCCCACCCGCGCGCCGCGGGATGCCCGAGCACCCCATGCCCAAGCACCCCATGCCCAAGCACCCCATGCCCGCGGGTCCCACCCCGACCGGGTGCCGCACGGCACCGGCGAGCCGAAGTGACCGTAGCCCTCGCCGGATCAGGACACCCGGGTCAGGACACCCGAGGGGTCAGGACACGACGCGTGACCAGCGCTCCACCCACTTGTCGTACGCCTTGGGGCGCACCGCGAAGTAGACGCCCCGGAACGCCTGGGCGGTGCCGACACGGTAGTCCGCGCAGATCCGGCGGGCCGCGCCGGTGCACCCCTTGGGGTTGGCGGGGGCGAGCCCCATCCAGGACGAAACCCTGCGCTGCACGTCCGGCGACATCGTGAAGTCGAGCCACTTGTACGCGCACGAGGGGTGCGGGGCCTGGGCCGACACCATCCACGAGTCGGCCCAGCCGGTCACCGGCCGGTCCGTCAGCGCCCTGACCGGCTTGTGCCCGCGCCTGAGCACGTCCAGGTGGTACGGCGTGGCCTGCGCGAGCCATACGGACCCGGTCGCGAAGCCCTGGACGACCTCGACGGGGTCACGCCAGAACGTCCGCTGGTCGTCCCCGTCCGAAGTGAACAGGTCGGCGGCGGCGTCGAGCTGGGCGTCGGTGAGATCGAACGGGTCCTTGATGCCCTCGCCGACGTCCGTGCCCTGGGCCTTGAGCACCAGCGCGGCGTCGGCCAGCGTCAGCGGACGGTCCCGGAACATCACAGGCCCCTTGTCCGTGAAGAGCGACTCCGGGCCGTCGGGGCTGACCTTGCCGGTGTCATAGAGGATCTCGTTGGTCGACCACACGTACGGCACGCCGTAGACGCGCCCGCCCCGGGTGACAGACGGCAGCGTGCGCAGCCGCTTGGGGATCTCGTCGTAACCGTGCAGCAGACCGGTGTTGAGCGGGGCGGCCTTGCCCTCGTCCATCAGCCGGCCGCCCACCTCGGGCGTCGCGGAGATCACGTCGAACGACTGCGGCGGGAAGTCGCCCGGCCGCTCCTGCGCGCGCGGGTCGTAGTAACGCAGGCCGACCTTGCAGCCCGTCGCCTTCTCGAACGTGCCGACCCACTTGACCTTGGGATCGACGCCGCCCCACTCGGCGTACCCGTCGATCGCGACCACGCTGAGCGTTCCCTCGCCGCGCCCGAGGGACGCGAGCGGGGTGGGCGTGGCGCCGGACGAGCGGGACGACGGGCTGGGTCCCGCCTCGCCCGCGGCGGCCGAGGTGCCCGGCGTGGCCACCTTGGTCGCGGGCGAAGGCCGACCGGCGCAGGCGGCGGCGAGCAGTCCCACGGCCGCGACCGTCATGACCAGGTGTGTACGGCGCACGCACGACCCCCCGTGACAGAAGACGGACGCCCCGAGCCTACTGGCCCCCGGCGGCCCGGGGCGTCGCCTGCGACGTCAGGCGTTGGTCGGGAAGCCCAGGTTCACGCCACCGTGGGAGGGGTCGAGCCACCGCGAGGTGACGACCTTGCCCCGGGTGTAGAAGTGGACCCCCTCGGTGCCGTGCACGTGGGTGTCGCCGAACAACGAGGCCTTCCAGCCGCCGAAGCTGTAGAAGGCCATCGGCACCGGGATCGGCACGTTGACGCCGATCATGCCGACCTCCACCTCGTTCTGGAAGCGCCGGGCCGCGCCGCCGTCGTTGGTGAAGATCGCCGTGCCGTTGCCGTACTCGCCGGTGTTGATCAGCTCAAGGCCCTCCTCGTACGAGCGGACGCGCACGATCGACAGCACCGGGCCGAAGATCTCCTCGCGGTGCACGCGGGAGTTCGGCGGCACGTGGTCGAGGACCGTCGGGCCGAGCCAGAAGCCGTTCCCCCGGCCCCCGCGCACGGGGGTCTCCCGGCCGTCGACCACGAGCTTGGCCCCCTCCTGGACGCCGAGGTCGAGGTAGGACGCCACCTTGTCACGGTGGGCGGCGGTCACGAGCGGGCCCATCTGCGACTCGGGGTCGGTTCCCGGCCCGACCTGGAGGTCCCGCACCCGCGACACGATCTTCTCGACCAGCTCGTCGCCGATCGGGTCGACCGCGAGCACCACGGAGATCGCCATGCACCGTTCCCCCGCCGAGCCGAAGCCCGCCGAGACGGCCGAGTCGGCGACCAGGTCGAGGTCGGCGTCGGGCAGCACGAGCATGTGGTTCTTGGCCCCGCCGAGCGCCTGCACCCGCTTGCCGTGCGCCGTGCCGGTCTCGTAGACGTACCGGGCGATCGGCGTGGAGCCGACGAACGACACGGCCCGCACGGACGGGTGCTCCAGCAGCCGGTCCACCGCCGCCTTGTCGCCCTGGACCACGTTGAACACGCCGTCCGGCAGGCCGGCCCGCTGCCACAGCTCGGCGAGCAGCAGCGACGCGGAGGGGTCGCGCTCGGAGGGCTTGAGCACGAACGTGTTCCCGCAGGCGATCGCCACCGGGAACATCCACATCGGCACCATCGCCGGGAAGTTGAACGGCGTGATGCCCGCCACCACTCCCAGCGGCTGGCGGATCGAGTAGGAGTCGACCCGGGTCGAGACGTTCTCCGAGTAGCCGCCCTTGAGCAGGTGGGGGATGCCGCAGGCGAACTCCACGACCTCAAGGCCGCGGGCCACCTCGCCCAGCGCGTCGGAGTGCACCTTGCCGTGCTCGGCCGTGATCAGCGCGGCAAGGTCGTCGCGGTGCGCGTCGAGCAGCTCGCGGAACCGGAACAGCACCTGGGTGCGCTTGGTGAGCGACGCGTCGCGCCAGCCGGGAAAGGCCCGGGCGGCGGCCTCCACCGCGGCGTCGACCTCCTCGGCCGTGGCCAGCGACACCCGGCCGCTCACCTCGCCGGTCGCCGGGTCGAACACCTCCGCCGTACGGCCCGCGCCCTCGGCGAGCGCGCCGTCGATCCAGTGGTTAACGTGCTTCATCGTTGACGGTCTCCAGAGCGGTGACGAGGATGCCCAGGCCCTCGCGGGCCTCGTCCTCGGTGAGCGTGAGCGGCGGGGCCATGCGCAGCGTGCTGCCGTACAGGCCGCCCTTGCCGGCGAGCAGGCCGAGCTTCTTGGTCTCCTCCATGAAGCGGGCGGCGAGGGCCGGGGCGGGCGCGCCGGTGGCGGGGTCGACCAGCTCGATCGCGAACATCAGGCCCTTGCCCCGCACGTCGCCCACGACGGGCAGCCGCCCGGCGGCCTCGCGCAGCCCGGAGATGATGATCTCGCCGGTGCGCGCGGCGTTGGCCTGCAGGTCGTGGTCGAGCACGTAGTCGAGCGTCGCGTTGGCCGCCGCCATCGAGATCGGGTTGCCGCCGAAGGTGGACAGGCCCACGGCGTGCGGGCCGTCCATGAGGTCGCCGCGCGCGACGATGCCGCCGACCGCGAAGCCGTTGCCGAGCCCCTTGGCGAAGGTCATCATGTCGGGCGTCACGCCGTGGTTCTGGATCCCGAAGAAGGCCGAGCCCGTACGGCCCCAGCCGGTCTGCACCTCGTCGGAGATGAACAGGATGCCCTCCTCGTCGAGGACCTCCTTGTAGGCGGCGAACAGCCCGTCGGGGGCCATCGTGAAGCCGCCGACGCCCTGGATCGGCTCGGCGATCAGCGCGGCGACGTCCTTGGTGACGGCCGTGGCGAGCACGTGGCGCAGGTCGTCGACGCAGGCCGCGATGTAGTCGGCGTCCGACATGCCGCGGAACTGCACGAGGTGGCGGTCGGCGCCGTGCAGGAAGTGCACGTTGAGCGGCGACAGCGAGTTGTTCTTCCACGACCGGTTGGAGGTCACGCTGATCGCGCCGAACGACCTGCCGTGGTAGCTCTGCCGCATGGCGAGCACCTGGTCGGACCCGCGGGCGTAGGTGGCCAGCAGCAGGGCGGTCTCGTTGGCCTCCGTGCCGGAGTTGGTGAAGAAGACCTTGGCGTCCGGGATGCCCGACAGGCGGGCGATCTTCTCGGCCAGCTCGACCTGGCTGCGGATCAGATACAGCGTCGAGGTGTGGACGACGCCGGTGGCGAGCTGGCGCTCGACGGCCTCCCGCACCTCGGGCACGTCATACCCGATCATGTTGGTGAGGATCCCGGCGAAGAAATCCAGATAGCTCTTCCCGTTCGCGTCGACGACGCGGTTGCCCTTGCCTCCGACGATTTCGATGGGCTCGTTGTAATAGAGGGCCATCCAGTTCGGCATGACCGCGCGATGGCGTGCGAGAAGGTCCGACATGCTCCGAGTATCCCGGCTGGCGGGTGACCGCCTCACCCGTCAGCCTGTCTGGGATATCTCGAACTTCACTTACACAGTGGTGGCCTGCGCGGGCTCCTCCGCGGAAGCCGGGTCTGTGGCCTTCCGGCGCAGGACCAGCAGCGCGACCAGAGCCGCCGCGAGCGAGCAGGCCGCGCCCACCCACGAGCCGACGGACATCGCCGACACGAACGCCTCGCGTCCGGCGGCGGCCACGGCGGGGTCGCTTAGGGTCGTCGCGACGCCGATCGACTCGCGCGCCGCCGGCGGCGCCGACTCCGGCATGGCCGCGGTGTACGCGGCGGCGAGCACGCTGCCGAGGACGGCCACGCTCAGCGCCATGCCGACCTGCTGCACCGTGTCGTTGAGCGCGGAGCCGACCCCGGCGCGCTCGGGCGGCACCGCGCCCATCAGCGTCGCGTACGCCGCGGGACCGGCCAGGCCGCCGCCGACTCCCATGACCAGGAGGCCGGCGATCAGCGTGCCGTATCCGCCGGTGAGCGTGGACAGCAGGGCGAACCCGGCGGCCATGACGACCAGGCCCGAGGCGATGAGCACCCGGTTGCTCACCTTCCTGCCCAGCGACGCGCCAAGCACGTTGAACACCGCCGCCGCCACCACGTAGGGCAGCAGGGCGAACCCGGCCTTCAACGGGTCGTAGCCCAGGACGAACTGCAGATACTGCGTGATGGCCAGCATGAGCGCGCCCGCGCCGAACGACAGCAGCACGATGGAGAAGCACGCCCCGCTGAACGAGCGGTCCCGGAACAGGCCGAGCGGCAGCATCGAGTGGGGGTTGCGGCGCTCCCACAGCACGAACGCCAGCAGGGCGGCGGCCGAGAGCGCCACCGCGAGGGGGTTGAAGTGCCCGCCGGGCGCGGAGATGACGGCCCAGACCAGCCCGCCCATCCCGGCAGTGGACAGGATCACCCCGAGCGGGTCGGCCCGCCGCGTCTCGCCGTACGTCTCCGGCATGAGCGCGAAGGCCGCGATGATCGCCAGCACCGCGATCGGCACGTTGAGCAGGAAGACCGAGCCCCAGTAGTAGTGCTGGAGCAGGAACCCGCCGACGGTGGGACCGGCGATGACGCCGACCATGGCGACCGAGCTCCACACGGCGATGGCCTTGCGCCGCTCGCTCTCGTCGAACACCGTGATCAGGATCGACAGGGTCGACGGCATCACGCAGGAGCCGCCGACCCCCATCAGCGCGCGGGCCGCGATGAGCTGCCAGGGCTCGGTGACCAGCGTGGCCGCCAGCGACGCGCCACCGAAGAACGCCAGGCCGATCACGAGCATCCGCCGCCTGCCGTACCGGTCGGACAGGCTGCCCGCGGTGAGCAGCAGGCCCGCGAAGACCAGGACGTACGCGTCGATGACCCACTGCACGTCGGACGGCGTGGCGCCGAGGTCGCGCATGAGCGACGGGATCGCGAGGTTGAGGACGGTGTTGTCCACGACCAGGGTCAGCAGGCTCAGACAGAGGACGCCGAGGATCCACCAGCGTCGGGGATGGGACATGAAGGTCTCCTCGAACAGTGTGCGAGTAGTGTCGGACACTGTACGACTCCATCGAACACTGTGCGAGCGAATATTGTGAGGCCGTGTCAGCGAAGCCGTTCTCCTCGGTCTGGACCCGCGAGCGCAAAGGAGGGCGCGAGCAGGGCCTCAGCCGCGACCAGATCGTCCGGGCGGCCGTGGAGCTGCTCGACGCCGAGGGTCTCGACGCGCTCAGCATGCGCAGGCTCGGCGCCCGGCTCGGCGCGGGGGCGACCAGCCTCTACTGGCACGTGGCCAACAAGGACGAGCTGATCGAGCTCGTGATGGACGAGGTCTACTCGGGCGTCGTGGTGCCCGAGGAGGCCGACTGGCGGGAGGCGGCGAGCGTCTTCGCCTACGCCATGCGTCAGGCGGTCTTCGACCATCCGTGGAGCGCGAGCCTCATCGGCGTGGTCCCCGGGCTCGGGCCGAACGCGCTCACCGCGGCCGACCGGTTGATGGGCGCCTTCGTCCGCGCGGGGTTCGAGGGCATCGACGTGGACTACGCCATGACGGCCGTCGTGTCGTACACGCTGGGCGCCACGATCCCCGAGGTCGCCTTTCTCAGCTCGCTGAAGGCCACCGGCAAGAGCGTGACGGAGCTGCAGGCCGCGGTGGACCCGCTCCTGACGAAGCTGTCGGCCGACCTGCCCAACCTGCGGGAGCGCTACGGTTCCTACGCGCACCAGGACTTCGACCCGATCGTGGCCCGGCGGCTCGCCTTCGACTACGGGCTGATGGCCCTCCTCGACGGCCTCGGCACGCGCCTGCGCTGAGATCCGGACGCGACCTGCGCCGAGATCAATGTGTCAGCCGGTGGAGGGTCATCCTTACATTGTGATCAGGTAGCCTCTGAGCATGCTCCCCACGGTGGCAGACGTGCTCGCGCTGGACGCGGTCCGGCGTGGCAGCCCCAGGGTGGTGGCGGGCGGCGACCGGCTGGACACCCGGGTCCGATGGGTGCACGTGGGCGAGGTCCACGACATCGCCCATCTGTTACGCGGCGGCGAGCTGGTCCTCACGACCGGGGTGGCGCTGCCGAGCGAGCCCGACAAGCTGGCCGACTATGTCAGCGACCTGGCCGCCGTCGGCGCCTCGGGCCTGATCGTCGAGCTCGGCCGGCGGTTCGTCCGCGAGCTGCCGAGGGCGGTGGTCAAGGCGGCGGAGGAGCACGGGCTGCCGCTGATCACGCTCGCCCGCGAGACGCCCTTCGTCCAGATCACCGAGTCGGTCCACGCGCGCATCATCGACATCCAGCTCCAGGAGCTGCGGGCCTCCGAGCAGTTGCACGAGGTGTTCACCGAGCTGTCGGTCGAGGGCGCCTCTCCGGCCGAGGTGCTCAACCAGGTCGCCCGCTTCTCCGGCCGCCCGGTGCTGCTGGAGAACCTGGCCCACCAGGTGCTGGCGTGCGACGCGGCCGGGGGCGACACCGGTAGCGTGCTGGCCAACTGGGAGGCCAGGTCGCGCGCGGTGATGCCGTCCGAGCGGACCGCGTACGACGCCGCCGCCGGCTGGCTCGTGACCATGGTCGGCGCCCGCGGCCAGGACTGGGGACGGCTCATCCTGCTGTGCGACGGCCGGCCCAGCCCCCGCGACATCGTGCTCGCCGAACGCGCGGCGACCACGCTCGCACTGAGCCGCCTGCTGGAGCGCCACCAGGAGTCCCTGGAACGGCAGGCGCACGGGACCATACTGACCGGCATCCTCACCCACGCGTACGCCGATCCCGACGAGGCCGCCGCCCGCGCCCGCGCCGTCGGGGTCCCGCTCACCGGGCGCAGGCTCGTGAGCGCCGTGATCCGGCTGACCGCGTCCGTCGGCACCGCGCTGGGCGAGCAGGCCAGGCTGGGCGAGCTCGCCGAGGCCGGCGCCGCCGCCTGCCGCGAGGCCAAGCTGCCCGCCCTGGTCGGGGCGCTGGACCAGAGCCGCGTCGGAGTGCTGCTGCCGCTGCCGCCCCGCATGGCCGCCGAGGCCGCGCTCGGCGCGCTGGCCGAGCGCCTGCGGGCGAACTTCGCCACGCCGTTCGTGCTGGCGGCCGGCTCGGTCGTGGAGTCGATCAAGGACGTACGGCGCGGCTTCCTGGAGGCCGAGCAGGTGGCGGAGGTCGCGGTGCGCCAGCCCGACGGGCGGCCGTTCTACCGCCTGCCCGACCTGCGGCTGCGCGGCCTGCTCCACCTGCTGCGCGACGACGCCCGGCTGCAGACCTTCGCCGAGCGCGAGCTGGGGGCCCTGCTGGCCCACGACGCCCAGCGGCACGGCGACCTGACCAGGATCCTGCGCATCTATCTCGACTCCGGGCGCAACAAGGCGGTGGCCGCGCAGAAGGCCCACCTGTCCCGGCCCGCGTTCTACGACCGGCTGCGGCGGCTGGAACGGGTCCTCGACACCGACCTCGACGACGTCGAGTCGTGCCTGTCGCTGCACGTCGCGCTGCTCGCCCTGGAGACCTTCCGCCGCGAGGCCACCTGATCGCGAACCCGGGACCGTCGTCGAGAGTATGGGAGTGTCGTTGCGAGCACGGGATTTCGGCATCGTCGTGGGCACCGGAACGCCTGGCGGGCACAACGCCATCACCGACGTTCCGGGCGTGAAGGTCGGGCACACCACGCTGATCAGCGGGAGCGGCCCACGGGTGGTCGGCGAGGGCCCGGTGCGCACCGGCGTCACCGTGATCGTCCCGCACGACGGCTCGGCCTTCGACGAGCCTGTCTACGCGGGGCTGCACTGGCTCAACGGCAACGGCGAGATCACCGGGATGGCGTTCCTCCAGGAGTTCGGGCTGCTCGCCTCGCCGATCGGGCTGACGAACACGGGCTCGGTGGGCGTGGTCCGCGACGCGCTCGTCGAGATCGAGGTCGGCTCGCTCGGCAAGGGCCGGCAGGCGTGGTCGCTGCCCGTCGTCGGCGAGACCTGGGACGGCATGCTCAACGACATCGACGGACAGCATGTGAAGGCCGCCCACGTCCGGGAGGCGTACGAGAAGGCGGCGGGCGGGCCCGTCGCCGAAGGCGCGGTCGGCGGCGGCACCGGGATGATCTGCCACGGCTTCAAGGGCGGCATCGGCACGGCCTCCCGCGTCGTGGACGGCTACACGGTGGGCGTGCTCGTCCAGGCCAACCACGGACGGCGGGACCGGCTGACGGTCAACGGCGTCCACGTGGGCAGGAGCCTCCCGGCCTCGGCGCTGCGCCACGAGGAGGCGGGGTCGATCATCGGGATCGTCGCCACCGACGCGCCTCTGCTGCCGCACCAGTGCCGGAGGGTGGCGCAGCGCGCGGGGCTCGGTGTGGCGCGTACGGGCGGCGCCGGGGAGAACTCCAGCGGCGACGGGTTCCTGTGCTTCTCGACCGGCAACCGCAACCTGCCGGCCAGCGCCCTCGACGCGGCCCCTCCGCGCACGTTCCAGGTCACGGTGCTCGCGGACGACTACCTCGATCCGCTCTTCTACGCGGTCATCGAGGCGACCGAGGAGGCCATCGTCAACGCGCTCGTCGTGTCCGAGACGATGACGGGGGCAGACGATTTGACCGTTACAGGGCTCGATGGGCGACTCCTCGCGGAGTTGGTGACACCCGGAACGTAGGTATGTCGTCCCGGGTGTAAGTCCTATCGCACCTGACTACTCTTCGTATACTCGCGCTCACTGGGTGAATCATGCTTACCTCGAAACGTGCCGACGATAAGCGAACCCAAGATCAGCCCGACGGTCGTCGTGCGGGCCCTGTCCGCGCGATTCCCCAAATGGACCATCTGGTGGGGCGAGGCCACCGCGCACTACTGGGGCATGTCCCGGAGGCGTGACGGGCTGCTCGTCCACATCGAAGCCCGGTCCGCACAGGAGTTCGTCCAGCGCGCCCGGGAGATCGATTCCGATCCTCCCTGACGTTTTATGGGCTTATGCCCCTAATGTCCGGCTGTTGTTGGGAAATTCATGCGCTTCGCCGCGTTTCGGTCGTCTCCGGTGGAAATTGTCGCCACGATGGTCCCGCAAGGATCACCGATGGGGAGTAATCGCATGAGACGCCGCCTTGTCGTCGGGGCCGCCCTGCTGGCCCTGACGACGACCATCCCTTCGGCCCCGGCCGCCGCCGAGCCCGTCGCCGGGCTGCCGACGACGAGCTTCCCGCTCGGCGAGCCCGGGATCCCGAAGTCGGCGGCCAAGAGCCTGGCCCCCGGAGTCAGCTACTTCACGCTCCGCCACGGCACGCCGCAGGACGGATACACGGTCAGCGTCGTCGTCAAAGGCAAGGACTTCATGTCGGAGGCCAACGCGCAGGCCCAGGCGACAGCCGTACAGATGGCCGGACTCGAGCCCGTCATCGTGAAGTTCACCCGGCCCGCCGTCGCCGACCACCCCGCCGGCGACTACTTCATGGTGCGGGTGGGCAGCTGGCCGCTCGACCAGAAGGCCGAGGCCGCCGCGGTCGTCAAACAGCTCAAGGACGCCGGGGTGAGCGCGAAGGTCGACTTCCAGGGCGACGACGGCTTCGTCACCACCGGCCCCTGGAGCGTGCGGGTCATCGTCGTCGACCCGCGCGCCTTCCGCGGCTCGTACCAGGCGTCCCTGGGCACGAGCGTCGCCAAGCGGGAGAAGGTCTCGGCCATGGCCTCCGCCGCCAAGGCCCTCGCCGCCGTGAACGGCGGCTTCTTCGACATCCACACGCTGCCCGCCTTCCGCGGCGACCCCACGGGCATCTCCGTCGTCGGCGGCAAGCTGCTCAGCGAGGCCGTGGCCGGCCGCGTGGGCCTGGTCCTCCGGGGCCGTACGGCCCGCGTCACCGAGTTGTCGTCCTCGGTCGCCGCGCGGGCGGCCGACGGAGCCACGGCCGAGGTGACCGGCCTCAACCGGGTGCCGAAGCCGGACGAGCTGGTCATGTACACCGAGGAGCTCGGACGGGACACCCCGAAGGACGACGGGATCGAGGTGGTCCTCGACGCCTCCGGCAGGGTGACCGCCGTCCGCGCGTCCGGTGGTCCCGTGACACCCGGCACCCGTGTGCTGCACGGCGTCGGGGCCGCCGCCGGCTGGCTGTCGCAGCACGCGGGCGAAGGCACGGCCGTCACGGTCACGACCCGGGTCACCGACCTGCGGACGAACAAGGCCATCCCGCTGACCCCGGAGACCAACATCATCGGCGGCGCGATCGGCCTGGTCAGGAACGGCAGGACCTCCATCACCGCGGCGCGGGACGGCATGGCCAACACCAACATGATCCTGCGGCGCCACCCCCGTACGCTCGCGGGCGTCACCCGCGACGGCAAGCTCCTCGTCGCGGTCGTCGACGGCCGCGCGCCGGGCAGCACGATCGGCGCCTCGTTCTTCGAGGCGGCCGAGCTCATGCGCTGGCTCGGCGCGCGCGACGCGATCAACCTGGACGGCGGCGGATCGACCACCATGGTCATCGGCAAGAAGGTGGTCAACCGTCCGTCCGACGGCGCCGAGCGGGCGGTCGGCGACGCCCTGCTGATCGTCGGCGCGCGCTGAGCCTGTTTTCGGGCCGCTTACGCGGCCTGCACGCGGGGCTGTTTCCGGGCCTGCTTACGCGGCCTGCTCGCGGGGCTGTTCGCGGGGCTGCGTACGAGCCTGCTCAGGCCGAGGACGTCGTGAGCAGGCGGGCGATGGACTCGTCGTCGCAGGTGTCCCAGAACGTCCCGACCGTGTCTTCGAGGTGGTCGAACGAGGCCGCCTCGAAGAGCACCTCCTGATATTTCGTGATGTCGTACTGGGTGGTCCCCATCGCCGCGAGGTCGAGCGGGCGGATGTCCATCCCGCGAAACTCCTCGATCTCGCCGTACGAGCTGAGGATTCCCGCGCCGTACGCCCTGAGCTCGCCGTCCTCCCGCATCACGCCGAACTCCAGGGTGAACCAGAACACCTTGGACACGAACTCCAGCGCCTCGTCGGTCTCCACCCGGCGGGCAGCACGGCCGGCGGCCCGGTACAGCTCCGCGAAGCGGGGTGAGGCGAGGGTGTTCGCGTGCCCGATCACCTCGTGGATGACGTCGGGTTCGGGGGTGTAGAAGGGCACGGAATGGTGCCGGATGTACTGCGTAGAGTGGAACAGGCCGTCCGCCAGGACGCCGTAGAACTCCCGGAGCGGGACCAGCCCGGCCGCCGGCAGGTAGCGGAAGCCGGTCAGCGGCTCCAGCAGGTCGCCGACCTCCTGGAGCTGCGGGATGCGGTCCTCGGGCAGGCCGAGCCGCTTGCTCGCGTCGAGGAACTCGCGCACCGCGTACTTCTGGTGCTTGACCGCCAGCTCCTTGGTGACGAGCGCCCACACGTGGTGCTCCTCGTCGGTGTACTCGGCCGTGGGGATGGGGTCACCGGGGGTGTGACCGAGCGCCAGCGCCGCGATCGCATTGCGCCGCTCGCGGTAGACGGCGTCCGCGAAACCGGGGTGGCTCGTGGCCAGCTCGACGACGACGGATCCGTCATCCTTCGTCGCGACCGGGGCGAAATACTGCGCTTCTTCGAACATACTCCCATAGGACAGCAACTATTCGTTTGGCTGGCAAGAGTGACCAGTTCAGGTGTGCGAAACGCTCAAAAAAGCGCATTCGAGGTGGATGCCACTGGTCGATCCGCTCAGTCGAGGCGTACCCTCGGCGCATGCTCGACGCGCTCGACAGCCGCCTCCTGATCACCATGCGGGCCAACCCCCGGATCGGGCTCACCGAACTGGCCCGCCTCCTCGGCGTCGCCCGCGGCACCGTGCAGGCGCGGCTCGACAAGCTCACCGCGCGCGGCGTCATCAGCGACTTCGGCCCGACGATCACGACCGAGCAGATCGGCTATCCGATCCTCGCCTTCGCGTCCCTGCAGATCGCCCAGGGCCGGCTGACCGAGGCCGTGCAGTGGCTCGCGGACGTCCCGGAGATCCTGGAGGTGTACGGCACCAGCGGCCAGGCCGACCTGCTGTGCCGCGTGGTGGCCCACAGCACCCCGCACCTCCAGGAGATCATCGCCCGGATCCTCGCCTCGCCCGCCATCCAGCGGACCGACACGACGATCGCCCTGTCGACCCAGATCCCCTTCCGCATCGAGCCCCTGCTGAAGGCCGCGGTCACGCCTCCCCCGGCATAACGGCCGGACTCAGGCCGATCGGGCCGGGCGGAATTCGGGTGCCGGGCCGGGACGTCCCGCTGCGGGCAGATCAACAGGACGCAGCAGATCAACATGGCCCGGCAGCTCGACAGGGAGCGGCAGATCAACAGGGAGCGGCAGATCAACAGGGCGCAGCAGCTCGACGACGACACGGAGTCCACCCTTGGGGCGCGGGACGATGGGGCTCACCCGCGGACAGCTACGGCGGATGCCGGCGACCGAGGCGGTGCTGCTGACGGTCGTGGCCACCCTGCTCGGCACCGTGATCGGCATCGGCTTCGCCTGGGCCGGCTGCGAGACCATCGTGAAGCGGGCTCTCCGCGACGCCACCATGCACATCCCGTGGTCGTCACTCGGCGCCGTCGTCCTTCTCCGCATTTGCGGGACTCCTCGCCGCTGTCCTCAAGAGCCCCTGCCCCACAGTTAACCAGCCGCCCCACACCCGACCAGCCGCCCCCGCCCCGGTGTTGACCCTTCTCCCACGGCCTGCCGACTGCTTTCCCTCTCGGCTTTCCCTCTCGGCATCGCCGATCGCCCCGCCGCGTGCCTGCTACTCCCATCCCCGGCGCCGCCCGTCACCCCACGGCCTGCTGACTGCACGCCCCAGCGCGTCCCTCGAGCTGCGGGCCTGCCGGCTCCTCAACCGTCTCCCCCACCAGCCCCCGACCAGTGCCGATCGACACCCCCGGAAACCGCCCCGGACATGCGAAAGCCCCGGCCACACCCCGGCCGGGGCCACCACACCCACACCCACACCCACCGCCCACACACACGCAGAAACAGGCAGCGGGAACCAACACCCAGCAACCCGCCGGGGAACACACCCCAGGAACAAACCCCGGAAACAAACCCGCGAAAAAGAAAGGTGCCCGA